>NZ_JACHYV010000027.1:0-94865 GCF_014193135.1 Rhizobium sp. BK049
CGACTGCGCATCACCCCGACGCCGCTGCATTCCGACGCCGATATCGCCCATCTCGTCGAGGCCCTGCATTCGCTCTGGTCGCGTTGCGCGCTGGCAAGGCACGTCGCCTGATCTAACGATCGCTTGGGTTCTAGCTCCGCGAATCAGAACCTCCATCGGGTTCTGACGGCGGTTGTTTGTTCCACATTCATTAGCCGGGCAAGATTGTCCAGCGGTGGGCTGGCGCACTACCCGTGAATGACGCATTGCAATCCCGTCTCATGGATTCGCATTGGCCGTTTCCCCGCTTTCCTTCCTGCTGCCTGCCTCGATGTTCCGTCTCTGGATCTACATGAGAAAACCTTTTCTCACTTGACAGAAAGATTGGTAAAAGCTTTTCTCAAGCCACTTCAGAAGGAGGAAGGCCTGAACATATCGGGAGGAAAAAGAGGCAGGATCACCATCCATGAGGTCGCGTCGGCCGCCGGCGTGAGCATCTCGACGGCGTCGAAGGCGCTCAACGACACCGGCCGGATGGGTGCAGAAACCCGCGAGCGGGTTAAGCGGATTGCCGGCGAAATCGGATATCGGCCGAATGCGCTGGCAAGAGGTCTTCTCAGCAAGCGCAGCTTCACCGTCGGGCTGCTGACGAACGACACCTACGGCCGTTTCACGCTGCCTGTGATGGCGGGTATTTCGGACGCTCTCGTCGATCATGGCGTTTCGGTTTTCCTGTGCGCCATCGAAGATGATCCGGCACTCGCCCAGATCCATGTCGATGCGATGCTGGACAAGCAGGTCGACGGTATCATCGCAACCGGCAAGCGGCTGGACAAGCGTCTGCCTGTCGATTTGTCGAATTTGCATGTGCCTGTCGTCTATGCCTTCACCGAGGGGACGCCGAACAGCGTTACTTTCCGTTCGGACGACGAGCAGGGTGCGAGATTGGCGGTGGAATGGCTCGTGACGATCGGGCGGCGGCGGATTGCCCATATTACCGGGCCGGAAGACTTCTTTTCGGTGCGGGAGCGGGCCGGGGCCTATCATCAGGTGGCGGGCCACCGCGAGCCGGTGCTCTACGGCGTCTGGTCGGAAAGCTGGGGTCATGAAGCGGTGGAACAGCTTTGGAAGAGGCCGGGGGAAAAGCCGGACGCGCTTTTCTGCGGCAACGACCAGATCGCCCGTGGCGCGGTGGATGCGCTGCGCGAGCGCGGCGTCAAGGTGCCGCAGGACGTTTCGGTGATCGGCTTCGACAATTGGGAGATTGTCGCGGCCCAGACGCGGCCGCCGCTGACGACCGTAGATATGGAGCTGAAGGAACTCGGGCGGCAGGCCGGATTGACGGTGCTGGCGCTTGCGGAAGGACGGCCTGTCGAGCCGGGAGTGAGGAAGTTGGCCTGCCGGCTCGTCGTTCGGCGGTCATGCGGGGGTAGAACCCCCGAGGAATGAGAATCACGGAAATGAGCAAAGGCGCGAGGAGATGCGCCATATTGGGAGGAGTGTCATGATCAAGCGTCTATTGGCGGCGACCGGTATCGCCACCTGGTGCCTGGTTTCGGCTGCATCGGCCGCCGAAAACGTCGAAATGTGGGTTCGCTCGGGGATCGGCGACGCCTTCAAGAAAGTCGTCGAAGCCTATAATTCCAGCCATGAGAACAAGGTCGTAATGACCGAAGTGCCGTTCTCCGAGCTGGTGCAGAAATATGCGACGGCAATCGCCGGCGGACAGGCGCCCGACGCGCTGTCGATGGACCTCATCTACAATCCTGCCTTTGCCGCGGCCGGCCAGCTGGAGGATCTGACGGACTGGGCGAAGTCGCTGCCCTATTTCAACTCGCTTTCGCCGTCGCATGTCCGCCTCGGCACCTATCAGGACAAGATTTACGGCCTGCCGCTCTCCGTCGAGACATCGGTCTTCGCCTGGAACAAGGATCTCTACAAGAAGGCCGGTCTCGACCCGGAGAAGGCGCCGGCGAACTGGGATGAAATTACCGCCAATGCGGAGAAGATCCGGGCACTCGGTGACGACACCTACGGCTTCTATTTCTCCGGCGGCGGCTGCGGTGGCTGCATGATCTTCACCTTCACGCCGCTCGTCTGGGGTGCGGGCGCCGACATCCTGTCGGCCGACAGCAAGACGGCGACGCTCGATACGCCTCAGATGCGCAAGGCCGTCGACATCTACCGCAACATGGTCAAAAAGGACCTCGTGCCGGCGGGTGCGGCCAGCGACAACGGTACGAACTTCCTGACCTTCACCAACGGCAAGATCGGCCAGCAGAGCCTCGGCGCCTTTGCCATCGGCACGCTGGTGACCCAGCATCCCGAGATCAATTTCGGTGTGACCCTCATCCCCGGGGTCGACGGCAAGCCTTCCTCCTTTGCCGGCGGCGACAACTTCGTCATCACCAAGGGCACCAAGAAGATCGACGCCGTGAAGGAGTTCCTCGAATATATATATTCCGAGGACGGCCAGAAGGTGATGGCGAAATATGGCAGCTTGCCGACCCGCGGCGACATCGCCGGTAAGGTGCTGGAAGGTCTCGATCCGCGCATGCAGGTCGGCCTCAAGGCGATCAGCGTTGCCAAGACGCCCTATACGCTGCAATTCAACGACCTGATCAACAGCGCCAACGGCCCATGGGCAAGCTTCACCAACGCGGCGATCTTCGGCGACGATGTCGACGGCGCGTTCTCGAGCGCCCAGTCGGAAATGCAGTCGATCATAGATAGCGGCCAATAACTCTCCCAAGGCCGCGGCCGGGGAGCGGTGGCAGCTTCCCGGCCATTTTCAATTGACAGATGCGGAGCGTTTCGATGACCGGTTCCGGTTCGAATATCCTATTGCCCCGGCGAAAGCGGCGGCGCAGATCGAATTGGCGCGGCCCGCTCTACATCGCGCCGGCCATGGCGCTGGTCATCGTCTTCTTCGTCATGCCGGTTCTCTTCACGGGGTGGATGAGCCTTCACAACTGGCCGCTGATGGGAGCGTCGCGCTGGATCGGCTTCAACAATTATTTCCGTATGTTCAACGACACCCGTTTCATGGCGGCACTGAATTTCACCGCCTATTACACCGTGATCGTCACTGTCGCGATCTTCGCTGTCGCCTTTCCGCTGGCGATCTTCGTCGAAAAGGAACGGCAGTTCGTCAGCGCCTACCGCACGATCATCTTCCTGCCGGTCGTGGTCGGCCTTGCCACGGCCTCGCTGCTCTGGGTCTGGCTTGCCAATGTCGATAGCGGCTTCATCGGCCCAGCCTTGAAAGCACTCGGTCTTCTGGAAAAGAGCCCCAACCTGCTTGCGACCTTCGACACCGCCTTTCTGACGGTCGTGGTGATGGTCGTCTGGAAGATCGCCGGCTTCACCATGATCATTCTGCTGACCGGGCTGCAGGCCATTCCATCCGAGCTGACGGAGGCGGCCCGCATCGACGGCGCCGGCCGCTGGCAGCGCTTCCGGCACCTGACGCTGCCGCTGATGCGCAAGACGATCGCGCTAGCCCTGATCGTCTCGGTTACCGGCTCGATCCTCGCCTTCGACCAGTTCTATATCATGACGGCCGGTGGACCGCAGAACAAGATGATCTCGGTGGTCTATTACATCTTCAACCAGTCCTTCGTCTCCTTCAATCTCGGCTATGGCGCGGCCCTCTCGATTGCGCTCCTCGCCATTCTGGTCGCCATCAGCATCGTGCAGCTCTGGCTGCTGCGCGTCGGGGAGGAGCGTCCATGACGACCTCAAGGCAACGCCGCGCCCGCAAGGCCATCCGCACGAAGTCGACCTATCATCTGGCAGGCATCGCCATTTCGATCTTTTTTCTGGCGCCGTTCGCGGTCACGCTGCTCGCTTCCTTCCGGCCGGGTGCCGAGGCCACCCTGCCGCCCTTGCCGCCGTGGCCGACATCCAGCATCAGCTTCGATGCCTATGCGCTGCTCGATACGTTCGGCGCCGGCATCTGGCGGCACATGATCAATTCGCTGTTCGTTTCGGTCGCCACCGTGGTGCTGACCGTTCTTGTCAGCCTGCTCGCCGGCTATGGCTTCTCGCGTTATCGCTTCCCGATGAAGAATGCACTGTTCGTGCTGATCATTGCTACGCTGATGATCCCGTTCCAGTCGATCCTGACGCCGCTCTTCATCATCCTGGCAAAACTCGGCCTCAACAATTCGCTGCTCGGGCTGACGCTCGTCTATGTGACGCTGCAACTGCCCTTCTCCGTTTTCATGATGCGCAATGCCTTCGACGCCGTGCCCAAGGAGATCGAAGAGGCAGCGCGCATCGACGGTGCGCGCGATCTGAGGCTGCTGGCGCGCGTCCTGCTGCCGCTGGTGCTGCCCGGTGTCGCGACGGTGGCGATCTTCGCCTTCCTCAACGCCTGGAACGAGTTTCTCGCTGCGCTCGTGCTGCTTTCCAGCAATGAGAAATACACCCTGCCGGTACTGATGACGGCGGTTCGCGCCGGACGGCTCGGCGCCATCAACTGGGGAGCGGTGCAGGCTGGTGTCGTCGTCATGACGATCCCCTGCCTGATCGTCTTCCTGCTCCTGCAACGCTACTACATGCGCGGGCTGATGGCCGGCGCGGTGAAATGATCGCAAGAACAGGATGATTTTAGGCCGTCGGCCTAAAATCTGAATCCTGTTCTAAATTAAAGAGTTAGAGCATGATGTCGTCCGAAAACCGCTCACACTTTTCGGCATCATGCTCAAGGTAGAGCCCATGACCAAGTCAAGCAATGACCGCCAGTTTCGTCCCGTCGCCGTTCCCGATGTCGAGCTCGGCGGCTTCTGGGGCAAGTGGCAGGACGCCGTCTGCAATTCCACCGCCGAGACCCTGCTCGACCGCTGCGTCGAGGCAGGGATGTTGAAAGCGATCGACGTCAACCAGCCGAGCCCGGGCGTTGTCATTCCCATTCAGCCCTGGGGCGGGACGACGCAGATGTTCTGGGATTCCGATCTCGGCAAGTCGATCGAGACGATCGCCTACTCGCTTTATCGCCGGCCGAACCCGAAGCTCGAGGCGCGCGCCGATGAGATCATCGACATGTATGAGCGGATGCAGGACAAGGACGGCTATCTGAACGCCTGGTTCCAGCGCGTCGAGCCATCCCGCCGCTGGACCAATCTGCGCGATCATCACGAACTCTATTGCGCGGGCCATCTGATGGAAGCCGCGGTCGCCTATTATCAGGCGACCGGCAAGCGCAAGCTGCTCGACATCATGTGCCGCTACGCCGATTACATGATCAAGGTTTTCGGCCATGGCGAGGGACAGATTCCCGGCTATTGCGGCCACGAGGAAATCGAGCTGGCATTGGTCAAGCTCGCCCGGGTGACCGGCGAGAAGAAATATCTCGACCTGTCGAAATACTTCATCGACGAACGCGGCACCGAGCCGCACTTCTTTACGGCCGAGGCCGCTCGCGACGGCCGGAGCGCTGCCGACTTCCATCAGAAGACCTATGAATATGGCCAGGCGCACCTCCCGGTGCGCGAACAGACGAAGGTGGTCGGCCATGCGGTGCGCGCCATGTACCTCTATTCCGGCATGGCCGATATTGCCACCGAATACAAGGACGACAGTCTGACGGCGGCGCTGGAAACGCTTTGGGACGATCTGACGACCAAGCAGATGTACATCACCGGCGGCATCGGCCCGGCCGCCTCCAACGAAGGCTTCACCGATTATTACGATCTGCCCAACGACACGGCCTATGCGGAAACCTGCGCCTCCGTCGGCCTGGTCTTCTGGGCGAGCCGCATGCTCGGGCGCGGACCGAACCGGCGCTATGCCGATATCATGGAGCAGGCGCTTTATAACGGCGCGCTGCCGGGTCTTTCCACAGACGGCAAGACCTTCTTCTATGACAATCCGCTCGAAAGTGCGGGCAAGCACCACCGCTGGAAGTGGCACCATTGCCCCTGCTGCCCGCCGAACATCGCCCGTCTGGTGACGTCGATCGGGTCATACATGTATGCGGTTGCCGATGATGAGATCGCCGTCCATCTCTATGGCGAAAGCACCGCCCGGCTGAAGCTTGCCAATGGCGCGGAGTTGGCGTTGGAGCAGAGCACCAATTATCCGTGGGACGGCGCGGTCGCCTTCACTGTCAAGCTGGCAAAGCCGGCTCGGTTCGCGCTGTCGCTGCGCATCCCGGATTGGGCAGAGGGCGCAACCCTCAGCGTCAACGGGGCGATGCTCGACCTCGGTGCCCATGCCCGCGACGGATATGCGAGGATCGACCGCGAATGGGCGGACGGTGATAAGGTGGCCCTCTACCTGCCGCTGGCGCTTCGTCCGCAATATGCCAATCCGAAAGTGCGCCAGGATGCCGGCCGCGTCGCCTTGATGCGCGGTCCGCTCGTCTATTGCGTCGAGACAACGGACAATGGCGAGGACCTCAACACCATCGTTCTGCCCCGCGAACTGTCGGCCGCCGAAACCGTCGTGCTGAAGGACCTCAATGATGCCGTCGCTCTCGATCTCAAGGTCGAGCGTGAGGAAACATCGAATTGGGGCACATCGCTCTACCGCAAGGCGCCGGCCGAAAGGCGGGTCGCCACAGCACGCTTCGTGCCCTATCATCTCTGGGACAACCGCGCGCCCGGAGAGATGCTCGTCTGGGTCCAGGCGGACAAGTAGGTCGTTTGGGGATGACGAACGGTATGGGTAACAAGAGCGTCGTCCTTCAGGACGTGCGAAAAAGCTATGGCAATCTGCAGGTGGTCCATGGCATCGACCTGACGATCGAGGAGGGCGAATTCGTCGTCTTCGTCGGTCCGTCCGGCTGCGGAAAATCGACGTTGCTTCGCATGATCGCCGGCCTGGAGGACGTGACCGAGGGCGAGATCGAGATCAAGGGACGTGTTGTCACCGATCTCGATCCGTCCGAGCGCGGCATCGCCATGGTCTTCCAATCCTACGCGCTCTATCCGCATATGAGCGTGCGCGACAACCTGGCCTTCGGCCTGAAGATGGCGCGTACGAATGGTGCGGAGATCGAGACGCGCGTCAAGGCAGCCTCGGCGATCCTGAAAATCGACCATCTGCTCGACCGGCGCCCCGGCCAGCTTTCCGGCGGCCAACGCCAGCGCGTGGCGATCGGCCGGGCGATCGTGCGCGAGCCCGATGTTTTCCTGTTCGACGAACCGCTGTCCAATCTCGATGCGGAGCTGCGCGTGTCCATGCGCATCGAGATCGCCCGCCTTCATCGCGAACTCGGCAATACGATGATCTATGTCACGCATGATCAGACCGAGGCGATGACGCTCGCCGACAAGATCGTCGTGCTGCGCGACGGCCGCGTCGAGCAGGCCGGAACGCCGCGGGAAATCTACGAGAATCCGTCGAACACGTTCGTGGCGGGTTTCATCGGCTCGCCGAGGATGAATCTCCTGAATGCCCGATGGGGCGAAGGCGGCCTGGTCGATATCGCCGGCGGGCGCGTCGAAAGCGGCCTGCTGCCGAAAGACAGGCTGGCCGGTGCGGCCGTGACGCTCGGTCTGCGGCCGGAGCATCTGAAAGTGGCGCCCGAGCTCAATGGCAGCCTGAGGGCAAGGGTCGATTTTTCGGAGTATCTCGGCGGAACGCAGTATCTCTATTGCCAGCTCGGCGATGGTCAGTCGCTCACCGTCGAGCACCGGTCGCCGACCAGCATTGCGGCCGGCGAAGAGGTCAGCCTGCAGTTCGAGCCCTCGAATTGCCGATTGTTCGACGAGCACGGCAATCGGCTGCGCTAGCCGACCGAGCTCTCAACCGACGAGATCGAGTTTCAGCAGGGCTGCCGCGCGCTGCCGGGCTTGCCGGTCGGCGTTGAAGACATCGTCCATGCCGGCAGCCGGCGGCAGGTGGGCCAGGTCATCCATGACCCTCTCGGTGACCTCGGCCATGGCGAGGAAGGAGAGGCGCCCCTCGATGAAGGCCTCGAGCGCCACTTCCTTGGCGCCGTTGAGCACCGCGCCCTGAACGCCGCCGCGCGTCATCGCAAGGCGCGCCAGCCGCAAGGCGGGAAACCGCACCTCATCCGGCGCTTCGAAATCCAGCCTCGCGAGCTTGGCGAAATCGAGCCGCTCGACCGGCAGGTTCGGCCGGCGCGGAAAGGACAGCGCGTAACCGATGGCGGTGCGCATATCAGGCGCGCCGAGCTGCGCCAGCACCGAACCGTCGGTATAACCCACCATGGAATGGATGATCGACTGCGGATGGAAGATCACCTCGATCTGCTCGGGCCGCAGTCCGAAAAGATGGCGGGCTTCGATCATTTCCAGCGCCTTGTTGAACATCGAGGCGCTGTCGATCGAGATCTTCAAGCCCATCGACCAGTTCGGATGGGCGCGTGCGGTTTCCACCGTCACATCGGCCATCTCCTTCAACGAGGCGGTACGGAAGGGACCGCCCGAGGCGGTCAGGATGACACGCTCGACGGCATGGCGCTGGTTTTCTTCCAGCACCTGGAAAATCGCATTGTGCTCGCTGTCGACGGGAAGCAGCTTGCCGCCGCCGGCGCGGATCGCCCCGATGAAGAGATCGCCGGCCGAGACCAGACATTCCTTGTTGGCAAGGGCGATATCAGCGCCACGGCGCGCAGCGGCAAGCGTCGGCGCCAGACCCGCCGTGCCAACGATTGCCGCCATCACCCAGTCGGCTTCGCGGTCGGCCGCTTCCATCAGGCCGGATTTCCCCGACGCGACCGCGATGCCGCTGCCGAAAAGTTCGCCCTTCAGCGCTTCATAATGCCGGTCGTTTGCCGTCACCGCCAGCCGCGCGCCGAAGGATCTGGCCTGCCGGGCGAGCAGCTGGACATTGCCGTTGCCTGTCAGAACGGAAATTTCGAAGTTCTCCCGCCCGCCCAGATGTTCGACGACATTGAGGGTATTGCGGCCGATCGACCCGGTCGAGCCGAAGATGCTGAGGCGCCGCGGCGCGGTTTTGCCGGTCATCATTTGGAATTTCGCGAAAAATGTCTCTCGTAGGCTCAGGCTCTACTAGGGTTTGGAGGGTGCGGCAAGTGTGCGGTGCAGCAGATTTCAGCTCCTCGGGGGTTTACAGAGCGGCGGCGGGGTGTGATCCTCATGACATTCCTGAAAGGATGTGATTCCCCTGCCGCCGCTCGTCGGCGCATGGGCGGGGCGCTGCGGCGGCCATTGAAAAACGGGCACCTGGCTGCCCTCGGCTTTTTCGGCCAAACACTAAATCGAGGATGACATCGGGATGAACGGCTTGGCCGTGCTGCCTGTCCGTGTTCGCTGCGGCACTTTGGTGCGGTATCGTGCCATTCGATGAGCCAGCACGTGTCAGGTCAAAACGATCGGAACACATGACGATATTCAGAATAGCCATCATTCTTTCCGCCATCGTGCTTTCGCTGACCGTGACCGCAAAGGCGGACGACCTGTTGATCTGGTCGCCTGCCAAAGTCTCGGATCGATCATACAAGGCGACGATGGGTTTTCGTCTGCCGGCGGAATGGGAGACGAGCGCCGGCGCCGATCTCGCATTAGCAGCGACAAAAGGCGGCGCGCCGCTACCCGATTCCGAACAGGCCATGCTCTGGGGCAGGATCAGCAAGACGAGCGTTACGCCGGCAGGCCAATCGCAGCAGGGCGCCAGGGTCAGCGTCGATACGCTGCGCGGCAGCGGCGCTCTGACGCTCAGCCGCTCGCGCAGCTGGATCCTGTCGGATTCGCTCGACATGCAATCGAGCCGCTCCCTGAGCGTCCGTTACGACCCGGTCGATGCCAGGGAGACTTCGGTGACGGCGTCACAGGCGCTGAAGTTGATCCATCCCTGGACGGGAACCTCGCTTTCGGCAGGCGCCGGGGTCAGCAATGCCAGCGGCGACTTCTCGAGCACGGTGGCGGTCGACCAGGCGATCCTGCCGAACCTCAACCTCGATGCCTCGGTCAGCAATCCGTTCTCGCCTGATGAGGCGAGCAGCGTCAATCTCCGCTATCGCGTCAGCTGGTAACGCAGGAAACCAAACCAGGCCGATGGCGTTTCTTCTTGAGATTTTTCGGAGGAACGGAATATGGTTTTCAAAGAGCCGACATTTCACGGGCTTGCGCCCGAAGTGGAAGCGGAGATCGCCAATCGCGCATCTCTCGAGGCCGCCGTCGCCAATGCATTGGCAATTGCCGGCGGCATCGATGCGTCGGATGTGGAAGTGACGATGGAGGAAGATCAGGTCGTGTTGACAGGCACCGTCGGTACGGTCGGGGAAATCGAACGGGCAACCGCCGTCGCCCGGGCGGTCGAGGGCGTGACCGCGGTGCAGAACCGAATCCTGCTCAGCGGGTCTGCCGTCGGCAACCCGCATTGATTTAGCGAAACGCGTCCCGCTTGCGAGCGCCGGCCTCTACGCCGGCGCTCGGCTGATCAACCGGCGAAGCGCTCGACGAGGAAGGACGCGCCTTCCAGGCGATCGGTCTTCGCTGTGGCCACCGACCCCTGCGGCTGATACGCGATGGCGAGCAGCAGAGCGCTGACGGCGACATAGGCGATTGCCAAAAGAGTCATCTTGATACGCATGATGAGTTCTCCCGTTTTCGCGATAAACGCAGCCGATGTTGCGAAGTTCCTGATCAGCGGAAAGGTGAAGAGCCCGGCTGGGGAGGAGCGGCCGGGCTTTTCGTGCATGGACCGCCTTATCGGCAGATCCGGGTCTCCTTGATGATCGTATGACCGTGACGGCGGATTCTTTCCGTCTTGGTGAAGCAATCATCGGAGACGCGGCGCATCATGTGATGGCGGTAGTAGGGCCGGTGGCGATAATAAGGGCGCTCCGAATCGCGATAATCAGGACGCTCCAAATCGCCGTAATAAGGACGCGGGTTATCGGTGGTGATAGTCACGCTTGCCGCCTGGGACGGCATGGCGGAAAGGACGGACGCTGCAGCGAGCGTGCAAGCAAGAATGAACTGTTTCATGACGAGCCTCTCTTTCTGAGTTGGTCATAGTCTCAACTCGCCGGAAGCGCCGCCGGTTCAATCACATAGCGTTACCGATTGTGTCGAAGGCAGAAACCTTTGCGGCCGCGGATCGTTAGCGCAGGAAACAGCCGGAGACCACGGACGTGGGACAGATTGCAAGGATCATCGCCCTTGTCGCCGGACTTGCCGGCGGCACGGTCTTTTCGCAAGCGCCTGAATTTGCGCAGCAATATCGCCAGCGGATCGGCGGCGCGATCGATGAGCTGCGTGTCATCGTCGAGGACTTCAACCGCCAAGCCGCCCAGCATCAGCTCGACCGCGAGCAGGCGCTGAACGCCTATGCCCAATCTTCCGACGATTTCCTGCGCGACCGCGGCGTCTCGATGCAGAGCACGATCGCGCGTTACGAAACGCTGCAGTCGCAGCAACTGAAACTCGGCGCCGCCGCCCCCGTCGCCAAGCCCTTCGTGCTGCTAGGGAATGCGGAAGATGTGGTTTTCGCCAATACCTGGCGCGACTTCGTGCCTGGGGTGCCGATGAGCTTTGCCGGCCTCGTCTGGGGCGCAATCGGTTTTGTCGGCGGATCGGTTGTGGCGGCGTTGCTGGGACTAGGGGCACGGCGGATCATAAGAAGACGAGGAGCCTATCGTCAGGTACCGCGAGCTTGAAACGAGGCAAAGCCTTCAGCGGCGATCTACAAGACGAGATCAGTCATTCCACCCATTCCCGCAGTGGCCATATGGCTCAGCGTTTGAGAATGGTGATCCCGGCGCGATTCGAACGCGCGACCCCCAGATTAGGAATCTGATGCTCTATCCTGCTGAGCTACGGGACCACTTGGATGCCATGCATACAAAAGGCTTGGCGCGAAGCCAAGCCTTAATTCTTGTCAAAGCCCGAGGCGTTGTTCGGCAAGGCGCACCCAGTAGGAGATGCCGTGGGCGATGGCTTCGTCGTTGAAGTCGTAGGCCGGGTTGTGGAGGCCGGCGCTGTCGCCGTTGCCGATGAAGATGAAGGCGCCGGGACGGGCGTTCAGCATATAGGAGAAGTCCTCGCCGCCCATCATCGGATCGATTTCGGCATTGACGTTTGCTTCGCCGGCAATGGCGCTCGCAGTGGCGACCGCGTGCTCGGTCTCATCGGGATGGTTGACGGTGACGGGATAGTTGCGGTTGAAGCTGATTTCGGCCTCGGCCCCATGAGCCGCGACCAGGCCCTCGATGATCTGCCGAAAGCGCGTCTCGGCAAGTGTGCGCATCTCAGGGTCGAGGGTGCGAACGGTGCCGGCGAAGGTCGCATCGTTCGGGATGACGTTATGGGCGAAACCGGCATTGAACTTGGTCACCGAAACGACGACCGAGCGGATCGGGTCGGCGGTGCGCGAGGCGATCATCTGCAGGTTGTTGACGATCTGGGCGGCGATGGCGATCGGGTCGATCGTCCGGTGCGGCTGGGCGGCGTGGCCGCCGCGGCCCTTGATGGTGACGGTGAATTCGTCGGTTGCCGCCATGATGGCGCCCTTGCGGATCGCAAACTGTCCCACAGGCAGGCCCGGCAGGTTGTGCATGCCGTAGACTTCTTCGATCCCGAAGCGCTCCATCATGCCATCCTTGACCATCAGATTGCCGCCGCCGCCGCCTTCTTCGGCGGGCTGGAAGATGACGGCGACATTACCATTGAAATTGCGGGTTTCGGCGAGATATTTCGCGGCGCCGAGCAGCATGGCGGTGTGGCCGTCATGTCCGCAGGCATGCATCTTGCCCGGCGTCTTCGAAGCCCAGGGCTTACCGGTGATCTCAGTCAGCGGCAGGGCATCCATGTCGGCGCGCAGGCCGATCGTGCGGCGGCCTTCGCCCTTGCCCTTGATTAGTCCGACGACGCCGGTGCGGCCGATGCCGGTGACAATCTCGTCAACCCCGAAATCCTTGAGTTTCTCAGTGACGAAAGCGGCCGTGTTTTCCACCGCGAAAAGAAGCTCGGGCCGGGCATGGATATGGCGGCGCCATTCGGCGACTTCGTCCTGCAATTCGGCGGCTCTGTTCAAAATCGGCATCTTGGCGTTCCTGTTATCAAATTCCGACAATCGTTCGTCGCTTCAAATGGGCGTGAGGCCCGTGCAATTACTTCGTCAATGACCTTTGCCATGTCATAGCCATATAGGCTAGATAGATGAAGGTTGCGAGATTTTCCGGACATCTGAAGGACGAACCGTGTCGACGAGCCACTTCCGTTTGTTTGCCGCCATGCGGCCGTTTCGTTTCATGGTTGCGGCGACTGCCGCTTTTGTCGCTTCCGTTTCGCTTGTCCAGGCCAATCCGCATATTCTCGTCGACGTGCAGACAGGCCGCGTTCTCGAACACGAAGAAGCCTTCCGAAAGTGGTATCCGGCCTCACTCACCAAGCTGATGACCGTCTATACCGTCTTCGATGCGATCCGCGCCGGCCAGATCAGCCTCGATACGCCCATCGTCATGAGCAAGCGCGCCGCCGCGCAGCCGGCCGCCAAGATGTATTTCAAGCCGGGCCAGAAGCTGACGCTCGACAGTGCCTTGAAGATCCTGATGGTGAAATCGGCCAACGATATTGCGGTCGCGGTCGCAGAAGCCGTCGGCGGTACGCAGGAAGGTTTCGTGACCCGGATGAACGGCGAGGCGCTGAAGCTCGGCATGACGGATTCGCATTTCGTCAATCCGAACGGCCTGCCGGGCAAGGGGCAATATACGACGGCGCGCGACCTGGCGGTGCTGACGGTGGCGCTGCGTCGCGAGTTTCCGCAATATGCCAGCTATTTCGCGCTCGAGGGCTTCACCACCGGCCAGCAGAACGTGCCGAACCTCAATATGCTGATCGGCCGCTTCGCCGGCGCCGACGGCATGAAGACCGGCTTCATCTGCGCCTCGGGCTTCAACCAGATCGGTTCGGCGACGCGCAACGGCCGTACGCTTGTTTCCGTCGTGCTCGGCACGGACAGTCTCGCGGCGCGTGCCGATGCGACGGCGAATCTGTTGCAGAAGGGCTTTACGACGCAGTTTCCCGGCAATGAGACGCTGGGTTCGCTAAAGCCCTACGGACCCGGACAAGACCAGGTGACCGACATTACAGCCGATATATGCAGCGCCAAGGGCGCCAAGATACGCAGCGAAACGCGAGACGAGGTCGGCCGCATGAAGGTGCACTCGCCCTACATTCTGGAAATGGACCACGACCCGCAATTCGTCTTCGCCGGCCTCATTCCGGGGCAGGACCCGCAGCCGTCTCAGCAGCCGGAAAAGGTGGCGACCGGCGATACGGCTGGCGGCATCGCCAACGTGCCGGTGCCGCTGCCGCGCCCGACCGCGTTTTAAGACAAGATGGGCTTCTAAGGTAAGGCAGAGATGAGCGCGTTTAACGACAGGATTCCGGTCACCATCCTGACCGGCTTTCTCGGCGCCGGCAAATCGACGCTGCTGAACCGCATCCTCAAAGATCCTGACATGAAGGATGCGGCTGTCATCATCAATGAATTCGGCGATGTCGGCATCGACCATCTGCTGGTCGAAAGTTCCGGCGATTCGATCATCGAATTGTCCGACGGCTGCCTCTGCTGCACGGTGCGCGGCGAGCTTGTGGATACGCTGGCGAACCTGATGGACGCCGTCCAGACGGGCCGCGTCAGGCCGGTGAAGCGCGTCGTCATCGAAACGACCGGTCTTGCCGATCCTGCGCCCGTCATGCAGGCAATCATGGGCAATCCGGTCATCGCCACAAATTTCGAACTCGACGGCGTCGTGACGGTCGTCGATGCGGTCAATGGGCTGCAGACGCTCGACAATCACGAAGAAGCGCGCAGGCAGGCTGCGGTTGCAGACCGGCTGATTGTCTCGAAGAGGTCGATGGCCGGCGCAACGGCGGAGCTGGAACAGCGCCTGCGGGCGCTCAATCCGCGCGCGGCGATGATGGATGCCGACGTCGCCGAGGCCGGCAGCGCCGCGCTCCTGGTGAACGGTCTCTACGACCCGGCAACGAAGATCGCCGATGTCGGGCGCTGGCTGCAGGACGAGGATGCGCATGAGGCGCATCATCATGATCATGACCACGATCACGATGGCCATCACGATCATCGTGATGGCCACGGCCACCACCATCATGATCATGCGCAGCAGGATCCGCACGACGTCAATCGTCATGATGCTTCGATCCGGTCTTTCTCCATCGTCGAAGAAAAGCCGATCGATCCGATGGCGCTCGAAATGTTCGTCGATCTCCTGCGCTCGGCCCATGGCGAAAAGCTGTTGCGGATGAAGGCGATCGTATCCGTCTCCGACCGACCGGAACGGCCGCTGGTGCTGCACGGCGTCCAGAGCATCTTTCACCCGCCGGTGCGGCTGCCGGCGTGGCCGAATCCGCAAGACCGGCGCACGCGCATGGTGCTGATCACCAAGGATCTGCCCGAAGCTTTCGTGAAGGATCTTTTCGACGCCTTCCTCGGCAAGCCGCGGATCGACACACCGGATCGTCAGGCGCTGTCCGACAATCCACTCGCCATTCCGGGTTTGCGCATCTAAAGGCGCGCCGCGTCGTTCTTATCGAGTCCGATTTTTCAGGCTGCTACGTCAAGTGACATGTTTTACCGCTTGCGGATCAGGAAGCGGTGGCCGTCTTCGGTCTTTTCCGTCGCGACCAGTTCGTGACCGTCCTCATTGCAGAAATGCGGCATATCGATCACTGCCATCGGATCGCTGGTATCGACGAGGACGAGCGTGCCGCTTGTCATGGCGGCAAGCTTCCGGCGCGTCTTCATCACGGGGAGTGGGCATTTCAGGCCGCGAAGATCGTAGCGAACGGGGTTCAAGCCGTTCAGTTCCGCGCCCAGAATTTCCAGAACGGCTTCTTTGCCGCGGCTTCTGCCGTCTCCTGCGGTTCGGGCGCTGGCGCGGCATAAGCGAGCGGATTCTGCATCGGCACCGGCACGACCGCAGGCGTTGCGGCGGCGACGGGCGTTGCCTGCGGCTGGGCCGGCGTTGCGGGTGTGGCGCCGGCCGCGGAGTTGGCGGTGAGGCTCTGCGTCGTGCGCTTGGCCATCAGGTCCTCGAGTTCGGCGACCTTGACCATGCGGCCGGCTTCCAGCGAGGTGCCTGTCGGCGCGAAAGCGAGTTCGCGGCCCTTGCGCAGCTTGGCGACCACGGCCTTGCGCTCGGCTTCGGACGGGTCGTACCAGGCCATGCCGTCATATTTGCTCATCGCCTTGGCATAGTCGGCGTCATAGGTCTTGCCGTAGGAGGCAAGGGCTGCCGTCAGCGCCGGCGGCGTCGACATGGCAGGGCATTTGCCGGCGGCGTTGAAGGCGCCGCCATCGGTTGCCTGCTGGTTGAAGACATATTTCTTCTCGCAGACGTTCACCTCCGGCGGGCGCTTCGTCACTTCGAAATTGTCGTAGCCGACCTTCAGCATCTTCCAGAAGTCATAGTTCGGGTCGAGGCGATGCTTGACCATGTTTTCCGCCGTCATGCGGAACGGGAAGGCCTGCAGTTGCACGGTCGACTGGCCGCCCTTGAAGGCGTCACGGGCAAAGGCATAGATCTCCAGCACCTGCTGGTCGGTCATCGAATAGCAGCCGGATGACGAGCAGGCGCCGTGGATCATCAGATCGGAACCGGTGCGGCCGTTCACTGCGTCGTAGCGGTTCGGGAAGCCGGTGTTGATCGCCAGATAATATTTGGAATTCGGGTTCAGGTTGGCGCGGGTCAGCTCGTAGAAGCCTTCCGGCGCCTGCCGGTCGCCGGTCTTGACCTTCGGACCGAGGCGGCCGGACCAGGCGCAGATCTTGTAATCGGCGATCTTGTCAAAACGGTTGTCGGTCTTCGCTTTCCAGATCTCCATTGCACCTTCTTCCTTGAAGATGCGGATCATGATGGGCGAATTGCGGTCCATGCCCTTAGCGGCCATGGCGTTGAGGATATGGGGCGGGAGCGGCTGTTCGACCTTGTTCTTGACCTTGGAAAGATCGACCTGCGCCACTTCTAGCGTATCGTTGCAGCCGGCGAGAGCCAGCGCCATGACGGAAACATAGGCAAAATGACGTATGCGCATCCAAACTAGCCCATAAAGATAGTGCGACCCGGTCCGCCTATGGAGTTCGGGCATTGGAAGGAATCATAGGCGGCTTATAGTTTATAAAACCTTACCAGCCTATGACGTGCCTCGAACATCCCCGCAAGCGCGAATGTTACAGATAATATCAATGTGGCCAAGATTTGGCCCCAATCGCTGAAAAGCGCAACTTATCTTAGAGGTTGCGGCCCATATTGAGGAATTTCTGACGCCGCTCATTGCGCAGCTGTTCGCCGGAACGCGATGCCATTTCGCCGAGCGCATTGGCGATCACGTCGCCGGTTGCGGCGATCACGCTATCGGGATCGCGATGGGCGCCGCCGAGCGGCTCGGAAATGATGCCGTCGATGACGCCGAGCGATTTCAGGTCTTCGGCGGTGAT
The DNA here is from genome assembly GCF_014193135.1 of Rhizobium sp. BK049. Classification (NCBI taxonomy): domain Bacteria; kingdom Pseudomonadati; phylum Pseudomonadota; class Alphaproteobacteria; order Hyphomicrobiales; family Rhizobiaceae; genus Rhizobium; species Rhizobium sp. BK049. The sequence goes on from NZ_JACHYV010000027.1 coordinate 17,383, forward strand.
CTTCATGTTGGTCGCCGCTTCCCGGGCGCGGGTCGAATCGCGCCAGAGGATGGAGGCTGCCCCTTCCGGGGAAATGACGCTGTAGATCGAATGCTCGAGCATGTAGACCCTGTTGCCGGTGGCAATCGCGATCGCGCCGCCCGAGCCGCCCTCGCCGATGACGACGGAAACGAGGGGAACCTTGACGCCGAGACACATTTCCGTCGAGCGGGCAATCGCCTCGGCCTGGCCGCGCTCCTCGGCGCCGACGCCGGGATAGGCGCCGGCCGTATCCACCAGCGAAATGACGGGCAGGCCGAAACGGTCAGCCATTTCAAGGATGCGGATTGCCTTCCGGTAGCCTTCCGGCCGGGGGCTGCCGAAATTGTGCTTCAGGCGAGTCTTGGTGTCGTTGCCCTTTTCCTGGCCGATGACGGCGACGGGCTGGCCGCGGAAGCGGGCAAGGCCCGCCTGGATCGCGGCATCCTCGGAAAACTTGCGGTCGCCGGCAAGCGGGGTGAATTCCTGAAACAGCGTCTTGGCGTAATCGACGAAATGCGGGCGCTGCGGGTGGCGGGCGACCTGCGTCTTCTGCCAGGCATTGAGCTTGGAATAGATTTCGACGATCGCTTCGCGGACGCGAACCTCCAGCCTGCCGATCTCATCGGTGGTGTCGATGCTCTCGTCTTCCATTGCGAGCTTCTTCAGCTCGATGATCTTGCCTTCGAGGTCGGAGATCGGCTTTTCGAAGTCGAGATAATTGTGCATGAGGTGCGTTTCCGTTCCTTGTGCCCGGGGCGTTTTCCTGGCTCCGCCCCTTGTCGCCGGTCCTATTCGTGCTTTTTCGCCTGTTTGGCAAGGGGGTGATGCATCTGGACGAGCTGCTGCAGCCGCTCTTCGAGGACATGCGTATAGATCTGTGTGGTCGAAATGTCCGAATGGCCGAGGAGTTCCTGCACGACGCGCAGATCGGCGCCGTTGGCAAGCAGGTGGCTGGCGAAGGCGTGGCGCATGACGTGCGGCGAGATCAGCGACGGCGTCAGGCCGGCGCGGATCGCCAGGTTCTTGAGGTCGCGGGCGAAAACCTGGCGCGGCAGGTATCCCTCCTTGGAGGCGGCAGGAAAGAGCCAAGGGCTTTCCTGCGGCTCCTTCGCCGCGGCGGTCTCGGTCGCCAGCAGGCGCCCATACGATTTCAGGGCCGCGATCGCCGAGTGCGACAGCGGCACCAGCCGCTCCTTGTTGCCCTTGCCGCGGATCATCAGGAAACGGCCCTCCTGGTCAAGTACGCGGGCCGGTAGCGAGACGAGTTCGCTGACGCGCATGCCGGTGGCATAGAGCAGTTCCAACAGCGCCAGCATGCGCAGGCGCTGCAACTGGCCCGGAGCCGGATCGTCGGCCTCGGCCTGCGCTTGCGACAGCAGCCTGCCGACCTCCTCGACCCCCATCGTCTTAGGTAGCGGACGTCCCTTCTTCGGCGCATCGAGAACGCCTGTGGGGTCGTCGGTCCGCAGGCCCTCGGCATAGAGGAACTTGTAGAATTGCCGCATCGCGGCGAGCCGGCGTGCTTGCGAGGAGGGCTTGAAGCCCTGGCGGGCGAGCGAGGCGAGATAGGCGGCCAGGTCGGCGGAACCTGCTTCGGTCAACCTTATGCTGCGGCCGTTCAGGAAAGCGCTGACATCGTCGAGGTCGCGCTGGTAGGATTGCAGGGTGTTGGCGGCAGCCCCACGTTCGGCGCTCATCATTTCCAGGAAGGATTCCATGTGGACGCGGCTTAGATCCATCATCTCACTCACTTCCTGGTCGTGTCGATTGTGCCCGTCGCCGGCGGGTTGACCCGCTCGGAGGGAATACGGATCGTTACGTCGCGCGGCTTGGGCTCGACGAAGGTCACGAGCGCCCACATCGCTCCGTAAACCGTCCCGGCGAGGATCGCGCAGAAGAACAGGAAACGGAACAGGGTCGGCATTCGGCAACTCCTTCATGCTGTGCTTCTGTTATAAGAAGCGTATTCGCAAGTGCAAGAAGCGCCATCCGAGCCATGATTCCCTTGTCCGCGACTTGACGCTCCACCTGCATTTGTCGATACGGTTTGCAAACAAAGTGTGAATGGACCGATGAGTGAACCACTGCTGACCGTTGCTGACAGCCTGAAAGACAGAGCTCGCGCTGCGCTCGGTTCACGCAATCTGATCCTCGTCGGCCTGATGGGCGCCGGGAAATCCTCCGTCGGGCGCATCGTCGCCAGCCAACTCGGCATTCCCTTCATCGACAGCGATCATGAGATCGAGCGGGTGTCGCGCATGACCATTGCCGAACTTTTCGCAGCCTATGGCGAGGAAGAGTTCCGGGCGCTGGAAACGCGAGTGATGAAGCGGCTCCTGAAGAGCGGACCGCGCGTCGTCTCCACCGGCGGCGGCGCCTTCATCAATGACCGCACCCGCAGGCATATAAAAAAGGGCGGGCTGTCGATCTGGCTGAAGGCTGATCTCGACGTGCTTTGGGAGCGGGTCAACAAGCGTGACACGCGGCCGCTGCTCAAGACCGAAAATCCCAAGCAGACCCTCGAAAATCTGATGAAGGCGCGTTACCCGATCTATGCGCAGGCAGACCTCACCATACTCTCGCGTGATGTGCGCAAGGAAATCATGGCGGACGAGGTGCTGAAGGCCGTGGTCGAACAGAAAGAAAGTGCAGCGTCATGAATGCGATAAGCTCCACCTCATCAGTCCAGAAAGTGCATGTGCCGCTCGGCGAGCGCGCCTATGACATCCTGATCGGGCCAGGGCTGATTGCGCGGGCCGGCGCCGAGATCGCCTCGCGTCTCAAAGGCCGCAAAGCGGCCATCATCACCGACGAAAACGTCGCTCCGCTCTATCTCGAGGCCGTCGTCGCGAGCCTCAATGCGGCAGGTATCGTCTCGGCCGAGGTCGTGCTGCCGCCCGGCGAAAAGACGAAGAGCTTCGAACATCTCATTGATGTCTGCGACAAGGTGCTCGAAGCCAGGGTCGAGCGCAACGACTGCGTGATCGCGCTCGGCGGCGGCGTCATCGGTGACCTCTCGGGTTTTGCCGCCGGCATCGTCCGCCGCGGCGTGCGCTTCGTGCAGGTGCCGACTTCGCTGCTGGCGCAGGTCGATTCCTCCGTCGGCGGCAAGACCGGCATCAATTCCCGCCACGGCAAGAACCTCATCGGCGTCTTCCATCAGCCGGACCTGGTCCTGGCCGATACGGATGTGCTGAATACGCTGAGCGGGCGGGAATTCCGCGCAGGCTATGCCGAGGTGGCAAAGTATGGGCTGATCGACAAGCCGGATTTCTTTGCCTGGCTGGAAGCGAACTGGAAGTCGGTGTTTACGGGCGGCTCGGCCCGCATCGAGGCCATCGCTGCCAGCTGCCAGGCGAAAGCCGATGTCGTCGTTGCCGACGAGCGGGAAACCGGTCAGCGGGCGCTGCTCAATCTCGGCCATACGTTCGGGCATGCGCTGGAAGCGGCGACCGCTTATGACAGCCGCCGGCTGGTGCACGGTGAGGGCGTGTCGATCGGCATGGTGCTGGCGCATGAATTTTCCGCACGAATGAACCTTGCGAGCCCAGATGATGCGCAGCGCGTCGAGCGGCATCTGAAGGAAGTCGGTCTGCCGACCCGCATGGCGGATATCATGGGCGAGCTGCCGCCGGCTGAATCGCTGATGGATGCGATCGCGCAAGACAAAAAGGTCAAGAGCGGCAAGCTCACCTTCATCCTGACGCGCGGCATCGGTCAGTCCTTCGTCGCCGACGATGTTCCGGCATCCGAAGTGCTCAGTTTTCTCCGGGAAAAACATCCTTGACGACGATCGAAGGCGCTTTGGCGTTTCTTGCGACATACTGGCCGGAGATCCTTTCGATCACGGCGCTCGTGCTGACGTCCGCCTTCTTCTCCGGCACGGAGACGGCGCTCACCGCCGTTTCGCGCAGCCGCATTCATACGCTTGAGGTCAACGGCGATGAACGCGCCGGCCTCGTCCGGCAGTTGATCGAACGGCGCGACCGGCTGATCGGTACGCTGCTGATCGGCAACAATCTTGCCAACATCCTCTCTTCCTCGATCGCCACCAGCCTTTTTCTCGGGCTGTTCGGCAGTTCGGGTGTGGCGCTGGCGACGCTCGCCATGACCATCATCCTCGTCATCTTCGCGGAGGTGCTGCCGAAGAGCTGGGCGATCTCGGCGCCGGAACGCTTCGCGCTCGCCGTCGCATTTCCCACCAGATTGTTCGTCGCCATCGTCGGCCCGGTGTCCTCCTTCGTCAATGCGGTTGTGCGACAGATCCTGGCGCTGTTCGGCATCAATCTTTCGCGGGAAGTTTCGATGCTGACGGCGCATGAGGAGCTGCGCGGCGCCGTCGATCTGCTGCACCGCGAGGGATCGGTGGTGAAGGCCGACCGCGATCGCCTCGGCGGCGTGCTCGACCTCAGCCAGCTGGAGCTATCAGACATCATGGTCCACCGCACCAAGATGCGGGCGATCAATGCCGACGATCCGCCGGAAGCGGTGGTGCGCGCCATTCTTGAAAGTCCCTATACGCGCATGCCGTTGTGGCGCGGCACGATCGACAACATCATCGGCGTCGTCCACGCCAAGGATCTTCTGCGGGCACTGGCCGAGCCGAACATGGAGCCGCAGAATCTCGATGTCGTGAAGATCGCGCAGAAGCCGTGGTTCGTGCCCGACAGCACCAATCTTGAGGACCAGCTCAACGCTTTTCTGCGCCGCAAGCAGCATTTCGCCGTCGTCGTCGACGAATATGGCGAGGTGCAGGGCATCGTCACGCTGGAGGATATTCTCGAGGAAATCGTGGGCGACATTTCCGACGAGCACGATGTCGAGATGCAGGGCGTGCGTCAGGAAGCGGACGGCTCTGTCGTCGTCGATGGCAGCGTGCCGATCCGCGATCTCAACCGCGCGCTCGACTGGAACCTGCCCGACGAGGAGGCGACGACCATCGCCGGCCTCGTCATCCATGAATCGATGACCATCCCGGAAGAGCGTCAGGCCTTCACCTTCTACGGCAAACGTTTCGTCGTGATGAAGCGGGAGAAAAACCGCATCACCAAGCTGCGCATCCGCCCCGCGCAGGAAGACGACACAAAACCGGTGTGATCCGGTTGGATTGCCTGCGCCTTATACCCATATAGGCTGCTGTGCCGCTACCAGCGGGTGGGTTCACCAGGTGCCGCCGGTTCGACGGCCAGCGCGTGCAGGCCGGCATCGAGCTCCGGTTTCAACAGATCGGTGATCGCCCGGTGGCGCGCCAGGCGGGAGAGGCCGGCAAATTTAGTCGAAACGATCCTCACCCGCATGTGGGTTTCGCCGGTGCCCGTGATGTCAGGCTGGTGGCCGGCATGCAGATGGCTTTCGTCGATGACGCTCAAGCGTTCGGGCGCGAAGGCTTCGATAAGTTTTTCTTCGATGCGGGTCCGCAGGGTCATCATCCGGTCTTGCTGCTTCGCGAAAAGGGTTCCCACCAAGCCAGCAACATTCCCATTTGTCAATTCTTGTTGTCGCCTCGCGACAGCCCCATAATTAGCGCCGCCATGAGACTTGATTCAAAATACTTCGATCGCATCCGCACACGCCGCAAACGCGAGCAGGAGACGGAGCAGGCGCCGCCTACCTGTCAATGGGACGGCTGCGATAAGAAAGGTGCGCATCGCGCTCCGGTGGGGCGCAATGCGGAAGGCCAGTTCTTTTTGTTCTGCTTCGAGCACGTCAAGGAATACAATAAGGGCTATAATTATTTCTCCGGCCTTTCGGACGGCGAGATCGCGCGCTACCAGAAAGAGGCGATCACCGGCCATCGACCGACATGGACCGTCGGCGTCAATAAGTCGGCCAAGGACAGCCCGCTGCATTCCGAGGTGCGCTCCGGCGCCTACTCGCGCGTTCGCGATCCCTTCGGCTTCGTCAAGGAAGGCGGCAAGGGCAGCGGGCCGCGCTTTCCCCAGGCGCGCAAGCTGAAATCGCTAGAAAGCAAAGCCTTCGACACGATGGGTCTCCACGCCAACGCGACCTCGGCGGAGATTAAGAGCCGCTACAAGGAGCTGGTCAAGAAGCACCATCCGGATGCCAATGGCGGCGACCGCGGCTCGGAAGAGCGTTTCCGCGCCGTCATCCAGGCGTATCAATTGTTGAAGCAGAACGGTTTTTGTTAATTCCCGTCCTTGCTCTTGGGCTTCAATCGGGTATGGTCCAAATCGGCTGAGGCCGCAGGCAAACGCGGCTCCTATCTGCGTGTTTTCCCGACATCGCCTCGGCCGACCTTCCGGACGCGGCGTTTCTTGTCCGGGACTCTTTCAAGAATGCTCGCACGCGGTCATCATCCCGCCGAGGTTTCGTTTCAGTCCCGGAGAAGTATCGCCGACGTTCCGACCTGGACGGGCGCGGAATAAAATCGCGGCGTCACGGTTGCGACATGGCCTGAGACAGTTTGGCCGGGTGACTTCACCCGCCTTGGAGACATGATGAGCAAGATCGACCTCGATATTTCAGAACTGCCCGATACTACCGTTTCGGTCCGCGAGACCTTCGGCATCGATTCCGACATCCGCGTTCCTGCCTACAGCAAGGGTGACGCCTATGTGCCGGATCTCGATCCCGACTACCTGTTCGACCGCGAGACGACGCTCGCCATTCTCGCAGGCTTCGCGCATAACCGCCGCGTGATGATCTCCGGCTATCACGGCACGGGCAAATCCTCGCATATCGAGCAGGTGGCGGCGCGCATCAACTGGCCCTGCGTGCGCATCAACCTCGACAGCCATGTCAGCCGTATCGATCTCGTCGGCAAAGACGCGATCGTCGTCAAGGACGGGCTGCAGGTCACCGAGTTCAAGGACGGCATCCTGCCTTGGGCCTATCAGCACAATGTCGCGCTCGTCTTCGACGAATATGATGCCGGCCGTCCCGACGTGATGTTCGTCATTCAGCGCGTCCTGGAATCGTCAGGCCGCCTGACACTGCTCGACCAGAGCCGCGTCATCCGGCCGCATCCGGCCTTCCGCCTGTTTGCGACCGCCAATACGATCGGCCTCGGCGACACCACCGGCCTTTATCACGGCACGCAGCAGATCAACCAAGCGCAGATGGACCGCTGGTCGATCGTCACGACGCTGAACTACCTGCCGCATGATCACGAAGTGAATATCGTCGCCGCCAAGGTGAAGAGCTTCGGCAAGGACAGGGAAGGGCGTGAGATCGTCTCGAAGATGGTCCGCGTTGCCGATCTGACGCGCGCCGCCTTCATGAACGGCGATCTTTCGACCGTCATGAGCCCGCGCACGGTCATCACCTGGGCCGAGAATGCCGAAATCTTCGGCGATCTCGCCTTTGCCTTCCGCGTCACCTTCCTCAACAAGTGCGACGAGCTGGAGCGCCCGCTGGTCGCCGAGCACTATCAGCGCGCCTTCGGCGTGGAACTGAAGGAAAGTGCTGCCAACATCGTCCTCGGAGCCTGAGGCCCACCGATCATGGCAGCTCGCGGTGACAATTCGAAAGCAAAGCCCGGTGCGCCCGTCGACGTCGAGCCGTTGCGCCGGGCGATATCCGGCTGCGTCCGCTCGATCGCCGGCGACGGCGATGTCGAGGTGACCTTCGCCAACGAACGGCCTGGTATGACCGGCGAGCGCATCCGGCTGCCGGAGCTTTCCAAGCGGCCGACGGCGCATGAGCTGGCGGTCACCCGCGGACTAGGCGATTCCATGGCATTGCGCCTCGCCTGCCATGACGAGAAGATGCACACGACGATGGCGCCGCAGGGCTCCGACGCCCGGGCGATCTTCGATGCGGTCGAGCAGGCGCGTGTCGAATCGATCGGGACGCTGCGCATGGAGGGCGTGGCGGCGAACCTGCGTTCCATGACGGAAGAGAAATATGCCAAGGCGAATTTCACCGGCATCGAGCGCCAGGAAGACGCGCCGATCGGCGAAGCCGTCGCCATGATGGTGCGCGAGAAGCTGACCGGCCAGCGTCCGCCTGCCTCCGCCGGCAAGGTGCTCGATCTCTGGCGCGGTTTCATCGAAGACAAGGCGGGGGCTGAACTCGGTAACCTGTCGGGTGCGATAAACGACCAGCAGGCCTTCGCCAAGGTCGTCCGCAACATGCTGTCGGCGATGGAAATGGCCGAGGAGTATGGCGACGACGACAGCGAAGCTGACAATGACGATCAGTCGGAGCAGGAAGACCAGCCGAGCGGCGAGGAGCAGGACCAGGACGAGGTCGACGAGGATGCCGGCACCGATGCCGCCCCGGTCGAGGACAGCGAGGTTTCCGACGAGCAGATGGAGGACGGCGAGACTGAAGGCGCCGAAATCTCCGACGACGACATGATGGAGGAGGGCGAGGACGATTCGGAAACGCCTGGCGAGACCCGCCGCCCGAACACGCCGTTTGCCGATTTCAACGAAAAGGTCGATTATCACGTCTATACCGAAGAGTTCGACGAGATCATCACCGCTGAGGAACTCTGCGACGCCGCCGAGCTGGAGCGCCTGCGCGCCTTTCTCGACAAGCAACTGGCGCATCTGCAGGGCGCGGTCGGGCGCCTCGCCAACCGGCTGCAGCGCCGCCTGATGGCACAGCAGAACCGCTCCTGGGATTTCGATCTGGAGGAGGGCTATCTTGATACGGCCCGGCTACAGCGCATCATCATCGACCCGATGCAGCCGCTCTCCTTCAAGATGGAGCGGGACACGCAGTTCCGCGATACGGTCGTCACCCTGCTCATCGACAATTCCGGATCCATGCGCGGCAGGCCGATCACGGTAGCCGCGACCTGCGCCGACATTCTCGCCCGCACGCTGGAGCGCTGCGGCGTTAAGGTCGAGATTCTCGGCTTCACCACGAAAGCCTGGAAGGGCGGGCAGGCGCGTGAAACCTGGCTTGCCGGCGGCAAGCCGCAGACGCCGGGTCGTCTCAACGACCTTCGCCACATTGTCTACAAATCGGCCGACGCGCCGTGGCGGCGGGCACGCGCCAATCTCGGGCTGATGATGCGCGAAGGCCTGCTCAAGGAAAACATCGACGGCGAGGCGCTGATCTGGGCGCATAACCGCCTGCTCGCCCGCCGTGAACAGCGCCGCATTCTGATGATGATCTCGGACGGCGCGCCGGTCGACGATTCGACGCTGTCCGTCAATCCGGGCAATTATCTCGAGCGGCATCTTCGCGCCGTCATCGAGCAGATCGAGACGCGCTCGCCCGTCGAACTGCTGGCAATCGGCATCGGTCACGATGTGACGCGCTACTATCGCCGCGCCGTGACGATCGTCGATGCGGACGAGCTTGCAGGCGCGATGACCGAACAGCTCGCCTCGCTCTTCGAAGATCAATCCGCCCAGCCTCGCGGCGGCCGGTTACGCCGTGCCGGCTGACGCGGGAAGGAAACATATCGAATGATGGTCAAGCGCCTGTGCCGCGCGGCATCGATCTCGCTCTGCCTAGTAGGGGGAGCTTCCGCGGCGATGGCCGGCGACGAAATACCCATAATTAGCCGGCAAATTACCGATTACAGGATCGGATCGTCGGAGACGACGTTCGGCTCGCTGGAATTCCTCGGCGGGCTGGAGATGGTTTCCAGCCGAGCGTTGTTCGGCTCGCTTTCCTCCATCCGTTTCCGTCAGGACCAGAAACACTTCATCGTCGTGCTCGATACCGGCCAGTGGCTGACCGGCAGCATCGAGCGCGATGCGAGGGGCAGGCTTTCAGGCCTTTCTCAGGTCGAGATCACCCCGATGAAGAACCGCGCCGGCCGCAGCCTCGAGGGCAAGGGCTATATGGATGCCGAGGGCGTGGCGCTCGATGGCGACCGGATATTGGTCTCTTTCGAGCAAAATCATCGCGTCGACGTTTATCCCGATCCCGGCTTTGCCGCATCGCGCGCGACCGCTACCCTGCCGATCCTCATCCCGCGCAAGATGCTGAGCGACAATCGCGGTATCGAAACCATAGCCGTGGCACCCGCCTCCAGTCCGTTGAAGAGCGGCGTGGTCATCGTCTCCGAGCGCGGTCTCGACAGCGAGGGCAATCGGATGGCGGCTATTCTCAGCGGCCCGCTGAAAGGGCTGTTCTCGATCAAACGCGATGGCAGCTTCGACGTCACCGACGGTGCTTTCCTGCCGGACGGCGACCTGCTGCTCCTGGAGCGGCGCTTCAACATGGCCGAAGGCATCGGCATGCGGCTTCGGCGCATCAAAGGCGCCGATATCCGGCCGCAGGCCGTCGTTGATGGCGAATTGCTGCTCGAAGGCAATTTCAACTCGCAGATCGACAATATGGAAGGGCTTGACGTGTTTCAGGCCGCCGACGGCACGACCCATATCATCATGGTGTCGGACGACAACCATTCGATCCTGCAGCGCAATCTGATGCTGGAATTCCGGCTCTCCGATAGCCGCATCCTCAGCGCGGCGTCAGATTGACGTCACATGTCCCGGCTATGCCATTGTCGCGTCGAGAGCAGCTTTCGGAGGGACAATCATGGTGCATATTCATATCATGGGTGCATCCGGTTCCGGCACGACTTCGCTCGGTCATACGCTTGCCGAACGGCTCGATATCGCCCATCTCGATACTGACGATTTCTTCTGGCTGCCGACCGACCCGCCATTCACGACGCCGCGTGACGCCGACGAACGCATTCGGCTGCTGCTTGCAGAAGCGGCACGGCATGACGGCTGGGTCCTCTCCGGATCGGCGCTGAAATGGGCGAGGCAGATCGAGCCGTTCTATGAACTGATCGTGTTTCTCAGGATCGAGCCGGAGCTGCGGATGGCGCGGATCCGCGCGCGGGAGATTGCTCGCTACGGAGACAGGATGGGGCCTGGCGGTGACATGGAAATCAAAAGCGGGGAATTCATGGAATGGGCGGCAAGTTACAACACGGCCGGTCCGGAACGCCGCAGTCTTGCAGCGCATGAGCAATGGCTGGAAACGCAGACGGCCCCAGTCCTGCGGCTTGATTCGTCACGAGAGATCGATGATCTGGCTGCAGAGGTTCTGCTGCATCCCGCAATCGCCGACGGCGCGGTCCGGCAGCGCCGTTGAAAACCTTTAGCTGACGCGTGCGGGCTGCATCGGCCGCAGCACGTTCATCAGCGCGCCATAAGGCAGGAGCATCACGAGGCCGACGATCATCTTGACGACGAAATCGCCGATCGCCCAGGAAATCCAGCGCGGCGCCTCTATGGCAAAGACGCCGAGGACAGGAGCTGCTTCGAGCGCAAAGGGCTCGTTCGGGCCGAGGAAGACGAAAAACGCGGCAAAGGACAACGAGAAGAACATCACCGTGTCGAGCGCCGAGCCGATCAGCGAGCCCAAAAGCGGCGCGCGCCACCAGGCCTGGCGGCGAAGGCGGTTGAAGACGGCGATATCGAGCAGCTGGCCGGCGAGATAGGCCGAACCGGAGGCGATGGCGATGCGCGGCACTGACGTGAAGAACGACAGCGTCACGCCGACGACGAAGCCGGCAAAAACGACCTTGCGGGCTGTCTGCGGGCCGAACTGGCGGTTGGTCAGATCGGTAATCAGGAAGGCGACCGGATAGGAGAAGGCGCCCCAGGTCAGGATGTCGGCCAAGTTGATGCCCGCGACTTCGGCGTTCAGCGGAAACTGTACGAGGAAGTTGGAGGCGACGACGACAAGCGTCATCAAGGCGACATAGGCAAGCGTATAGCGCGTCTTCAGCATTTTTTATCCTGGGTGATGCCACCAGTTGGAGTGTTCAGGCAAAGCAAAAGGCCTGACCGGGGTTATCCGTGCAAGCCTTTTGAAACCGTATGAAAGAAGAGCAGAAGCTTACGCAGCAGCGGCTTCGGCGGTCTTCTTGACGATCTGACGGCGCAGCAGGCGCGCGCGCATCGACAGTTCGTTTTCGCTTGCCTTGATCAGGAAGGCATCGAGGCCGCCACGATGTTCGACGGAGCGAAGAGCCGCAGCCGAAACGCGAAGACGGTAACGCTGGTTGAGAGCGTCGGAGATCAGCGTTACCTGGCACAGGTTCGGCAGGAACCGGCGCTTGGTCTTGTTGTTGGCATGGCTGACATTGTTACCAGTCAGGACGGCCTTGCCGGTCAATTCGCACACGCGGGACATTGAACACCTATTCTTGTTTTTCTCGGGCCATCGAATTGCTATCCCCGGCAAAACCGGGCTCGCAATCCAACAGGCATGATTGGAAAGTTGCGGTTCTATAGTCAGAGAGGCTGCGCGCGTCAAGCCAAACCTTGGCCTTTCCCGCAATTCTGTCAAAAAGCTGCTGTTTTCTTCTCTTTACGGCAGGAGTATAGAGCGTTCGGCAGGGCTGCCGGCGCGCGGTAAGACAAGGCTTCACTCATGGCTCATTCGGGCAGACGCATTTTCATTTCGGCCATCGCCGCACTCCTTGCCATACCGGCATCGGCGGCCGAAATCCAGCATCAGACCGTCTATCGGGTGACGCTTGCCGGCCTGCCGATCGCGCGTGCGGCGTTTCTGACGCAGATCGAGGACGATCACTCTTACAAGATTGCCGGCGATATCAAATCAGCCGGGCTTGCCGATCTCGTCAAGACGATCTCGGCAAAGACCAGCGTCACCGGCGTTGTCCGTAATGATCGGCTGCAGGCGCTGAAATATTCGCTCTATTACAAGAGCGGCAAGAAGGCCCGCGTCTACGAGGTCAGCTACCGCAACGGCAACATCATCTCGGCAACGACGACGCCGCCGCCGAAACGGCCGAAGAACTGGATCGACGTCACGCCGGGCGACATGCGTTCGGTGCTCGATCCGATCTCCGGCCTTGTTTTCACCGGGGATACCAAGGTCTGCGCGCAGACGCTGCCGATCTTCGACGGCGAGACGCGCATGGACCTCGTGCTTTCGCCGAAAGGCGACGAGGATTTTTCGACCGACGGCTTCAAGGGCAAGGCGGTCGTCTGCAGCGTGCGCTTCGTGCCGCGCTCCGGCTACAAAAAAGGCCGCAAGGACATCGACTATCTCAGCAAGAGCGACCGCATGGAGATCTGGTTTGCCAAGTCGGAGGCGGCCAATGTATATGCTCCGGTCTATGTGCGGATTCCCACGGAATATGGAATGGTGACGATCACTGCCGTCAAATATGGCAGTGTCAGCTGACGGAGCTTTCGCCTCCGTGAAGGGGGACAGGTGAAGCTTCGTGCGACGGTGGTCGGTTTTACGGCTATTCTGATGTGGTCGTTCCTGGCACTGCTGACGGCCGGCTCCGGAGAGATGCCGCCCTTCCAGCTTTCGGCCGTCTGCTTTGCGATCGGCAGCATTCCCGGCCTCGTCATGCTTGTCCTCAATCCGGCGCGGCTGGCGTTGCTGAAGCAGCCGCCAAAGGTCTGGATAACCGGTATTGCAGGCTTGTTCGGCTATCATTTCCTCTATTTTACCGCGCTCAGGAACGCGCCGGCGGTGGAGGCGGGACTGATCGCCTATCTCTGGCCGCTCTTGATCGTGGTCGGCTCAGCGCTGCTGCCGGGCGAACGGTTGCGCTGGTATCACGTGGCGGGCGCGCTTGCCGGACTTTGCGGCACCTTCCTGATCGTCGGCCGCAACGGCATCGATTTCGACGGCGCCTACGCGATCGGTTATGGGGCTGCCTTCCTCTGCGCCTTCACATGGTCGGGCTATTCGCTGCTGACCAGGCGTTTCGACGCCGTCTCCACAGATGTCGTCACCGGTTTCTGCCTTGCAACCTCCATCCTGTCCTTCTTCAGCCATCTCTGCCTGGAGGCGACCGTCTGGCCGGAAACCAGCCTCGAATGGGCCGCCGTCGTCGGGCTCGGCCTCTTCCCGGTCGGGGCGGCTTTCTATGCCTGGGATTACGGCGTCAAGAATGGCGATATCCAGATTCTCGGCGCGGCAAGTTATGCCGCGCCGCTGCTTTCGACGCTCATCCTGACGTTGTTCGGATTTGCCGAGCCGAGCTGGCGCATTGCTCTCGCCTGCCTGCTCGTCACCGGTGGAGCGGTGCTCGCCGCCCAGGAAATGTTCCGCCGCAAAATTCCGGCGCAATCTGCGGCAGCGGAGTAGCCCTCAGTCGCCCGGCTTCCAATCCGCCGGCGCCATCTCAAAACTCGAAAATTCGAAGCCGGGCGAGACAGTGCAGCCGACCAGGGTGAAGTCGCCGAGCGGTTCGGCCGATTGCCACCAATTGGCGGGGATGATTGCCTGCGGCCGCTCGCCGGCGGCAAGGTCTGTTCCGAGCGTCAGGGTTTCGCTTGTCATCCCGTCCTGCGAGCGGTGCAGCGCCAGCGGCGCACCCGCGTGATAATGCCAGACCTCGACCGCGTCATGGACGCGATGCCAGTGCGAACGCTGTCCTTTTGTCAGCAGATAATAGATCGCCGTCGAATGGCCGCGCTCTCCACCCGCCGTGTCGCGGAACGTCTGCACGTACCAGCCGCCTTCGGGATGCGGCTGCATGCCGAGCTCGCGAATGATCTTCTCAGGCGACATCAGAAATTGTCCTTGCGCTTGCGGATCTCGGCAAAGACCTCCTCATTCGTCTTGCCTTCCATGATCAGATTGCGGCGGATCGCGGGATCGGCGGCGCGCAGAAACGGGTTGGTTTCCTTTTCCAGCCCGAGCGTCGTGGGGATGGTGAATTTGCCTTCGGCGCGCCGAGCTTCGATCTCGGCAGCGCGGCTTTTCAGGCGCTCATTGTCGGGATCGACCGTCAGTGCGAAGCGGGCGTTGGACAATGTATATTCGTGGCCGAAATAGACAGCGGTCTCGTCCGGCAGCACCGCGAGCTTCTGCAGGGAATGCCACATGTCGGCGGCGGGGCGTTCGAAAAGGCGGCCGCAGCCGAGGGCAAACAGGGTGTCGGCGGCAAAGAGCAGCTTGTCGTCGACGAAGTGATAGCAGATGTGACCGGCGGTGTGACCGGGGGTCTCAATGACCTTGACCGTGTGATCGCCGAAAAGAAAGCTGTCGCCATCGGCCATCGTTCGGTCGAGACCGGGAATGGCGATGGCCTCGTTGATCGGGCCGATGATCTCGCAGCCGAACTGCTCCTTCAGCGTCAGGTTTGCGGCGACATGATCGGTGTGGTGATGCGTGGTGAAGATGTGGGTGATCTTCCAGCCGCGCCGTGTTGCCGCTTCCAGGATCGGCGCCTCCTCCGGCGCATCGATCGACGCGGTAAATCCTGTCTCCGGATCGTGCACGAGCACGCCGAAATTGTCGGTGCGGCAGAGAAAAACGTCTAATTCCAAAGGTTTCATCTCAAACAATCCCTTGTCCCACGACTCTCGCGGGAATGTAGAGACTCCGGCCTTGAAGTCCAACCGCCCGCTGATAACATTTATCGCGATGCACGCAGATATCGTCGACCTACGTCAGTTCTACCACTCCGACCTCGGGCGTCTTGCCGAGCAGTCGATCGCCATGGCGCTCTCGTCGCTCTGGGTGCGCCTGCCACAGGAGCGTCTCGTCGGGCTCGGTTATGCCGTGCCGTTCCTCGATCGCTTCCAGGCCGATACCGAACGCACCTTCGCCTTTATGCCGGCCGGACAGGGGGCGGTGAACTGGCCGATGGGCTCGCTGTCGTCGACGACGCTGATTTTCGATGAGGAACTACCGCTGCCGGATTCCTCAATCGACCGGGTGCTGATGGTGCATTCGCTCGAGTTCGCGGAAAGCCCGCGCGAGACGCTGAAAGAGCTTTGGCGGGTGCTGGCACCGGGTGGGCGGCTTGTTATCGTGGTGCCGAACCGGCGCGGGGTCTGGGCCCGCATGGAACACACGCCCTTCGGCTCGGGCCGGCCCTATTCCCGCGGTCAGCTGACGCATCTGCTGCGCGAGACGAATTTCACGCCGGGTGCGACCGCCGAAGCGTTGTTCTTTCCGCCCTCGAAACTCAGAACCATCCTGCGCCTTCGCCGCGCTTTCGAGCGGATCGGCCGCACTTTATGGCCAGCCTTTTCGGGTGTCATCATCGTCGAGGCGCAGAAGCGGCTCTATCAGGGGTTGCCGGTCGCCGCCCGCGCCTCCCGCCGTGTCTTCGTGCCCGTTCTCGCGCCGCACGGCGTACCGACCACACGCAACAGCTGAAGAACATGGGACATTCTCCGGTTGCTTGTGTCACGCCCATGCCTCTCGACAACAATCACATTCCGCTTTAATGCCACTTGGTCATTTTCCGGAAAATCCAAGGTCGACCCATGAGCGTTGAGATGAGCAAGCCCGTTCCGCGTCCCGGTATTCTCGATATCGCATCCTATGTGCCGGGCAAGGAACATGCGCCGGGTGTCGCCCGCGTTTACAAGCTCTCCTCCAACGAGACGCCGCTCGGCGCCAGCCCGAAGGCGATAGAGGCCGTCAAGGCAGCTGCCGACAATCTGGGACGCTATCCCGACGGGCAGGCGGTCGAACTGCGCGAGGCGATCGCCGCTGTACATGGCCTCAATCCGGCAAACATCCTCTGCGGCAATGGTTCCGACGAGCTGCTCGGCCTGTTGTGCCATGTCTATCTTGGCGCCGGTGACGAAGGCATCATCACCGAGCACGGCTTCCTTGTCTACAAGATCCAGATCATGGGCACGGGCGCGATGCCCGTCATCGTCAAGGAGAAGGACTATACCGTCGACGTCGACGCGATCCTGGCGGCGGTGACGGAAAGGACGAAGATCGTCTTCATCGCCAATCCCGGCAATCCCACCGGTACATACGTTCCCGTCAGCGAGATTCGCCGCCTGCAGGCCGGTCTGCCTAAGCATGTCGTCCTCGTGCTCGATGCGGCCTATGCCGAATATGTACGCCGCAACGATTATGAAGCCGGCATCGAGGTCGTATCGTCCAGTTCCAACGTAGTGATGACCCGCACCTTTTCGAAAGCCTACGGTCTTGCGGCTCTGCGCGTGGGCTGGATGTATGCGCCAGTGGAGATCGTCGACGCCGTGAACCGCGTACGCGCTCCGTTCAACCTGAATGCGGCCGCGATCGCCGCCGGTGCCGCGGCCATCCGCGACCAGGCCTTCGTCCAGCAGGCCGTCTCTTTCAACCAGATGTGGGTGGAGACGCTCACGGAAGCTCTCGAAGCGATCGGGCTGAAAGTGACGCCGTCCGTCGCCAATTTCGTCCTCATCCATTTCCCTGACATCGACGGCAAGCGCGCGGCCGATGCCGACGAGCTCCTGACGAGCCGGGGCTACATCCTGCGTGCCGTGCGCAGCTACGGCCTTTTCAATGCGCTGCGCATGAGCATCGGTCCGGAAGAGGCCAATCGCGGCGTCATTGCCACGCTGCGTGAGTTCATGGGACGGCAGGCATGAGCGTGCTGTTCGATCGCATCGCGCTGATCGGCATCGGCCTGATCGGCTCTTCGCTCGCCCACGACATCAGGCGGCTCGGGCTTACCAAGGAGATCGTCGTTGCGACACGCAGCGCCGAGACGTTGAAGCGCGCCGAAGAGCTCGGTCTCGGCGACCGCTATACGACCTCTTCGGCCGATGCTGTTCGAGATGCCGACCTCATCATCGTTTCGGTTCCGGTCGGCGCTTCGGAAAGCGTGGCGAAGGAAATCGCCGGCAATCTCAAGCCCGGCGCTATCGTCACCGATGTCGGTTCCACCAAAGCGTCCGTCATCGCGCAGATGCAGCCGCAGATGCCCGACAATGTGCATTTCATCCCCGGCCATCCGCTGGCCGGCACGGAAAAATCCGGCCCGGATGCCGGTTTCCCCGGCCTCTTCGAAGGCCGCTGGTGCATCTTCACGCCGGTTGCCGGCACCGACGAGACGGCGCTGAAGCGGCTGCGCGGCTTCTGGGAAGCGCTTGGATCGAAGGTCGACGAGATGGATGCGGAGCATCACGACAAGGTGCTCGCGATCGTTTCGCACCTGCCGCATATCATCGCCTACAACATCGTCGGCACCGCCGACGATCTGGAGACGGTGACGGAGTCCGAGGTCATCAAATATTCGGCCTCCGGCTTTCGCGATTTCACCCGTCTTGCCGCTTCCGACCCGACGATGTGGCGCGACGTCTGCCTGCACAATCGCGATGCGATCCTCGAAATGCTGGCGCGCTTCTCAGAAGATCTCGCCTATCTGCAGCGCGCGATCCGCTGGGGTGAAGGCGACAAGATTTTCGAACTCTTCACCCGCACGCGCGCCATTCGCCGCTCGATCATCCAGGCCGGCCAGGATGTCGACGCCCCCGATTTCGGCCGCCCCCACGCGCTGGATAAGAAGTAGACTCTCGCGATGGTGGAGGTGGCGAGCGCAAGTCAGGCGGATATCGACTGGCTGGCTCGCGAGGATGCCACTGCAGGCAAGGTGTGGGTATCGCGATGCGTCGCGCTTGGCGAATATCTCGTTGCCAGGGAGGCCGGCGAGATCGTCGGCTTCCTGCGCTTCTCCCGCTTCTGGGGCAGGGTTCCCTATATGGAGATGATCCGCGTTCTGCCCGGCCATCGCCGGTCGGGCGTCGGCACAGCGCTGTTTCTCGCCTGGGAAAGAGCCATGCGCGGCGAGGGCGCTCGGCTGCTGATGACGTCGAGCGAATGCGATGAGAGCCGGCCGCAGGACTGGCATCGCCGTAACGGATTTACAGAAACCGGTGCGATCGAACTGCCTGGCCTGCAATCGGTGCCTGAGGTTTTTTTCATCAAGCGGATTGATTGCGGCCTTTCCAGCACTCTAGCCGAAAAGCCTTAGATCGGTGGGATCTGACCGAGCGGAATGAAGCCGCTGACGGTGGCATTGCCGCGATCGACGACGAGATCGACTGAGACCTTGTCTCTACCGCCGGCCAGCGCCTTCAGCATCTTCGTCGCCGTGTTGACGGTCGGAGCAAGATCCGGGAAAGCCTGTTTCAGGCTGTCGCCCCAGGGGCCGAGCCGTTCAATTTCCAGCTTGAACTTCCCGGAGAGAAAGCCTTGCTCGTCGAAGGAAAACGGACCGGTGAGCGTCATCACCTTGCCGTCGCCGATGTCGGCAACGATGCGACGCAGTTCGCCGGCAGAACCATTGAGGCCGTTCGGGTCGCTGCCGTCGATCAGGCCGGCCTTGCCGGCAATCGTGAGATCGATGCTGGCAGAGAGTTTCGGGAAGAGCTGCGGCCAGTCCTTGATCGCGGTGTTCGCATCCTGCAAGGAGATCGCGCCGTCGAGATCGGCGCCGTTCTGGCGCAGGTGAATTTCGGTGCGAGCCGCGTCGAAGCTGATGGTCTGGCCGGTATAGGAGGAGACCGCCGTCGCCTTTAGGCCCTCGATGACGGTCGAGCTGCGATCGATGCCTTGCAGCCTGGTCGTCAGGCTCGCCTGCAGATTCGTCCACTGAGCCGAGACCGAAAGGCCGTTTGTGGTGCGGATTTCGGCCGGTGAATCGAGCTCCCAGACGATATGGCTCGGCGCATAGACCTGCGCGGCGGAGCGCAATGCGCCGAAGGTGGCGGAGACGCCGTCGACATTGTCGTCGACATCCACCTTTGAGCAGAACAGACCGATGCGGAAAGGATAGCCGCGGAATTCGATATCGGAGCATTCGCCGGTGACGCCGGCCTGATCGCGCGGCGCGATTGCTTTCAGCACCGTCGTTTTCAAGGCCGATGCGGCATAGAACCAGCCGCCGGTATAAAGCGCGATCACAAGGAGGATGCCTCCGCCCAACAACAAGAATTTCTTGCTGTTGCCGGTTTGGCTGCTGCCGGATCGGCTTGACGCTGCCATGATGTTCTCCAATGGTGAATCGCAATGTGATTCCGGTCTGGCGTGCGATATGGACGAATTTTGGGTGTTTGGCTACGGCTCGCTGATGTGGAATCCGGGCTTCGAGTTCCTGGAGCGGGCAGAAGCTCTGGTGCATGGTTACCGGCGTTCGCTGTGCGTCCGATCCTTCGTCCATCGCGGCACGCCGGACAATCCCGGCCTGGTTCTCGGCCTCGACAGGGGTGGAGCATGCCGTGGCATGGCGTTTCGTGTTTCGCCGCACAAATGGGACGAGGTGATCGATTATCTCCGCGCCCGCGAACTCGTCACCAATGTCTATCTGGAGCGCCGGGTTCGGCTGCAGTTTGCCGGCGGTCGCCGAACGGAAGCGGTTACCTACATCGCTGATCGCGACCACGAGCAATATGCCGGTACGCTCGATGCGCATGCGGCCGCGCGGGTGGTGAACGAGGCCAGGGGGCAGTCAGGCCCGAACGACGCCTACGTCTTCAACACGCTTGCGCACCTGAGACAGATGGGCATTCGCGACCCGTGGCTGGAGCAGGTCGGCAACGAGGTGGAGCGGCTGCGAGCCGGCTGATCAGGCCGTCGCCGCCCTCACTTTGCGCAGCTCGGTCAGCCGAGCGACCGCTGTCGGCGGCAACGGCAGATGCGGATTACGGTCGACGGTGTCGATGAGGAGCTCGTCGCTTGCCCGTTCCGTGACCTCGATCAGATGAGCGAAGAAAGCATCGGGATCCATTCCCGGCATGATCGGCGGCAGGATCCTGACCTTGAAATGACCGGGATAACGGCGGACGCTCCGCCGCGGCCAGAAGAGGCCTGGATGCATCGCAACCGGCACGACGGGAATGCCAAGATCGCGGTACATGCGGGCGATGCCGTATTTATAGACCGGCTCGGCACCCGGCGGGCGGCGGGTGCCCTCAGGATAGATGATCAGCTGGCGACCGGTCGAAAGCTCCTCCCTGGTGCGTTTCAGCACTTCCACCATCACCTTGCCGCGGGCGCCGCGGTCAACCGGGATCATGCGCTGCTTCTTCGCATACCAGCCAAAGAGCGGAATCCACATCAGCTCACGCTTCAGGATGTAGACCGGATCCTTGAGATTAGGCAGCAGCGCATAGGTGTCCCAGAAGGACTGGTGCTTCGGCGCCAGGATAAAACTGCCCTCAGGTAGGTTCTCCAGCCCCTCGATCTCGAAGGTCGTGCCGACGATCATGCGCATCAGCCAGTGGTTGGAGCGCGCCCAATTCTTTGGGATCTCATAGGCGGTCAGCCGCGGCACCACGAAATAATAGGGCGAGAGCACGATCATCCGGACGATGAGATTGGCGTAGAAGATCGTGTTGAAGAGGACGGAACGCAGGGCGATCATGAAATTATCCCGAGGCATGCTCATGCGACCGGCCTACACGATATTGCCCGTGATAAAAAGCGTTTGATGCCGCCCCGATGCAAAAGCTCAGTCTGCGGCGGATACACTTGCCGAGCGCAGTCCGGTGTGACGGCCGAAGCCGGTGATATTGCGAGCGCCCGTTAACAGCACCTTTGCATATTCGGCGAGCATGACCCGCATCGCGTTCGGGTCGGTAAACCAGTTGCGGGTCTTCAAATCCGAATTGACCACCGGATAGGGGATAAACTCGATGTCCGGATCGACATAGGAGAGTTCTGCGAGGCTGCGCGGCATGTGATAATTGTTCGTGACAACGAGAACGCTTCTGTATCCCCTGGCGTGGATCCAATTGGAGGTTTCCTCGGCGTTGCCGATCGTGTCTATCGCATCGTGGCCGATATCGACGCAGCAGGAGAAAAGATCGGCCGAGCCTTGCGTCATCTTGCGAATCTGCGCCGGCGTCGTCGTCGGATGGACGCCCGAGATCAGCAGTCGTTTGCCCGCCCCCTTCTGCAGCAGTTCCACGGCCTGGTCGATGCGCTGGTAGCCGCCTGTCAGCACGACGATCGCGTCTGCCTTGGGCTCGGCCGGAGGCTTGAGCGTTGTCACGGAATCGGCAAACCGCAGAAAGCCGCCGAACACCAGGGCGATTGCCAGGATGCAACCAAAGCCGCCCCAGCGCAGCAGGCGGCGGATCGGACCGCGCCGCGGCGGCAGGCCCGCCGGACGATCAAGCTCCGGGTCCTGCCGAATCGGATTGCGTGTCGTATCGCCCATGGTCATGAATCGTGATTATACGCTGATTGCGGCGCGGAACAGACGCTTTCACGATAAAACGGTATGGTCACGATCAACTCGCTATGCCGTCGGTGCGTGTCGGGTCCGAACGCAATGTATCGATTTCATAGATCGTCCGCATGACGGTCAGCCGCGCCGTGACGGTCGTCAAGAGTGCGATGACGATCATCGTCGCGAAGATGCCGGCATAACCGAGTACACCAACGGAAAAGGTGCCGAACAGCGCCGTTGCCTGATCCGTCTCCGGCGTCGCCAGCGTACGGCTTTGCCAGAAGCCGGCGCTAGCGAAAAAAAGAGCGGCAAGTGCGCTGCCGATCGCCGAACCCTTAAGGCTGATCTTCAGGAAATGTTTCTGAAATTCGGTGGCGACGAAGGAGCTTTCGGCGCCGACGAAATGCAGCACTTCGACGATGTGCCGGTTGCCCGACAGCGCGCCGCGCGTGGCGAAGACGACGGTCAGCACCATTGCCGAGAAGACCAGAAGCAGGACGCCGGTGCCGATCAGCACCGTCGTGTGCGCCATGGAGACCAGCCGGTCAACCCAGGTGCGGTGATCGTCGAGGCTCGCCTGCGGAATGCTGTCCTTGAGGAGCCCTCGCATTGCATCGAAATCCGGCGGATTGTTTTCGTCGATGGTGATGACGACGAGACGGGGAACAGGCAGATCCTTGAGATCGAGGCCGGGGCCGAGCCAGGGTTCGAGCAGCCGGGCGGTGGCTGCCTCGTCGACAATCTGGCCGCTTTTGGTGCCGACGAACGTCAGCGCCAGGTCGCGTGCCTGAGTCAGCGCTTTTTCCATATCGAGATTGTCGTCCGGCTTGATCTGGATGGTTATCTCGCGGGAGATCTGGCTCTCCCAGCTTGCCGCCGTCGAACGCACCATGCTGACGCCGCCGAGCGTCAGGCAGGCAAGAAAGGCCATGATCGATATAACCACCATCAGGGCGTTGCCCTGGATATTGGAGGGCGGCAGGATCGGCGCGGTCGGGCGCACGCGCATTTCCGGCCGCTTCTGCTGAACGGCAGGCTGAGCCGGCGCCTTCTCTCGGTTCCTGGACGGGGGTTCAGTCATAGATATCGAGATGCCCCTCCGAGAGGATCATACGGCGGGCTTCTACCTGTTCCATCAGCGCCAGATCATGGGTGGCGATGACAACCGCCGTACCAAGCCGGTTGAGTTCGAGGAAAAGATTGAGCAGGCGCCTTGCCATCGGCGGGTCGACATTGCCCGTGGGCTCGTCGGCCAGTAGGACTTCCGGCCGGTCCATCAGCGCCCGTGCAATGGCGGCGCGCTGCTTTTCCCCACCGGAGAGGACCGGCGGCAGCACGTTGATGCGTTCGCCGAGCCCGACCCATTTCAAGAGTTCCAAAACGTCGGTTTTGTAGGAGCTTTCCTCCTTGCCGCGCACGCGTAAGGGCAAAGCGACATTCTCATAGGTCGTGAGATGGTCGAGCAGGCGAAAATCCTGGAAGACAATGCCGACGCGCCGGCGCAGCAGCGGCAGTTCGGGTCGGGGAATTTCGGAAATGTCGCGCCCGAACATGCGGATCAGACCACGTGTCGGCTGCAGCGACATGAAGAGCAGCCGCAACAGCGAGGTCTTGCCGGCGCCGGATGGGCCCGTCAGGAACTGAAAGGATTTCTTCGGAATGTCG
The DNA here is from genome assembly GCF_014193135.1 of Rhizobium sp. BK049. Lineage (NCBI taxonomy): Bacteria > Pseudomonadati > Pseudomonadota > Alphaproteobacteria > Hyphomicrobiales > Rhizobiaceae > Rhizobium > Rhizobium sp. BK049. The sequence goes on from NZ_JACHYV010000027.1 coordinate 40,925, forward strand.
AAGGTCATGTCCCGGAGGATTTCCGGGCCCATGCCATAGCGCAAACCGACATTCTCGAAGTGGATCAACGGGCAGCTCAGTCTGTTCTTGGTTTCACCGCGTGACTTGTTAACCAACACCGTTAACAGCCGGTAAAGTTTGCCGAAAAGACGCCCGTTTAATGGCAATCTTTGCGAAGCATTAACCATTAAAATTTACGACTGAGGAGGATTCGTTTCAATGCCAAGATTTCTTGCGGCAGCGAAACCATGTGGACATCTGCGAGGCAGCCACCATGGAAGCATCCTCCTTCAGCCGCCGTACGCCGGGCCAGGCCTATGATTTCCTGCCGCCCGAACCCGTACGCCGCCAGTATCGTTCGACACGTCCTGCTGATGTCTCCGACGCCGAATTCGTGACGGTCGGCAAAACCCGGCCGAAGGACTTCAGCACCAAGATCCATAACGACAACGGCGGGCGCATGGCGGCAGCGCGCGTCGCACGGCCGCCGCTCCTGTCGGCGATGGCTGCTTCCGCTCTGCGAAGGGCGGAATCCTGGCTGCAGCGAGCGTCGCCGCGCAGTTTCGCGGTGCTGGTACTGGCGCTCGCCGTGCTCGTTTTCGGGCTCGCAGGCGGCTTTTCCGGCCTTTCCGCCGCGGGCGCCTCCTCCGGAGCGCCGCTGCATTTCACCCATGTCACCGTGACGCCGCGTGATGCGAACGGCATGCGTGTGCTCGTCGTCAACGGCATCATCGAAAACGAAAGCGGCACAACGCAGACGGTGCATCCGATCCGCGCCGATCTGGTGACCGACGAACGACTGACGGCAAGCGTCGTCATCGATCCGCCCGCCGACGTCATCTACGACGGCCAAAGCCGTGGCTTTTCAGCCCGCGTCCAGCACGCCGGCGGAAAATTGCCGGAGGTCCGGCTTTCTTTCCTGCCGTAGAAATAACGGGTTTCGTGATGGCTTTCCGCCACAGGACGCACCAATCCCGTTGATTTCATGAGCGGCGAGGCTGTTTCAGGCGCGCATATGTGCTAACGGCTTACCCTTCTTTTCATGGAGCAAGCCCTTATGCCTGTCGTGCGCGGAAAAAATATCGAGCCGCTCTTCACCGCCGAGCAGATCGCGGAGCGCAATCATGCGATGGCGCGGGAGATCGCCAACGGTCCGACAAAGGACCTGCTCGTCATTGCCGTGCTCAAGGGCTCCTTCATCTTCGCCGCCGACCTGATCCGCGCCCTGCACGACACCGGACTTGCCCCCGAGGTCGAGTTCATCACGCTGTCGAGTTACGGCACCGGCACCGTTTCGCAGGGCGTGCGCATCGTCAAGGATATCGACAGCGACGTGCATGGCCGAGACGTCCTCCTGATTGACGATATTCTCGAGTCCGGCCGGACGCTGCTCTTTGCCAAGGAACTGCTCTTCGAACGTGGCGCGCGCAACGTGACGATCGCCGTGCTGCTCGACAAGCGGGTCAAGCGCAAGGAAAAGCTGGAGGCCGATTATGTCGGCTTCGAATGTCCCGATTACTTCGTCGTCGGCTACGGCATGGACGTTGCCTATGCGTTTCGCGAACTGCCTTTCGTGGGCGTAGTGACCGGCGACGCCTGAGGGAATGCCGGCGTCGCTTCATTGCCGCGTGAAGACGGGTTGTTAACCATCTCGCCTATCGCTTCGCCATCTTTACCGATCGAAAAGGAAAGTCTGGTGATTTCCGTCGCGGGGCTGAAGACGGAGCAATGCACATATGGCAAGAATTCTGATTACGGAAGACGAGGATTCCCTGCGGTCTTTCGTAGCCCGGGCCTTGCGGCTTGACGGTCACGAGACCGATGAAGCGGCTGACGGCGCCGAGGGGCTGGAGAAGCTGAAGGACGGGGTCTACGACCTGCTGCTGTCGGACATCCGCATGCCCGTGATGGACGGCATCGAACTCGCCCATCAGGCGAAGGACGCCTTCCCCGCTTTGAAGATCCTGCTGATGACCGGCTATGCCGAGCAGCGCGAGCGCGCCGACGATCTCGCAGAAAAAATCATCGACGTCGTCGCAAAGCCATTTGCGCTTCCCGATATCCGCAAGGCTGTCGCCCGGGCACTTGTCGCTTAAAGCGCACGCCTATCTTTGACGGCGGTATAAGGCTTACTGGATGTCCAGAAGCCGTTCGAGATACCGCCGTTCCATTTCCTGTGGCGGATTGTTGCCGAGCTTCTCGCGGATCGCATCGAGAATTTCGCGTGCGCGCTGAACGTCGATTTCGTCAGGCACCTTCACGCCATCGTTGTCGATATAGCCGTTGGTCATGCGCGGTCGCCCCAACGGATCCCGGCCGTTCTGATCGCCCTGGCCGACCTGGCCGTTCGGGCCTTGTCCCTGCTGGCCCCGCTGCGCCTGCATCATCTGGTTCATCATGTCGCGAGCGCCCTGGCGAAGGGCTTCCAGCGCACGGCCCTGGTTCTCGACGGCCGTGTCGCCGCGGCCCTGGCCGAGCTCGCGGCCGGCGCCGTCCATCTCGCGTTGGGCCTGGCCGAAGCCCGGGCCGGGCTTCATGCCCATTTCGCCGAGTTTCTTCTGCAATTCCCCGAGCTGCTTGCCGAGGGCATCCTGCTGGGCGCGCAACTGCTTCAGCGCTTCTCTGAGCTGCTCGGCGGTCATCTGGTCGGAAGGTTTCTGGCCCTGACCTTGCTGGCTCTGGTCTTGCTGCCCTTGCTGCTGGTCCTGCGGTTCGCCATTCTCTCCCGGCATCATATCGTCGAGCAGCGGATCGTTTTCGCCCATATCGGATTCGCCACGCTGCATACGGTCCTTGAGCTGCTGATCGAGGCGGAAGGTTTCTTCCATCAGCTTCTGCTGATCGCGCAGGATCTCGCCGAGCTTGTCGATCTGCTTGCGGGCTTCGCTGTTTTCCTGACCCTGCTGGCCCCGCTGCGGCCGGCCGGCCTGCAGGTTGTTCATCATGCGCTGCAATTCCGACAGCATCTGCTGTGCCGCGTCGCGATTGCCGGAGCGGGCGAGATTCTCGATCTGGTCCATCATCCGTTCCAGATCCTGCTGGCGCAGGATGTTCTGCGCGTTCTGGTTCGGCTGCATCGTCGGGGCATTCTGCATGCGTTCGGCAAGCTCCGTCAGATAGTCCTGCATCGCCTTGCGCAGCTCATCCATCAGCTTCTTGATCTCTTCGTCGGGCGCGTTGCGGTCCAATGCGTCTGCAAGCTTCTGCTGGGCTTCACGCAGCTTGCGTTCGGCAAGCGAAAGATCGCCGTCCTCCATGCCGAGCGCGATTTCCCAGAGATACTGGGCAGTATCCTTCAGCGCCTCCTCGCCTCTTGCCAGCTTCATGCGGGCCAAGGCCGATTCCAGCAGCAAGTAGTTGGTAAGCTTGGGGATGGTCTCCTCGGGACGGATGGTCAGCGCCTCGTTCAGCGCGATCGCCTGCGGCATCTTACGGGTATCGAGCGCGAAAACCTGCCGTTCCTCGGCGACAGCTGCGGCAAGCGGCTCGTTGAAGGGTCGCGACGGCAGCGTCATCTCGTAGGGCGGGCTGCGGCCGGTCTGCCCGGCGGCATCCTTGGCGACGAGGGTAATGCGCACCGGCTTGCCGGCGAGCGGATGTTCGGTCAGATTCCGGCTGGTCACGCCCTTGGCGTCGCGGGCGTTGCGACGGGGAATATCCAGCCGGTACTCCGGCAGCGGATATAGCGGCGTCGCCGTCGGATCATTTTCCAGAGGAACGATCTCCGCATGGGCCTCCTGGACGCCGTAATCGTCCTTGACGGTGAAGCCGATTTCCAGCGCGCCGTTGACGCTTGCCTTCGGCATGCCGTCAAAGGCGATTTCAGGCGCCTTGTCAGGCAGCACGTCGAAGCTCCAGCGGCGACCGTTGACTTCGAGCGCGCCGTTTTCCTCAAGCTTCATCACATGCGTCTGCGCGATGAGGGCATTATTGGCAGGCGCGCCGGCCGTCGGCTGCTCGCCGGCAGGCGCGCTTGCCTGCTGCGGCTTTGCGTCAGCCTGCACGGCGATATCCCGCGCCTCGCCGTTCGCCTTGCGGAACACGACCTTTTCGGCCGTCTTTCCGCCGCTGACGCGCACGGTGAGGCCGGAGAACTGCGGAACGCCGATCGGCGCCTGTTCGCTGCCGTCGGCGGTCAAGTAAACCGGCGCGCGACCGGTATAGGAGGGCGGCGTCACCCAGGCATCGATGCGCACCGCCGGATCGACCGCCACCTGTTCGGGCGCTGACTGCAATGCGTCACTGACCGAGCCACCGTTGAGCGACAGCGAATAGCCAAAAGCGGTGACAACAAGCAGAGCAGGGATGGCGCGCAGGGCGAAGCGGTCATGTGCGGCGATATCAGGCCGCGGCATGCCGGCATCGAGTGCTGCGATCTTTTCGGCCATGCGCACCTGGTGCTCACGCCAAAGTGCCCGCGAAAAGGGTGTGTCGTAGGCCGGCTCGTCTTCCTGGACGGCAACCGGCTGGTGCGGCAGGCCGTTGCGCTCTTCCAGCATGCGATTGGCTTCAGCGGTTTTCGGCCAGCGCAGATGGCGGAAGGGAACAAGCGAGACGAGGAACGCCCCGGCAAAGGCGATCAGCAGCAGGATGCGCAGCCAATCCGGCACGTTGCGGAAGATACCGAACCAGGAGGCCGAGAGATAAATGGCGACGATGGAGAGGAACGGCATCAGCAGCGGCAGCAGTTGCTCGAAGAAGAGCACGGTGCGCGCCAGCAGGCGTTTCGTCGTTACCAGCCGGGCAAGCGAGGGACGGAGCGCAAATGCACCCTTCCTCTGCCTTGAGGGGCTTGTCATCGGTCCGGTCTCCGCGATCTGGCGTTCTGGTACAGAGGGCGCTTCCGGCGATTGCGGGGCAATACGCTCATGAACGAAAGGATAACACTCTTTGTGGCGAAGGCGAGGGCGAACGGGCAGGAATACCGCCTTTTCACGTTTATTCGCCGAAAAGTGATGGTGCTGCTAAAGCGCGCCGCGATCTTTCAGATTCGCTTCTTGCGCTTTAGCTCTATGTTTTACGGATGTCGTTAACGCAAAACCGCTTCACACTTTTGAGCGACATGCTCTAATCGAGCCAGGCCGGAACGGAATCGAGGCTGATCAGCTCGGCATAGGTCCTGCGCGGGCGGATCACATGAAAATCGCTGCCCCTGACCAGAACTTCGGGCACCAGCAGGCGGCTGTTATAGGTGCCGGCCTGCACCGCGCCATAGGCGCCGGCAGTGCTGACGGCCATCAGGTCGCCGGGCTTCGGCATCGCCATTTCGCGGTCGAGCGCCAGATAATCGCCGGTCTCGCAAACGGGACCAACCACGTCGGCGCGGATGCGCGGCGCGTTTGCTGCCGATATCGTCACCGGACGGATCTCGTGATAGGCCTCATAGAGCGTCGGTCGAATGAGGTCGTTCATCGCACCGTCGACGATGACGAAAGTCTTCTCGCCGCCGTCCTTAACATAAAGAACTTCGGTCACGAGAATGCCGGCATTGCCGACGATCAGGCGACCGGGTTCGGTGACGATCTTGCAGTTCAGGCCGCGAAGCTGGTTCTTGACGATCGCCGCATAGGCATCGGGCAGCGGCGGCGGATTGTTGTCATCCTTATAGGGAACGCCAAGGCCACCGCCGATATCGACGTGATGGATGGAGTGACCGTCGGCACGCAATGTCGCGACGAGATCGCGCAGCAGCTTGAAGGCGTCGTCGAAGGGCTGTAGCTCGGTGATCTGGCTGCCGATATGCATGTCGATGCCCGTGACTTCGATGCCGGGCAGCTTGGCGGCATGGGCATAGATGGCGCGGGCGCGATCCCAAGAGATGCCGAACTTGTTTTCCTTCTTGCCGGTCGAGATCTTCGCATGCGTCTTGGCATCGACATCCGGATTGATGCGGAAGGAGACCGGCGCCTTCTTGCCGGCGTTGACGGCGCGCTGGTTAAGAATCTCCAGCTCAGGCTCGGATTCGACGTTGAAGCAGTAGATGCCAGCCTCGAGGGCGAAATCCATCTCCTGCGGCGTCTTGCCGACGCCCGAAAACATGATGCGGCTCGCCGGAATGCCGGCGGCAAGTGCACGGCGCAGTTCGCCTTCCGAAACGACGTCGATGCCGGCGCCGAGGCGTCCCAGGGTCTTCAGCACGGCTTGGTTCGAGTTCGCCTTCATCGCATAGCAGACCATGGAGTCGACATCGGCGAAGGCTTCCGAGAAGACGCGATAGTGGCGCTCCAGCGTTGCGGTTGAATAAACGTAGAACGGCGTGCCGACCGCCTTGGCGATCTCCGGAACGGGGACGTTCTCGGCGTAAAGGATGCCGTCGCGGTAATCGAAATGGTTCACGGGGTGCGCGCCTTAAAGGAGGGGGTCAAGGAGGAAGGGCTTGTCAACGGTGCCGGGCTGTTTCGTCGGCTTGGAAACGTCGCCTTCCTTCGTCGCCGCAGCACTCGGCGGATCGAGATCGCCCTTACGTCCGCATCCGGCAACGGCAAGGCCGATGACGGCGAGCACCGCCGTCAGGCGGATGAGGTGCGGCAAGCTCTTCTGCATGGATATCCTCTTGTGCGGCCTATGGCTGATATCGTTCATCGAACGACGGGATCTTCATAGCGAAGTTTCTCAGCCTTGTGCACCCTGATTGTTGGGCGGTTTTGAGCGCTGGCAGAAGGGCGAGGCGGCTTTCGGCCTGCCCTGTACCCTCAATTGCGGGCGCGCCAGAAGGCGATCTGCTTGCGGACTTCGGACGGGGCCGTGCCGCCGAAGCTCTTGCGGCTGGCGACCGAGGCTTCCACCGTCAACACGTCGTAGACCTTGTCGGTGATTGCAGAATGGATCGCCTGCAGGTCGGAGAGCGGCAGTTCGGCAAGATCGCAGCCCTTGCTTTCGGCGAGCGCCACGGCGCGGCCGGTGACGTGATGGGCATCACGGAAGGGCAGGCCCGCTTCGCGCACCAGCCAGTCGGCAAGATCGGTCGCCGTCGAAAAACCGGAGCCGGCCGCCGCCTTCATGCGCGCGGTATTGACGGTCATGTCGCGCACCATGCCGGTCATGGCGGCAATCGCCAGTTCCAGGCTCTCGGCGGCGTCGAACACCTGCTCCTTGTCTTCCTGCATATCCTTTGAATAGGCGAGCGGCAGGCCTTTCATGATCGTCAGCAGCGCGATCAGCGAGCCGTTGATGCGGCCGGTCTTGGCGCGCACCAGTTCGGCTGCGTCCGGATTCTTCTTCTGCGGCATGATCGAGGAGCCGGTCGAGAAGGCGTCAGACAGGCGCACGAAACCGAATTGCGGGGTCGACCAGATGACGATCTCTTCCGCGAGGCGCGACAGATGCATGCCCGTGATCGCGGCGATCGCCAGGAATTCGATGGCGAAGTCGCGGTCGGAGACCGTATCGATGGAATTGCGGGTCGGCTCGCGGAAACCCAATGCCTTGGCCGTCATATGGCGATCGATTGGATAGCCGGTGCCGGCAAGGGCGGCAGCGCCGATCGGGCTCTCGTCCAGATGCTCGATAGCATGGCGCACGCGCGAGCGGTCACGGCCGAACATTTCGACATAGGCCATGCAGTGATGGCCGAAGGTGACGGGCTGGGCGGTCTGCAGATGGGTGAAGCCCGGCATGACGCTTTCGGCATGTTCCTCGGCGCGGTCGAGGAAGGCGGCGATCAGGCCGGTCAACATCCGTTCGGTCTTCTCAAGCTCTTCCTTCACCCAGAGACGGAAGTCGAGCGCCACCTGATCGTTGCGCGAGCGGGCGGTGTGCAGCCGGCCGGCCGCCGGACCGATCAGCGTCGCCAGGCGTGCTTCGATATTCATATGGATGTCTTCGAGCTGGCGGGAGAATTCGAAATTGCCGCTTTCGATTTCTGACAGGATCGTGTTTAGCCCGTGAACGATCTTGTCCTTATCGTCTGACGAAATGATCCCCTGATGGGCGAGCATCGTCGCATGGGCGACGGAACCACGGATATCCTGCGCGAATAGCTTCTTGTCGAAACCGATCGAGGCATTTATCTCCTCCATGATCGCGTCCGGGCCGGAGGCGAAGCGCCCACCCCACATCTGGTTGGAGGATTTGGTGTCCGTGTTGTTCTCGGCCATAAGATGCCCGTCCTGGAGAATGAAATGACGACGAAAAAACCCTTCGGCCTGCCGTCCGGAAAACTGATCGCAATCGCCGCCGTCGCAGGTGTCGTTGCAGGTGCGGCAGCGGTATACGTGAAGGAGACGGGCATTGGCAATGGCATCGGCAGTAGCGCTTCGGCCGAATGCCCGCAGGGAAAGGAGAGCGCCGCCAAACTGGCGCCGCTGATGAAGGGGCAGGTCGCCGCCATGGTTGCCGCCAACGAGCCGCGCAAACTGGCGACGGTTTCCTTCAACGGACCGGATGGTAAATCGCTGACGCTCGATCATTTCGCCGGCAAGACCGTGCTGCTCAATCTCTGGGCCACATGGTGCGTGCCCTGTCGCGAGGAGATGCCGGCGCTGAACGCGCTGGAAAAGGAAATGGGCAGCGACAAGTTCCAGGTCGTGCCCGTCAATATCGACACTGGCAATGATGAGAAGCCGAAGACTTTCCTCGCCGAGACCGGTGTCGATGCGCTGCAGCTTTACCGCGACAATACGATCGGCGTCTTCAACAGCCTGAAGAAGGAAGGTCTCGCTTTCGGCCTGCCGGTGACGCTGCTGCTCGACGACAAGGGCTGCCTGATTTCGGCCATGAACGGGCCTGCCGCTTGGGACAGCGAAGATGCAAAGGCGCTGATCAAGGGTGCGATCGGGTCGTGAGTGCGCTCAGGAGTCCCCATCTCCTCTTATGAGGAAGACGCCCGCGAGTCCGATAAGGACGCAGCATTGCAGCAGGAACATGGGTGTTTCGGTCGACATGGCATTCCTCCCGTTCCGGCAAGGAAAGCATTTAGCGGGCGTGCGGTCCACTCGCCCTTTCTGATGATCTCTGCTTATCGGGTCGGGACGGGCACTTCGCCACGATAATCGTAGAAGCCGCGGCCGGATTTGCGTCCGAGCCAGCCGGCTTCGACATATTTCACCAGCAGCGGGCAGGGGCGATACTTCGAGTCCGCCAGCCCGTCGTGCAGCACCTGCATGATCGAGAGGCACGTGTCGAGGCCGATGAAATCGGCAAGCTGCAGCGGCCCCATCGGATGGTTGGCGCCGAGCTTCATCGCCGTGTCGATGGCGTCGACGGTGCCGACACCTTCGTAAAGCGTATAGATCGCCTCGTTGATCATCGGCAACAGAATGCGGTTGACGATGAAGGCCGGGAAGTCCTCGGCGACGGTGACGGTCTTCTCCAGCGAGCCGACGAATTCCTTGGCGGCGGTGAAGGTCTTCTCGTCGGTCGCAATGCCACGCACCAGCTCGACCAGCTTCATCACTGGCACCGGGTTCATGAAATGTATGCCCATGAAGCGCTCGGCGCGGTCGGTGGCAGCAGCAAGACGGGTGATGGAAAGCGAAGAGGTGTTGGTGGCCAGCAGCGCTTCCGGCTTCATCACCGGGCAGACCTGGCTATAAATCTTGCGCTTGACGCTTTCGTCCTCGGTGGCCGCCTCGATGACGAGATCGGACGGGGCGAGATCGTTGACATCGGCGGAGCCTGATATGCGCGACAGGGTCGCCTTGCGTTCCTCGTCGGTCATCTTGCCGTTCGTCACCAGGCGGGCGAGATTGCCGTTGATGGTGGCGAGGCCGGATTCGATGCGGTCCTGCGAGAGATCGTAGATGTGAACCCTGTAACCTGCGGCGGCCGAAACATGCGCGATGCCGCAGCCCATCTGGCCAGCACCGATAATACCAATATTCTTCAACACCGCATTCATCTCCAAACCCCCGCCGGCAGTCGCCCCCGCGTTGCCGTATTATATTAGCAATACTGCCGGACGAAAGATCGCCCGGCAGTAAGTAGTAGACCGATAAAAGACAATTTTCCAGTCATTCGCAAGTGCGAAAGAAAGGCATTTGCCTCGCTCAGAGCGCCTTTTGCAATTCCGGCAGGGCGTCGAACAGATCGGCGACGAGGCCGTAGTCGGCAACCTGGAAGATCGGCGCCTCCTCGTCCTTGTTGATGGCGACGATCACCTTCGAATCCTTCATGCCGGCCAGATGCTGGATGGCGCCGGAGATGCCGCAGGCGATATAGAGATCGGGCGCCACCACCTTACCGGTCTGTCCGACCTGCCAGTCATTCGGGGCATAACCGGCATCGACGGCGGCACGGCTGGCGCCGACGGCAGCACCGAGCTTGTCGGCCACCGGCAGGATGACTTGCCTGAACTTCTCGGCCGAACCGAGTGCGCGGCCGCCCGAGATGATGACCTTGGCCGAGGTCAGTTCCGGACGTTCCGACGCCGACAGTGCATCGGAGACGAAACGCGACAGGCCCGGATCGGAGACGGCCGGGATCGCCTCGACCGTTGCCGAGCCGCCTTCCGCTGCCGAGGCAAAGGAAGCGGTGCGCACGGTGATCACCTTTTTGGCGTCGCTTGATTGCACCGTCTGGATGGCGTTGCCGGCATAGATCGGCCGCTTGAAGGTATCGGCGGAGACGACCTCGATGATCTCCGAGACCTGGGCGACGTCGAGCAGGGCTGCCACTCGCGGCAGCACCGTCTTGCCGACCGAGGTAGCGGCCGAGACGATCGTGTCATAGGAGCCGGCAAGCGAGACGATCAGATCGGCCAGCGGTTCGGCGAGATTGTTGGCAAGCGCGTCACTTTCGGCGAGCAGCACCTTGGAGACGCCGGAGAGTTTTGCCGCCTGATCGGCCGCAGCCCTGGCAGCCTTGCCGGCAACCAGCACATGAATATCGCCGCCGATCTGGCTTGCCGCCGTCAGCGCCTTGGCGGTCTGGTCGGAAAGGTGATTGCCGTCATGGTCGGCCAGAAGAAGAATGGTCATGATAGTTGCTCCTGTTCCAGGCCGATTACAGCACGCCGGCTTCGTTCTTCAGCTTGTCGACGAGTTCGGCGACCGACTTGACCTTGACGCCGGCCTTGCGGCCGGACGGCTCCTCGGTCTTCAGCACCTTCAGCCGCGGCGTCGTGTCGACGCCGAAATCGGCCGGCGTCTTCTTGTCGAGCGGCTTCTTCTTCGCCTTCATGATGTTCGGCAGCGAGGCGTAACGCGGCTCGTTCAGTCTGAGGTCGGTGGTGATGACCGCCGGCAGCTTGATCTCGATCGTCTGCAGGCCGCCGTCGACCTCGCGGGTGACCTGAGCCTTACCGTCACCGATCTCGATCTTCGAGGCAAAGGTCGCCTGGGCCGAGCCCAGCAATGCCGCCAGCATCTGGCCGGTCTGGTTCGAATCGTCGTCGATCGCCTGTTTGCCGACGATGATAAGGCTAGGCTGCTCGGCATCGGCGACCCCCTTAAGGATCTTGGCGACGGCGAGCGGCTCGACGGCATCATCGGTTTCGACGAGAACGGCGCGGTCGGCGCCCATGGCGAGCGCCGTGCGCAGCGTTTCCTCGGCCTTGGCCGGGCCGATCGACACCACCACCACTTCTTCCGCCTTGCCGGCTTCCTTCAATCTCAGCGCCTCTTCCACCGAGATCTCGTCGAACGGGTTCATCGACATCTTCACATTGGCAAGCTCGACACCCGTGCCATCCGGCTTCACCCGGATCTTCACGTTGTAGTCGACAACCCGCTTGACGGGCACGAGAATCTTCATGGGAGCCTTCCTTCAAGAGAAACTGATTTCACGAGTTTTTAGGAAAATGCGCGCTCAGGCGCCGCTTCGATTGTCGAATGGCGACATGGATACGCGTTTTTCCTCCAAATACAACGCTTGCATGATGCCGGCAGGGAATCGCCTCGGCAATATATGGACGTTTACGTACACGTCAATATATCGGTCAACGCCGGTCTCGACCCCAGGGAAGACGCTGCTCGTTGCGGCCGCCCGTGCCGGCCGCAACGGCGCCGGCTTCATCCCTTACGGCGCGGGGCGTTACGATTTCACGGTCGAAGAGCGGCAGGCCTGGACGGCGCAGGACGAGAATCAGCAGGGCACCGGCAAGGATGCCGCCGACATGGGCGCCCCAGGAAACATCGCCATCCAGCGCAATCGCCAGCATGAAGAATTGTTGTCCGATCCACAAAAGCAGCGGCACGAAGGCCGGCAGGGGCAAGGGCACACGCAGGAACACCAGCACCCAGACCCTGACGCGCGGATGCAGCATGACATAGGCGGCAACGACGCCGGAGATCGCCCCGGAAGCGCCGACCAGCGGCGCTTCCGACGTCGCCGTCAGCAGCCCGTGGCAAAGGGCGCCGGCAGCGGCGCAGAGGAGGTAGAAAAGCAGGAAACGCATATGCCCCATCGCGTCCTCGACATTGTCGCCGAAGACCCAGAGGAAGACCATGTTGGAGGCCAGATGCCAGAAGCCGGTATGGACGAAGGCATAGGTGAGATAGGTGAGCGGTTCCGGCACGATTTCCAATCCCTGTGCCAATTGGGCGTGCCCGAAGGCGATCGCCGGGATGAAGCCGAGGCCGACCGTCGTCGCCTGGGCTGCCAGTTCGCTCTCCAGGCTGGTGAAGAGCCAGACCGCGACATTCAGGATGATCAAAGCCAGGGTCACCCACTGAACCTTGATATGCTTCAGCGTATTGGCATCATGAAGTGGTATGAACATAAGGCCCCCCGGCGATCGTGATCGCGGCAAACCTATCTGTTTTTTCCCGGAACCCAAAGCACATCCGCACGACCGCGTTCATTCGCGTGACGGGCCGCCACGAAGAGGAAATCCGAGAGCCGATTGACGTATTTCCTTGCAGGCTCGCTGACGATTTCACCGTCGCTGCGGGCAAGCGCCACCATCAGACGTTCGGCGCGCCTCGCAATCGTGCGGGCAAGATGCAGATGTGCGGCAGCGGGACTGCCGCCCGGCAGGATGAAGGATTTCAGCGGCTCGAGACCGGAGTTCAACTGATCGATGTCGCGCTCGACGCGGTCGACTTGGGTCTCGACGATCCGCAGCGGTTCGTAGGCCGGCGTCTCTCCGATATCGGGCGTGGCGAGATCGGCGCCGAGATCGAAGAGGTCGTTTTGGATCGACATCAGCATGGCGTCGAGCTCGGGCAAGCCTGATGTGTGCAGCCGCGCCAGGCCGATCGCCGAATTGGCTTCGTCGATCGTGCCATAGGCTTCGACGCGCAGATCGTCCTTAAGCCGGCGCGGGCCGGAAACCAGCCCGGTCGTGCCGTCATCGCCGGTTTTGGTGTAGATCCTGTTGAGTTTCACCATGTAGCACCGCCTGGCGGGAGGGCTTTTGCAAGGCCGGAGATCGGCGAGGCCGGCCCCTCATCCGGCTGCCGCCACCTTCTCCCCGTTTTCACGGGGAGAAGGGAACATGCTGCACCCTCTCCGCTCCTCACTGACGTCTCGCAGGGCACGTCCCCTCTCCCCGTCGGAACGGGGAGAGGGTTAGGGTGAGGGGCAGCCACTGGTACAAACCGAGCGGCTGTGGGCTTGACCCGAGCATCCACGCGGCGCCCACCAGCAGCCGCGGCTTGGATCCTCGACTCAAGGCCGAGGATGACGGAGAGTGGAGTTGGCCTTTTCGCCAAACCTGACGCTGCCTGGAGAGACACCTCATCCGGCATCACCTCGGCTCTGTCATTCCCATTCGTCATCAAAACCTCCACTATGGTTTCCTCACGTCGGCCGGCCGCCGCCGGTGATCCAGAGGGTGATCATGATCAGGATGACGGCGATGGCCTGCAGCAGCACACGAAGCTGCATCAGTTTGTTGGAACGGTTGGCATCGCCGCCCTTCATCATGTTGAAGAGGCCGCGGATCAGCACGAGGGCGACGAGGCCCATGACGACGATCGCAAGGATATAGGTGGCCGTGGACATGGTATTCAACTTTCTCGGTCAATCGGTCCAGCGCATCAGATTGTAGAAGAGGTCCGCCGGAAGCAGCCGCTTCAGGAGCATGCCCTGTTTAGCCGGAGTCGTTACAGGATAATGTGGCCTTGGTCTGTTCGAGTTCAATGCGTGTTTCAACACCGAATAGACCGCGTCCGGGCCAAGTTTGTGGCGGTTGACCGGCCCGGAGCCGTCAAGTCTCGCCAACTGTCTGGCATAATCGGCTGCGTGCGGCGAATTCTCGAGGTCGATGTTTTCTTTGAACTTAGCGAGCGCATTGGCGGTGAAACGCGTGGCGATCGGCCCGGGCTCGATCAGGCTCACATGGATGCCGCTGCCGGAGAGCTCCATGCGCAGGGTTATGCTGAGGCCCTCGAGCGCAAATTTCGAGGCGGTGTAGGCACCGCGATAGCGATAAGGAACCAGGCCGAGAATGGAGGAGCATTGCACGATCCGTCCGCGACCATGTTTGCGCATCGACGGAATGAGCTGCCGCGTCAATTCGTGCCAGCCGAAGAAGTTCGCTTCGAACTGCGCTCGCAGCGCCGCCGTCGACAGATCCTCGACGGCACCAGGCTGGCCATAGGCACCGTTGTTGAAGAGCGCGTCGATGCGGCCGTCGCTGCGATTGAGGACCGCGGCTGCCAGGTCGCAGATGGTGTCGGCCCTGGCATAGTCCATCACGAAGGCTTCGATGCCGTCGGCTTCCAGTGCCGGCAGATCATCCGCCTTGCGCACCGTCGCAAAGACACGCCAGCCATCGGCTTTCAGCGCCCGGGCGCAGTAAGCGCCGATGCCGGAGGAACAGCCGGTGACGACGATTGTGCGCTGTTCCGCCATGGAATGATTCCTGTACAAAATGGGACTCGTTTCCCATATTCGGCCAGAGGATACAATCTGGAAACCCGGAGACGGAATGCCGAAGGTGCTGCGCACGATCTACGACGTGGTCTATGACGCGATCTGTCACATGGTCGAGGATGACGGATTTGCGATGGCGAGCCACGTGGCTTTGTCGAGCCTGCTTGCGGTCTTCCCTTTCCTGATCTTCGGCACGGCGCTTGCAAGCTTCCTCGGCGCCGATCAGTTTTCCTCCACCGCCATCCATCTGATCTTCGACACCTGGCCGGAAGCGATCGCCAAGCCGCTCGCCGACCAGGTGCTCCAGGTCCTTACCATTCAGCGCGGCGGGCTGTTGACGATCTCGGTGCTGGCGGCGGCCTATTTCGCGTCGAACGGGGTAGAAGCGCTTCGAATCTCGCTCAACCGTGCCTACCGGGTGCAGGAAACGCGGCCGTGGTATTTCACCCGCCTCGCCAGCCTCGGCTATGTGCTGATTGCCGTCATCATCTTCGCGGCGATCAGCATTCTGCTGGTGGCCGTGCCATTGGCTCTCGACTATGCCCGGAAGTGGCTTCCGCTGTTTGCCGATACGCTCGACGTCGTCTTCAGCTGGCGCATCTACGGCACACTTGTCGTGCTCACCGTCGGCCTGCTGGTCATGCATCTGTGGCTGCCGGCCGGCAAGCGGCGGGTGTTCGACGTCATTCCCGGCGTGCTGCTGACGCTGCTTCTGTGGCTCGCCGGCGCATTGGTCTTTGCCTATTATCTCGCGACCTTCGCCAATTATACCGCGACCTATGCCGGTCTCGCCTCGGTGATGATCGTGCTGATCTTTCTCTACATGGTCGGCGTCATCTTCATCATCGGCGCAGAGATCAACGCGGCGCTGATCAAGTTCCGCGTCTTCCGGATGTTCTCCCACACACTTTCGATCGTCGGCAGAGAGCGTGTCGAACGGCGGTCAGAGCCCGACAAGGCGGCGAATATCGGCCCCTGACATGCCCTGGACACGCAATTCGGCAAGGCCGCTGTCACCTTCGCTTTTCGAAAGCTTGCGGCCATTGGCATCGAGAATGAGACGATGGTGGTGATAGAGAGGCTGCGGCAGCCCGAGCAGCACCTGCAGCAGCCGGTGCACCGATGTGGCGTGAAAGAGGTCGAGCCCGCGTACGACATGGGTGACGCCCTGCAGCGCATCGTCGACGACCACCGAAAGGTGATAACTCGAGGGTGCATCCGAGCGAGACAGGATGACGTCTCCCCAGACCTCGGGTTCGGCGGCGATCTCGCCCGTCCTGCCGTCGCCGGTTTCGGTCCAGAACAGCAGTTCGCCGATCAGGTCGAGCGCCTTGCGCATATCGAGCCGCCAGGCATGTTTTTTCCCCGAGGAAAGGATGTCCCGCCATTCGGCCTCAGGCCGCTCGCGATCAATCGGCGGGTAATGCGGCGTGCCATCGGGGTCGCGCGGCCAGGATTGGCCCGTTGCCTCGTAGGCGGAGACACGCGCCTTCACCTCGCCGCGCGTCAGGAAGGCCGGATAGACCAGGCCGCGTTCGATCAATGCGTGGAGCGCCGCCTGATATTCCGGGAAATGTTCCGATTGGCGCCGCACCGGGCTTTCCCAGTCGATGGCAAGCCAGTCGAGGTCCCTCAGGATGCCGGCCTCGAATTCAGGCGTGCAGCGCATCTGGTCGATATCCTCGATGCGCAGCAGCAGCCGGCCGTTTTGGCTTTCGGCCATATCCCGGTTCAAAAAGGCCGACAGCGCGTGGCCGAGGTGCAGCGATCCGTTCGGACTCGGCGCAAAACGAAAGACAGGTTTTTGACGCTCGCTTGTGGTCATGCTTTCTTCTGCCACGGATTTTCGTTTCGAACCACTGGGAGGACGCGTGCAGATCATCCGCAACGACGATGACGTCAAGCTGGGGCTCGAAGCATTGCTGCGCCTCGATCCGCGCCTTGTACCGATTGCGGCGAATGCAGGGCCTGTTCCACTGCGGCTGCGAGAACCCGGTTTTGCCGGCCTTGCCCATATCATCGTCTCGCAAATGGTCTCGCGCGCCAGCGCCGAGGCGATCTGGCGGCGCATGCTGCCGACGGACGGGCCGCTGACGGCCGAAGGTTACATGCTGCTAGGGCCCGAGGCATGGCGGGAATTCGGCCTGTCGCGCGCCAAGGCCGACACGCTGTCGCGGGTTGCGGAAGCCGTTGCCTCCCGACGCCTCGATCTTTCCAGACTCTGTCTGAAGCCACCGGACGAAGCGCTTGGCGAACTCACCGCCTTGAAGGGCGTCGGTCCATGGACGGCGCAGGTTTATCTGATGTTCTGCGGCGGCCACGCCGATGTCTTTCCGGCTGGCGATGTGGCGCTGCAGAATGCCGTCGGCGCTGCGCTCGGACTTGCGGCGCGGCCGCAAACAAAGGCGCTTGCCAAGCTTTCGGAGATCTGGTCGCCGTGGCGCTCCGTGGCGGCGCGGCTTTTCTGGGCCTATTACGCAACGAAAATGTGGCGCGACATGGTACCGACCGGCTGATCGGCAACACTCTTCAAATTGCCTTTATCCTCTGAATTTATTGGACTTCACAATCCTGTAACAACCGGCCTAATATACAGGAGCAGATGCCGAATCGATCAGGAGAGTCCCTTGACGATTGCAGTCTCCCCGCAGGCCCTGCCGGCGCTCGTCCTGAACGCTGACTACCGGCCGCTGAGTTATTATCCCTTGTCGCTTTGGTCCTGGCAGGACGCGATCAAGGCGGTCTTTCTCGACCGTGTGAATATCATCGCGGAATATGAACATTCGGTTTCCTCACCGAGCTTTTCGATGCGGCTTCCGAGTGTCGTATGCCTGAAGACTTACGTTCAGCCATCCCGCAATCCGGCTTTCACCCGGTTCAATGTCTTCCTGCGCGACCGGTTCGAGTGCCAGTATTGCGGCTCCCACGATGATCTGACTTTCGACCACGTCATCCCGCGCGCCCATGGCGGTGAGACGACCTGGGAGAATGTCGTGGCAGCCTGCTCGCCCTGCAATCTGCGCAAGGGCAGCAAGCTTCCGAAGCAGGCGGGGATGTTCCCGTCCCAGAAGCCCTATCAGCCGACGGTGCAGGATCTGCACAATAATGGCCGGCTGTTTCCGCCCAACTATCTGCACGAAAGCTGGCTCGACTATCTCTATTGGGATACCGAACTGCAGCCCTGATAGGCTCACCTCACGCAGATTTGCGGACGCCGACGAAGGCGAAAGCTGCGAGCAGAATGCCGGCGATCACGTTCCAGCCTGCGAAAGACAGGCCAAGCACCCTGAGCGCTGCATCGGTGCAGGATGGGCCTTTGATCGTATTGAGCTCGGTCAGCAGATCGCCGGCGTTGCTCGTCATGCTGTTTGCGGTCGTCGAGCAGGTCGCCGGCCCCGGCCAGAAATGCCATTCCACGCCGGCGTGATAGACGCCCATGCCGGCGGTCACCAGCATCAGGATGCCGGCCGCAAGCAGCATTGCACGGGAAATCCAGTTCGGCAGACCGGCAAGCTCGCAGATGGCAGCGAGAATGGCGATCGGGATGGCATAATAATAGGGCTGGCGCTGCAGCAGGCAGAGTGCGCAGGGAATATAGCCGCCGATATATTGAAATCCAAGCGCGGCGCCAACCACCGCCGCCATGCCGATAGCAAGCAATATGGAATAGATAAAGCCGGGGCGGGCGAGCGGCGAGGAAGTGGCAGTCATGGCGGAACTCCGCAAAGTGGGCCTAGTGAGCAAGTAGTTTGTAGGCGATACCGAGCATAATCAGCACGGCAGCACCGACACCTACGATCTGGCCGAGACGCTTCTCGATGAAATCGCGGATCGGTTCGCCATAGCGACGCAGCAGCCAAGCCAAAAGTAGGAACCGGGCGCCGCGAGCGACAATGGCGGAAATGACAAAGAAGCTCAGATTTATACCGATGGCGCCCGCCATAATGGTTACGACCTTGATCGGCGGCAGATGGGCCAAGCCGGAGGTCACCAAAAACAGCAGCAAAATTTCCCATTCGCCATGGATCGAGTTTCGCAGCTGTTCGAAATCATCGAATTTGCCGTAGAATTCGAGAATCGGCCGCGCCACCGTCTCGTAAGCGTAATAGCCGAGCGCCCAGCCGGCAATGCCGCCGAGCACGGAGGCAACGGTAGCGATCAGTGCATAGCGATAGGAGCGTTCCGGCTTGGCAAGTGCCATCGGCAGGAAAAGCACGTCGGCGGGAACGAGAAAGACGGAGCTTTCGACGAAGGCGATGACGGCGAGCCAGACTTCGGCCGATTTGCGCGAGGCCAGAGACATGGTCCAGTCGTAAAGTCTGCGAAGCATTCCATTTCTTTCCTATTGCGGTGCAAAAAGCTTTAGGGGTCGTATGCGGCGCTGTAAATGCTCGCCCGTGTCCTTCGTGCCACCGCCGTCTAAAAATTTTGTGATGCGGAGGCGTCGCCGCCTCTCCCAGGATTTCATGGGATTGCGAATCGGCCATTCTAGGGCAAGGTTTACGTGGTCGACGTGCAGGGTGGCATGAGAATGTTCAAAGTGATTGAAGGCGGCCTTGGGCGGGCCGTGCAGATGAATGACCGGGCCGAAGCGGGTTCGGGACCGAGCCGGGAAGATGTGCGCCGGGAAGCGAACCGGCGGCTCAAGGAAAGTGGTTATCACCCTTCCCGCATCCGGGAATTTGCCACCGGCGTGCCGATGCTGGCCTCCCTGAAATACCTGTCGCTGCAGATCGATTTCGCAGCCGAGACCTTGTCGCGGCTCGACCCGATCCCAGACGATTTCCGCTCTGACGGTTATTGGCCGGCGAGTTGAGACGAGCGCCGCTCCTCAGGACAGATCCATCGACTTTTCCCATTGCTGACGCAGGACGTTCATTTCCGTGCGTTTTTGCGCCATTTCGCTGACGATGGCGCGCAAGTTGGGGTGATGCGACATGAACATATTGAAATCGCGCCGCTCGAGCACTTCGAACTGACAAAAGTCGACGGCGATGACGTCGGCCGTACGCCTTCCGCCGCTCAGCAATGCCATCTCCCCGAAGAAGGCGCCCGGCTCCAGGCGGATCGCGCCGCTGGCTAGGCGCACTTCGACCGCGCCTGAGGAGATGAAATACATGCTGTCGCCGCGATCGCCGCGACGAATGACACGTTCGCCAGGGGGAGCCGACTTTGCCTTGAAGAGCAGCAGCAGCTCTTCCTGCGCATCCTCCCCGACCTGGGAGAACAGCGGGAAGGTTTCGATCAGCTGCTGCATCTTCAGCTGATGCTGGCGTTCGCGTTCCTCGCCGAGCGCCCTGATCTTTTCCAGTTCCTTGCCGAGCGTTATCTGCCTCTTTCTACCGAAGCTTTCGAAGACGGAGGGCCATTGCGCATGGATATATTTCTTCAAGCCCTCGGTTGCGATGATCACGATCGGGTTGAGCGTGATCGACAGGATCGCTGCAGCCAGGATGAGATCCTGGCCTTCATGCGGCAGCAGCCCGAGCGAGACGCCGAGGCCGGCGAGGATGAAGGAAAATTCGCCGATCTGGGCAAGGCCGCCGGCCAAAGTCAGCCCCATGCCGATCGGATATCGCAGCAGCATGACGATGGCGAAGGTGATGACGGCCTTGCCGAGAATGACGAGCGCCAGGGCGCCAATCACCGCCAGCGGCTGGCGCACCAGGATCGAGGGGTCGAAGAGCATGCCGACCGAGACGAAGAACAGCACGGAGAAGGCGTTCTGCAACGGTAGCGAATCGGCCGCCGCTCTGTGGCTGAGCTGGGATTCGCTCATGACGACGCCGGCGAAAAACGCGCCTAGCGCGAAGGAGACGCCGAAAATCGCCGCCGAGCCGAAGGCGATGCCGAGCGCGATCGCCAGCACCGTCAGTGTGAAGAGTTCGCGCGAGCCGGTGCGGGCGATCATCGTCAGCAGCCAGGGCACGATACGGGGGCCGAGGAAGACCGCCATGGCGGCGAAGGCCAGCACCTTGAACAAGGTCAGTCCGATCGTCAGTGCCAGCGGCAGATCACCGAAGCCGTGATTGGTGTCGACGGCGTGGCCGCCGAGAAGCTCTGCCAGCGCCGGCAGCAGCACCAGCGCCAGCACCATCACCAGATCCTCGACGATCAGCCAGCCGACGGCGACGCGCCCGCTTGGCGCATTGACGAGATTACGTTCCTCCAGCGCCTTCAGGAGCACGACCGTACTCGCCACCGAGAGGCTGAGCCCGAAGACGACGCCGGCACCGAGGCTCCAGCCCCAGAGCATGCAGAGGCCGATGCCCAGCAGGGTGGCGAGGATAATTCGGCCGATCGCGCCCGGCACGGCGATCCCGCGTACAGCGAGCAGGTCGGAGGCGGAAAAATGCAGGCCGACGCCAAACATCAGCAGGATGACGCCCATTTCGGCGAGCTGGCCGGCAAGATCGGTATCGGCGACAAAGCCCGGTGTGAACGGGCCCATCAGGATGCCGGCCATCAGATAGCCGACGAGCGGCGGCAGCCGCAGCCGGTCGGCGCCATAACCGAGGACGGCCGCGAAAACAAAACTGACGGCGACCGTCGCAATGAGTCCTACTTCCTGATGCACGTCTGCCCTCGCCTGATGGTAACGGCCGCCACCTTGGACGAAGCGCAAGCAAAATTAAATAGTTGATTTGCGTTTTGCGGCCGCCGACGGGGGCTTTATTCAGTCGGAAATAATGGGCCTGCGACTGCTCGCGGCATGAACGAGCTGTTGCTGATGCTGGAACCACTTGCGTCTTGGGTCGTTGCCTTTTCATCAAGAGAAGGAGAAAGGATATGCGGAAGATCATCCTGAACTGTGCTGTGGCGGCCCTTGCCGCCTGTTCGTTTGCGGCGCCGGTGCTTGCCGATAGCGTCTATGTCAGGGAGCGTTCCTATGACGACGATTATCGCCAGGAGCGGGTGCGGCCCGGCATCACCATCAGCGAGCGCGGCGTGACCTTCGGCGTTCGCGAACGCGAGCATCGCCGCTATCGACATGACGGCTGCGAAACCAGGAGCGTTACCCGTCAGACTGATGAAGGCGAGGTGACCAAGACAGTAAGGCGCTGCTATTGACGAAAATTCGCGACAAAGACGAAACCCGGCTCCCGCGAGCCGGGTTTTCGCCTTTCGCGTGGCACGAAGCGCAATGCGGTGGTGGACGTGATCAGTCGATGTTATGAGCCCCTTGCTCGGAGCGCATTCCAAGCGCAAAGAACCCGGCACAGGATTTTCGATATGATTGAGCTTACCCCATCCCAGATAACCGCACTCAAACTCGCCAGGGATGGAGATCTCTATCCTCAGCCGGCGAATAAATGGACGCATCAGAACGCGACGGTGACCTACGCAAAAACCGACCGGTGGAAAGAACGGCCGCAGAAAGTGAAATCGGTCACAGCAAAGACGCTCAGCGAGTTGAAAGAGCCGGGCTTCCTCGAGCGGCGGCACCTGGATGATGATGCATCAAAGGATGTCTACGGCATTACCATGGCCGGCAAGATGTGGCTGCTGAAGAACAAGTAGGCTTCACTCGGAGGCGAAACTTGCTCCGTAGTCCCGCTTAGGTCTTTAGAGGTAGGGGCTACACAAAGCCATTTGAGATGATGGTTCAGCTAACCGGAGATTGTCGAACAGTCCGCCTTCGTTCCTGACGGAACTACGGCGCGACAGCCTCCGCTTGGCTGCTCTTCGGCTCGCCGAGCCGAAGCTCCGCAGCACGAAGGCTGGTGCCCCATGCCGGGGTCGAACCAGCACTTCTTTCGAAACTCGATTTTGAGTCGAGCGCGTCTACCAATTCCGCCAATGGGGCAACGGATCCAGACGAGGCGGGTGTCTAACATGCGAGCGGGCGAGCGCGCAAGACGGGCGAGCGAAGTTATCGCGGCGATGCCGCGGGAAATCCGGCCTCGTTACGAGGCCGGATCCTGTCGATCTCAATGAGCGGCGGCGGGTGCCGCACTGGGCAGCCCGGACTTCTTCAGCGTAATCGCCAGGATCGAAGCCAGCAGGCAGAAGGCACCGGCGACGAAAAAGGCGGGCAGGTAGCTCGATAATTCCGTGCGCGACAGGCCGGCGCCATAGGCGGCCGTGGCAGCGCCCAGCTGGTGGCCGGCAAAGGCCCAGCCGAAGACGAGGCCGGCCTTTTCGCGGCCGAAGCGATCGGCGGCGATCTTGACGGTGGGCGGCACGGTGGCGATCCAATCGAGGCCGTAGAAGATGGCAAAGATGGAGAGACCGTAGAAGCTGAAATCGCTGAACGGCAGATAGAGCAGCGAGAGGCCGCGCAGGCCGTAATACCAGAAGAGCAGCCAACGATTGTCGAAGCGATCGGAGAGCCAGCCGGAGCCGATGGTGCCGAAGAAATCGAAGATGCCCATGACGGCAAGGACGCTGGCGGCGGCAACCGGCACGATGCCGAAATCGCCGCAGAGGGTGACGAAATGGGTCTGGATCAGGCCGTTGGTGCTAAGACCGCAGATGAAGAAGGTGGCAAACAGGATCCAGAAAGTCGAGGTCGTCGAGATTTCACGGAGCGTGGTGATCGGCGTCATCAGCGCAGCGCCGAGCGTCGTTCGGGCAGGCGCCGGCGCCACATGGGCTTCTCCCAATAATGGCAGGTTCACATCCGAGGGCCGGTCACGCATGAAGAGAAGGACGAGAAGGGCGGCCGCCATGATCATGGCGCAGACGAAGAACACGGTGGCACGCCAGCCGTAACGTTCGGTCAGTTCCGCCATCAGCGGCAGGAAGACGAGCTGCCCGGTCGCCGAGCTTGCCGAGAGCATGCCGACGACAAGGCCGCGATGCTTGACGAACCAGCGCGTCGAAACCGTCGCCGCCAGCACCATCGCCGTCAGGCCGGTGCCGAAGCCGACGACGACACCCCACAGCGCCAGCAGATGCCAAAGCTTTGTCATGAACAGCGAGCCGACAAAGCCCGCGCCGATCAGCGCCAGCGCAAAGACGATAACCTTACGGACGCCGAAATAATTCATGAAGGCCGCGGCGAACGGACCCATGAAGCCGAAAAGGATCAAGCGAATCGCCAGCGCAGAGGAAATCTGCGACGTTTCCCAGCCGAACTCGTCCTGGAGCGGCTTGATGAGGACGCCGGGCGCGCCCATGGCGCCTGCTGTCACCAGCATGGTCAGAAAGGTGGCGGCAACGACGACCCAACCGTAATGAATGTTGCGCCGCGCAAGGGAGGAGGCAAGAACTGTTGAAACCATGAGGGGATTCCATTCGAATTCAGGTTGGGGAAGATACAGAACCAATTTACATGATGGTCATCATATTTCTTGCTTATTCATGATGGACATCATATATTTTGTCAAGCGACGATTTCTGGAGAATGAAGATGCGGGTCAGCCGCGAAAAATTTGCCGAGAACCGCGAGAGGATCCTCACTGTTGCCGGCGTGCTCTTTCGCGAGAACGGTTTCGACGGTGTCGGCGTCGCCGACATCATGAAGGCGGCGGGGCTGACGCATGGCGGCTTCTACGGCCACTTCGGTTCGAAGGACGAGTTGGCGCTTGAGGTCAGCCGCAAGCTGATCGACAAGGTCGAGAGGCGCTGGAAGGAACATATTGCCGAGTCTCCGGACAGGCCGCTGCAAGCGCTTCTCGACCATTATATCCACTGGCGCACTGTTGACGATCCAGGCGGCAGTTGCGTCTTCGCCACCTTGATCCAGGAGGTGAGCCGCAGCCGCGGCGCGGTCCGCGCGGTCTTCAGCGATGGGTTGTCCGTACTGGTCGACACACTTGCCGATATCGTTCCCGGCGAGACCGAAGAGGAGCGCCGCGCCAATGCCGCGACGACGCTCTCATCGATGATGGGTGCCGTGATTCTTGCGCGCGCCGTCGAGGACAGGGGACTTGCCGAGCAGTTCCTGGTGACGATGCGTCGGCAGCTCGATCCCGCCAGCCGGAGATAGTCCCGAGCGCCGAAGCCGAGGGCCCGACCCTCTCCACGCCAGTCTGCCGATCGAGATGCCGGCGGCTATTTGAAGCCGGCGATGGCGTGCGGGATGTAGGGCGCTTCGAGTGCCGCGATTTCCTCGGTGGTGAGTTTGACCGACAGCGAGGCAACGGCGTCCATCAGGTGCTTCGGTTTGGATGCGCCGATGATCGGCGCAGTGACCACGTTCTTCTGCAGGATCCAGGCGGTGGCGACCTGGGCGCGGGAAATGCCGCGGGCTCCGGCGATTTCGGCGACGGCATTGACGATCTTGCGGTCGGCATCGACGGACTGCGTGTAAAGTGTCTTGCCGAATTCGTCGGTTTCGCTACGCGCCGTCGTCTCGTCCCAGTCGCGCGTCAGGCGGCCACGGGCCAGCGGGCTCCAGGGGATGACGGCGATCTTCTGGTCTTCGCAGAAGGGCAGCATTTCCCGCTCTTCTTCCCGGTAAAGCAAGTTCAGGTGGTTCTGCATGCTGACGAACTCGGTCCAGCCGTTCAGCCGAGAGATGTAGAGTGCCTTGGCGAATTGCCAGGCATACATCGACGAGGCGCCGATATAACGCGCCTTGCCCGATTTGACGATGTCATGCAGTGCTTCCAGCGTTTCCTCGATCGGCGTCGTATAGTCGAAACGATGGATCTGGTAGAGGTCGACATAGTCGGTGCCGAGACGGCGCAAGCTGTTGTCGATCTCGTCGAAGATCGCTTTGCGTGACAGACCGGCGCCGTTCGGGCCCGGCCGCATGCGGTTGAACACCTTGGTCGCCAGCACGATGTCCTCGCGCTTGGCGAAGTCTTTGATCGCACGGCCGACGATCTCCTCCGAGGAACCGTTGGAATAGGTATTGGCGGTGTCGAGGAAATTGATGCCGAGGTCGATCGCCTGTCTGATCATCGTCCGGCTTTCCTCTTCCCGCAGGCTCCAGGCATGATTGCCGCGGCCGGGATCACCGAAGGTCATACAGCCCAGGCAGATTTTCGAGACTTCGAGCCCGGCCTTTCCGAATTTGACGTATTCCATGAAAAACTCCAAGACTTGAGATAACCCCGCGCGGCGTTTCATGATCTAGTGCGCAACCGCGAAAGTCGCAGGGGCTGAATAAACAATCTCCGGACAATGCGCACACTGGTGCGTGATCTGCCGTTTTTCCCTGCAGCTTGCGTATCCGCGCCGCAAGGTGTTAGCTGGTGCAGCATTTCACCGGAATCCGACTATGCGACTGCCGTCCTTCGATCGTTATGGCGATCTCTACCGTGATTTTTCCTGGCGGATTCCGGAGGATTTCAATATCGGCCGCGCCGTCAGCGACGAATGGGCGGTGCGAGATCCGGAGCGCGTCTGTCTGGAGCATTTCAGTCCAGACGGCAATCGTCGTTCGCTGACCTATGGCGAGCTTTCCGGTACTTCCTCCATGTTCGCCAATGCGCTGGCGTCGCTCGGCATCAAGCGCGGCGATCGTATCGCTCTGCTGATGCCCCAGTCCTTCGAGACCGTGATTGCGCACGTCGCGATCTATAAAATGGGTGCAATCGCCCTGCCACTGGCACTGCTGTTCGGCGTCGAGGCGCTCGAATATCGGCTCAGAATCTCAGGCGCGGCGGCAATCATCACCAATGATTTCGGCCTTGATCGGGTCCGGCAAATCCGCGATCGCCTGCCGGAGCTGCGACAAATGATCAGCGTCAGCGACGCTGCCGACGCCCTCTCCTTTGCCGATCTGACCGCCTCGCATGCGCCGGTCTTCGAGGGAGAGAAGACAACGCCCGACGATCCGGCGCTGATGATCTTCACCTCGGGCACGACGGGGTCGCCCAAGGGCGCATTGCATGGCCACCGTGTTCTGCCCGGGCATATCCCCGGCATGCAGTTCGCCCATGAAGGGTTTCCCAAGGCGGGCGACAAGGTCTGGACTCCGTCCGACTGGGCCTGGGCCGGCGGGCTGCTCAACGCGTTGCTGCCGAGCCTTCTGCTCGGCGTCCCCGTCGTCTCGTCGCCGGCGCAGAAATTCGATGCCGAGATGGCCTATCGGATCATGGCAGAGATGAAGGTGCGCAATGCCTTCATTCCACCGACGGCACTTCGGCTGATGCGGTCGGTTTCCGACCCCAGGTCGAAATATAATCTGGTGCTGCGCACCATCGGCTCGGCGGGAGAAGCACTCGGCCGCGAGACCTATGATTGGGCGCAGCGCACGCTCGGCATCACCGTCAACGAATTCTACGGCCAGACGGAATGCAATTTCGTGCTGTCGTCGAGTGCCGCCTGTGGCGTCACCAAGGCCGGCGCTATCGGACGCGCGGTGCCCGGCCATCGTGTCGCGATCGTCAGCGAGGCCGGCTACGAACTGCCGGCGGGCGAATCCGGTCAGATCGCTATCGCCAGTCCCGATCCCGTCATGTTCCTCGGCTATTGGAACGACGCGGTGGCGACCGAACGGAAATTTCTCCACGGCTGGCTGCTTACCGGCGACATCGGCCGGCAGGACGAAGACGGCTACGTCACCTTCGAAGGCCGCGACGACGACGTCATCACATCGTCCGGATATCGCATCGGCCCGGCCGAGATCGAGGATTGCCTGATCGGCCATCCCGCCGTGCAGCTTGCCGCGGCCGTCGGCAAACCCGATGCGGTGCGCACCGAGATCGTCAAGGCCTATATCGTGCTGTCACCCGGTCATTCGCCGAGCGAGGCGCTGGCCGCCGAAATCAGGGAATGGGTGAAGATGCGGCTTTCGATGCACGAATATCCGCGCGAGGTGGAATTCGTCGAGTCATTGCCGTTGACGACAACCGGCAAGGTCATCCGCCGGCTGCTGCGGGAGAAGGCTGCGGCTGAAGGCTAAGCATCCCGGAGATGCTTAGCCTCGGCCGGCGAGCGACATGATCTTCTCGCGCAGCATTTTCGCCATGTTGCGGGTGCTGCGATACATGTGCAGCTGGGCGGCGGCCTGGCGCATGTCGCGGTCGCCATTCTGCGTCAGACCGATGACCAAAGTTCCCATCTCCTCGCGCTCCTGCCAGAACCGGCTCATGATCGGGTGGTCGGAGACGGCGCAGGAATCCGAGCGCACGATATTGGCGTCATCGAGGTGCCATTCCGTGAGCTCGCTCATCAGGAGCTTGCCCGGCGAATAGCGGGCATAGTTCTCGTCATAGGCCGTCTTCCAGGTATAGGCCTCGCCGCCCATCATCAGAACGACGATGGCGGCGATCGCCTTGCCGTTGAGATCGATCGTATGGATGCGCACGGCGTCGACGGCGGCAAGGTTCGAGACGGCTTCGCGCGCGAAGGCGGTATGGTAGCGATCGGTGACGAGAGCACTTCGGCGTTTGCCCTTCCAGCCGCCGGCCTCCATTGCCAGGAATTCCTCGAAGCGGACGTGGACGTCGCGCGGCTGACGGGCGACGGCATAGACCGCCGTTCCCTGTTCCTCAAGCAGGCGCCACTGTCTGCGCATCTCGCGCATATGCGACGAGGATATTGTTTTGCCCAGATAGGCGGGCGCCTCTTCCTCACTCTGCAGCATGGGGCGCAGATAGGGATTGGCCACGGTGAGCGGCAGGTTGCGGCTGAGCGCCACGGCCTTGAGCATGCGCACGAAGATGCCGTTCAATCTCAGATCGGGCAAGACCAGTGTGTTCGGCAGATTGAGATCGGGAGCAGTCAGCCCCTCGAAGAGATTGTCGAGGGTTTCGGCCGCGTCTTCGCTGTCGACGAGCGGCGTGCCGAGCGGGCCGAAGCTGTTGGACCAGCCGCGGATGATCGAGGGCCCGACGGCAAAGCCCGGTCTGTCGACCGAAAACGGCAGGAGGAAACGCATGCGGCTGCGGCCGGCGCCGTGATCGCGGATCAGGGCGAAATTGACCTGCCGGTCTTCGATCCGCGGCATGGCGGGCGCAAGGAAGCGGCCTGAGAAAAAGACGTTCGGTTCCATCGCCCGGTTGGACAGGAAGTCGAGCTCATCCTGAAGTTCGTAGCCGAGCTTGCCGGGATAGAGGCAGAGCTCGCGTCCCGGCCGGCCGATCTCGGCACGGGCCTCGGCCTGCGGCGCTTCGAAATGCAGCGCCGCGAGCTCATGGATCATGCGGTTGCTGATGCTGTCGGTGCTTTCGGTGATGGGGGGCAGGCGCACCATCTATCGAACTCTCATTTCTGGCGTTGCGGCGGAGGGGCTGGCGAAGGCGAAGAGGGCGATGCCGAGCGTGCGGCGCACGGCGACATGCAGGAGGATAGCCTCGACCGCCATGGCCGAGGCCGTGGCGACGGCGGTGCCTTCGATGCCGTAGTGCGGGATCAAAGCAAGGTTGAGGCCGACATTGGCAGCCAATGCGCCGGCATAGAGCGCCACACAGAGGTTCTGCTTGCCCGCCATCATCAGCAGCGTTTCAGCCGGGCCGACCAGCGACTTGGCAAGGATGCCGGCAAGCAGGATCGCCATGACAAGATAGCCTGACGTGAAGGCGCCGCCGAACAGCGACAGCAGCAGATGGCCGGTCGCGAGCACCGCAAGGCCGACCACCAGCGCCGGCCAGAAGGTCCAGCGGGCGGCGTCGGCAGCGGCGTTGGCGAGCTGGGATTGATCGCCTTCGGCAATGATCGAGGAAAAGCGCGGGCCGGAAGCGGCCTTGACCGAGAAATTGATGAAATGCACCAGCGCCATGGTCTTGGCGGCGGCGAAATAGACGGCGACGTCGTGCGGTTCAAGGAAAATGCCGACAACGATGACATCGGAATTGGTGAGCAGGAAACTCACGCCCTCAATGAGGAAGATCGGGAAGGCGACGCTCAGCCAGGCGAGGAAGTTGACCTTGCGCGGACCTTCGTCATAATGCCGGCGGAGGCGCAAGAGTGTCGCGCCATACTGGCCAAGAGCGGTGACGAAGGTCGCGACAAGCGCTGCCTGCATGGCAGTGACAGCCGTATGCTCTGCGCCCTTCGCAATCGCAATCAGCATGAAGACGATGATGAGAATCGGCCGGATGATATAGACCGGGCTCAGCGCCATCACCGGCCAATGGTTCGCCCGCGACGTGCCCTCCAGAATATCGCCGAGCGCGATCATCGGCATGGCAAGCAGGCCGATGAAGATCGGGACGAGATAATAGCTCTCGATCATATCGCCGAAGAAATGAAGCCCGATCATGCCGGCGGCGAGCATCACCGTGCCAGAAAGCAGCGCGAAGGTACGCGCCGTGCCGGTCAGGCCGCGGATCTCATCGAAAGCGCCCGCCGCCTTGTACTGCGGCAGGAAGCGGACGATGGCGGTGTGGAAGCCGAGACAGGAGAGATCGCCAACGACGACGATCAGCACCCAGACGAAAACGAAGATGCCATATTCATGTTCGCCCATCAGCCGTGCGAGCACGATCTGCGAGATAAAGGCGAGCGCGGCGCTGAGGATACGGATCGAAAAGGCCGTCAGCGCCATGCGACGGGCCGCGGCCTTTTCTCCGCGTTCAGTGAGCATGGCGGCAAACATGCGCAGCATACGGCCGCCGATCGGGCGCAGGCCCCCGGGCAGCAGTTTCTCCGCTGTTTCTATGACCGCCATGATGAACACGCAACACTCTGAGGTCAGGCAAATCGTCCCTGAAGTCTTGACAGGACAGGGTTAAGAAACGGTTCCGGATCGGCCGCCATTCGGCCGTGAGGCCCGAGTTTTCGGGGCTGCCGCAGGAAAGAAAATGCCGCCTTGAAGGCGGCATTTCCAGCTTTCTCGCGATTTGCCTCAGACCTGCTCGAAAGCGCCGTGGCAATGCTTGTATTTCTTGCCGGAGCCGCAAGGGCAGGCCTCATTGCGCCCGACCTTGCCCCAGGTGGCAGGGTCCTCCGGATTGCGGTTTTCAGGCGAGACGAAGACTTCGGAGGCCTGGTAGATCGGGGCGAAATCGTCCTCCCCGGTCGTCGGATCGAGATGATGGGCCTGCATAAGCGGCGGTTCCGGCTCAGCCGGCGCCTGCTGCACCAGCTCGACGCGCATCAGCTGGGCCGTGACGGCCTCGCGCAGATTGTTGAGGAGGCCGGTGAAGAGTTCGAAAGCTTCGGACTTGTATTCCTGCAGCGGATCGCGCTGGGCATAGCCGCGGAAACCGATGACGGAGCGCAGGTGGTCGAGGTTGACGATATGCTCGCGCCAGAGATGATCGAGCGTCTGCATGACGATCGAGCGTTCGACATAATGCATGATGTCGTCGCCGAAGCGCTCGGCCTTTTCGGTAAAGGCGGCGTTGGCGGCTTGCGTCAGGCGCTCGCGAATGTCGTCTTCGCCGATGCCTTCTTCCTTGAACCACTCCTCGATCGGCAGATCGAGGTTCAGGATATTGGCAACACCGGTCTTCAGGCCGACGGCATCCCACTGTTCGGCATAGGCGCGCTCGGGGATGTGCTTTTCGACCAGATCCTCGATCACTTCGCGGCGCATGTCGGAGACGGTCTCGGAAATATTGGTCGATTCCATCAGCTCGAGACGCTGCTCAAAAATCACCTTGCGCTGATCGTTGAGGACGTCGTCATACTTCAGCAGATTCTTGCGGATATCGAAGTTGCGGGCTTCGACCTTCTTCTGCGCGCGCTCGAGAGCCTTGTTGATCCACGGATGGACGATCGCCTCGCCCTCCTTGAGGCCGAGCTTGGTCAGCATGCTGTCCATGCGGTCGGAGCCGAAGATGCGCATCAGGTCGTCCTGAAGCGAAAGGTAGAATTTCGAGCGGCCGGGGTCGCCCTGACGGCCGGAGCGGCCGCGCAGCTGGTTGTCGATACGGCGGCTTTCGTGGCGTTCGGTGGCGATGACGTAGAGACCGCCGGCAGCAAGCGCCTTTTCCTTGAGAGTTTTGATTTCCTCGACGATCGCCTGGACCTTTGCGTCGCGCTCCGGACCGGCTTCGACATCGCCGAGCTCGCGTTCGATACGCATTTCCAGGTTGCCGCCGAGCTGAATGTCGGTGCCGCGGCCGGCCATATTGGTGGCGATCGTGACGGCGCCCGGTACACCGGCCTGGGCGACGATATAGGCTTCCTGCTCGTGGTAGCGGGCGTTCAGCACCTGGAAGTCGTTGAAACCCTGCTTGCGCAGGCGCTCGGCAAGCAGCTCCGACTTCTCGATCGAGGTCGTACCGACGAGCACCGGCTGACCGCGCTTATGGGCATCGAGGATCTCGTCGATGATCGCCTTGAACTTCTCGTCGAAGGTCCGATAGACCTCATCGTCCTCGTCGATACGCTTGATCGGCAGGTTGGTCGGGACTTCGACCACGTCGAGATTATAGATGTTGGCGAATTCTTCCGCTTCCGTCTGCGCAGTGCCGGTCATGCCGGCGAGCTTATCGTACATGCGGAAGTAGTTCTGGAAAGTGATCGAAGCCAGCGTCTGGTTTTCCGGCTGGATCTGCACCTTTTCCTTGGCTTCGAGCGCCTGGTGCTGGCCTTCCGAATAACGCCGCCCCGGCATCATGCGGCCGGTGAATTCATCGATGATGACGACTTCGTCGTTGCGGACGATATAGTCCTTGTCGCGCTGAAAGAGCTTGTGGGCCTTGAGCGCATTGTTGATGTGGTGGACGATTGCGACGTTCTCGATGTCGTAGAGCGCGTTACCCTTCAAAAGGCCAGCCTGGCGGAGCAGGTTTTCCAACTTCTCGGTGCCCTCTTCGGAGAAGTTGGCGGAACGCTGCTTCTCGTCGATCTCGTAATCGCTGGGCGCGAGCAGCGGAATGAAGGCGTCGATCGTATTGTAGAGCTCGGAACGGTCGTCGAGCGGACCGGAGATGATCAGCGGCGTGCGCGCTTCGTCGACGAGAATCGAGTCGACTTCGTCGACGATCGCGAAATTGTGGCCGCGCTGGACCATCTGATTCTTCTCGTACTTCATGTTATCGCGCAGATAATCGAAGCCAAGCTCATTGTTGGTGGCATAGGTGATGTCGCAGGCATAGGCCGCGCGGCGCTCCTCGTCGGAGAGGCCATGGACGATGACGCCTGTGGTCATGCCGAGGAAGCTGTAGACGCGGCCCATGGTCGCGGCATCGCGCTGGGCAAGATAGTCGTTGACGGTGACGACGTGCACGCCCTTGCCGGAAAGCGCGTTCAGATAGACCGGCAGGGTGGCGACGAGGGTCTTGCCTTCGCCGGTCTTCATCTCGGCGATCGCATTCGAATGCAGGATCATGCCGCCGATCAGCTGTACGTCAAAGGGTCGCAGGCCGAGAACGCGGCGCGACGCCTCGCGCACGACGGCGAAGGCGGGAATCAGGATGTCGTCGAGCGTCTTGCCTTCTGCGAGAAGGGCGCGGAATTCGACGGTCTTTGCCGCGAGCTGCGCGTCCGTCAGCGCCTTCGTCTTCTCTTCGATGGAGTTGATCGCGGCGACGTTCGGCTGGTAGGACCGCACGCGGCGATCATTGGACGACCCAAATAACTTGCGGGCTATACCGCCAAAGCTGACCATGTGACTGGTCCTTTCTCAATATTCATCCGCGACGTTTCTTGTCCGTGGCCCAGCCGAAAATCAGGCGCACGCCTTGAAACGCCCGGAAACTGTTCTGGACGCGAGGTTGCGTGACAGATAAGAGGGGGGTCGAATGATGTCAACGGATTTGGCGGATACAGAAAGGCCACAATCCGGTGTTGATGGCTATTTTGAGCTGGAACAGGCGATGCTGAAGCCGGCGATGTAACTGTGAAGGGTTATTTGATGTTGAGCACCAATAAATTCGCCGTGCTGGCGTTTGCAACTTTTGTTGCATTCCAGGCTCCGGCCCATGCAGAGGACGCCGTCGTCGCCATGGTCGGCAATCTGGAGATCCACCAGTCTGAACTCGATCTCGCCGTTGCCAATCTCGATCCGCAGCTGGCGCAGCTTCCCGATGACCAGAAGAAGGTCGCGGCGCTCTCTGCAGCCATCGATGTGAAACTGCTTGCGACCGGCGCCACGACTGAGAAGCTCGACCAGACCGACGAATTCAAGAAGCGCATGCAGTATCTCACCGATCGTGAGCTTCACAACGCCTATTTCAAGAAGCACGTCGTCGACACAGTGACGCCTGACGAAATCAAGGCTCGTTACGACAAGGAAGTCGCAGCCCTGCCGAAGCAGGAAGAAGTCCACGCCCGCCACATCCTGGTCAAGACTGAGGACGAAGCCAAGGACATCATCAAGCAGCTTGACGCTGGCAAGGATTTCGCCGAACTCGCCAAGGAAAAATCCACCGACCCCAACAAGTCGGAAGGTGGCGATCTCGGCTATTTCTCGCGCGGCCGTATGGTGAAGGAATTCGAGGACGCGGCCTTCGCGCTCGAGAAGGGTGCCTATTCGAAAACGCCGGTCAAGACTGATTTCGGCTACCATGTCATCAAGGTCGAGGACAAGCGCGACGCTCCGCCGCCGCCTTTCGATCAGGTGCAGGACCAGGTTCGTCAGCTCGTCATGCGCGACAAGTATCTTGCCCTGCTCAATCAGGCGAAGTCTTCTGCCAAGATCGAGATCTCGGACGAGACTTTGCGCAAGGGTTACGACGAGGCCAACAAGCAGCCGGAGCCGGGCAGCGAGCCCGCCCAGCCGGCGCCGAAGCAGTAAATATTCGCATCAGGGCCCGGTTCTTCCGGGCCCTTCCGTATCGTTGTTGTCGCATTTCCGGACGGCGAGCCGGTTCTTTCAGTCGCCGGGAAATGCTCATTGGCAGGTTTCATCATGTCCGGTTCCGTTTCGCCGCTCGCCCCGAAATCCTTCGTTCCGATGCCTTCGCTGCGCGGCGTGCGCATGGCGACGGCTTCGGCCGGCATCAAGTACAAGAACCGCACCGACGTGCTGATGATGGTCTTCGATAAGCCGGCATCGGTCGCGGGCGTCTTCACCCGTTCCAAATGCCCCTCCGCGCCAGTCGATTTCTGCCGTGCGAACCTGCCCCACGGCACTGCGCGCGCCGTCGTCGTCAATTCCGGCAATGCCAATGCCTTTACCGGCATGAAGGGCCGCCAGGCGACCGCGCTGACGGCGAAGTCGGCTGCTGCGGCCGTCGGCTGCGGCGAAAACGAGATCTATCTGGCATCGACCGGCGTCATCGGTGAGCCGCTCGATGCCACCAAATTCGCTGGCGTTCTTGACAGGATGCAGGCCGAGGCGACCGGCGATTTCTGGTTCGAAGCCGCCAAGGCGATCATGACGACCGATACCTATCCGAAAGTTTCGACCCGCAGCGCCGAGATCGGCGGCGTGGCCGTGACGATCAACGGCATTGCCAAAGGCGCCGGCATGATTGCGCCCGACATGGCGACTATGCTCTCCTTCGTCGTCACCGATGCCGATATCGCCTCCGAAGCGCTACAGGCGCTTCTGTCCGACGGCGTCGGGCCGACCTTCAATTCCATGACCGTCGACAGCGACACGTCCACCTCCGATACGCTGATGCTGTTTGCGACGGGGGCTGCGGCCGAGGACGGCCAGGCCCACATCGAACGCGCCGACGATCCGCGCCTTGCAGCTTTCCGCGCCGCCCTGAACGAAGTGCTGAAGGACCTTTCGCTGCAGGTTGTGCGCGACGGCGAAGGCGCCACCAAGATGCTCGAAATCACTGTAACGGGCGCCGAGAGCGATGCCGCCGCCAAGCGCATTGCGCTGTCGATCGCCAATTCGCCGCTGGTCAAGACGGCGGCCGCCGGCGAAGACGCCAATTGGGGCCGTATTGTCATGGCCGTCGGCAAAGCCGGGGAGATGGCGGATCGTGACCGGCTCGCCATCTGGTTCGGCGATATCAGGGTCGCCGTCAACGGCGAGCGTGACCCGGATTATTCCGAGGCCGCCGCCTCGAATGTGATGAAAGCGCAGGACATCCCCGTTAAAGTCGATATCGGCCTCGGTACGGGGTCGGCAACCGTCTGGACCTGCGACCTCACCAAGGAATATGTTGCAATCAATGGCGACTATCGGAGCTGATCGTCCATTGGGCCAGGCATCCATATCTTCAAAGAATTTGCCGTTGGTTCGCAGGCTGGAGGCCGTCGGCTTTCGCGCCTGGCCGGCGGCGTCCGTGCAATATGACGGCAGCTGGCAGGTGCGGCTGACGGCGGGCCACCCGTCCAACCGGCTGAATTCCATTGTGCCGCTCGACCCCTCGGACCATCGCGATGTCGAGATCCGTCTGGAAAAGGCGAGCCGGAAGTTCGAGGCCTATGGCCGCGCCGCCGTGGTCCGTCAGACACCGCTCGCCTCGCCGGTGCTGATCGAGCTTCTCAGCGCCCGGAACTGGACACGGTTCGACGAGACCGTGGTGATGACCTGCGATCTCACTGAAGCCGAGCTGCCGGACACTCTCGATCATCTGCCGACCCACGATGTCGGTCGTTTCGTCGATGCCAACCTGGCGGTCGACGGGGCGCCAGTGAGCCTGAAACCGGCGCTTGCCGAAATCATTTCGGCGATCAAGCCGCCGTCGGGGCTTTTCCTCATCGAGAATGCCGTGGAGGGACCGCTTGCGACCGTGCTCTGCGTCCAGGATAACGATCTTGCCGGCATCATGTCGCTTTCGGTCTGCGAAACGCGACGGCGCGAAGGGCTCGGCACCGAAATCTTGACTTCTGCGCTACGCTGGGCGCGCATGCGTAGCGCCCGTTCGGCCTGGCTGCAGGTCAAGCTTTCCAATCGCCCGGCCATCGCGCTTTACGAGCGCCTCGGGTTTCGCGACGCCTATCATTACTGCTATTGGCAGCGAGGGTCGCGATGAGCGAGGCAGGCCGGAAGATATTGCTAGTCGCCGCCTGTGCGCTGATCGATGCCGACGGGCGTATCCTATTGGCACAACGTCCTGAGGGAAAGTCGCTGGCGGGGCTCTGGGAGTTTCCCGGAGGGAAAGTCGAGCCCGGCGAGACTCCGGAGGAGACGCTGGTGCGCGAGCTCGAGGAGGAGCTTGGTGTCAAGACCAAGATCGCCTGCCTGGCGCCGCTCACCTTTGCCAGCCATTCCTACGAGACGTTCCACCTGCTGATGCCGCTTTATATCTGCCGGCGCTATGAGGGGATTGCCCAGGGCCGCGAGGGGCAGGCTCTGAAATGGGTGCGTGCGCAGGCGCTACGGGATTACCCGATGCCGCCGGCCGACGAGCCGCTGATCCCGATGTTGCAGGATTTACTTTAGCATTAGCTGATTATTGTCTCGCCGCGGCGTTTTCGGCTGTGGATATTAATGGATCGTTTAACACCTTCTGCCAAAGATCGGCCTCAATCAAGCATCTGGCGTGCGTGTATTAAAAGGCTTGACGTCATGGACGATGATTTCTGGAAAGCTGTCCGGGAAAAGGAACGGGCTTCGTCTGCCTCGCGCAGGACCGGTGCGCTCAATATCGCCCTTCTGTTCGGCACGGCGGTGGTCGCGTTGACGTTGATTCTGACGCCCATGCTTGCGGATTCCTCGAAGAAAAGCGTCTTTGCGAGCGCACCGGTCGATTTCGATACGATCACGACCGGATCGATTCCGAAGAACGAAAGCGGCAAGCACTATACCATTCGTCGTAGCGTCCTTCAGGACACGCCCGGCTCAGTCTGCGTCGTCCAAGGCTACGGCGTCGGCGCCGGTTGCTGAAGCCGGACGCTTGGAATGACGGCCATCGCTCGGTGGCTGCGGAATTGATCGTTGCAGGCGGTTCACGCAGAAGGTTGGGGTAATGCGTCTTTGGAAAGCATTTCTTGCAGATGACATCGGCGCAACGGCGGTCGAATACGGCCTGATCGCCGCCATCATTTGCACGGCGCTTGTCTCCGGTCTCGGCATCTTCACCGGCAGCCTGCAGAACGTCTTCAACGTGGTCAGCAACAATATCACCGTCAATTGAAGAAGCTGCGGACGATCACTGCTTGAGCTTGTGTTCGTCCACTTTCAGCGCGTCGGCAAGGCGTGCTTTGGCCGAGCCCGGCTGGAGCGGCTTCTGTTGGCTCTCGTGCGGAGCCCATCCGGAGACATAGATGATCGAGAATGTTGCGCGAATGCGTCCGTCGGGATCGGAATATCGTTCGGCGTAGATCTCTGCGGCGCGCAGGAAGAAGGCGCGCGTCAGCGGCATGCGGCTGCGGGCTGCAAGCGGATTGCTCATGCCCATCGCCCTGAGATCGCGCATCAGCGGGAAGAGCGAGTCATATCGGACCGTATAGTTCTCTGCGTCGATCACCGGCAGGGTGAAGCCGGCGCGCTGCATCAGACTGCCGATATCGCGCACATCGGCGAAGGGAACGACACGGGGGCTTGCGCCGCCCGTCGTCTCGACCTCGGCGGCCAAAAGCACTTCACGCAGTTCCTGCAGCGTGCCGGCGCCGGGAATGGCCGCCAGGAACAGGCCGTCCGGCTTGAGGGCGCGCCGAATCTGGATGAAAACGCCGGGCGTATCGTTGGTCAGATGCAGGCTGAGCGGTGCGAGGATGAGATTGGCCGATTGCGGCGGAAGCGGCACCTCCTCGAGCGGCGCCTCGATCAAGGTTTCGCCCGGGCCCGTATAGGCCCTTTCGCTCTCGACGCGGATCATCGCGCCGATCTTGCCCGTCGCCAGCGCCGCGCGGGCGGCTGCACCGGTCGTGCCATGCAATTCAACGGCGGTGTCGAAGCGCCGCTCGACCACATCAAGCCTCTCTGCCATTTCCTCGGCCGCGATGTCGAGCAGGAAAGCGGCTTTCAGGTCGTTGTTGACAAGCGCGCGATGGCGATGTGCGGCGATCAGGGCTCTGTCGAAGATCGTTTCCATGGGAATGTCCATAGTCCCGGCTCGCTGAAGCGGCAAGGCGATTTTCCTTTCGAAGAGAACAGGCTAGTCTCGACCTTATGAAACGGATCCAATCCGAATGGCCGACAGATTTGCTCCGGGCGCATCTCCTGCGACCGTTTTCGGCGCTCGCCGATTTTCTCTATCCGCCCGCCTGTTCCGTCTGCGGCATTTCGACCGGCGACCATCGCGGACTGTGTGCGAAATGCTGGTCCGGCATCCGATTCATCGAGCGGCCCTATTGCGAAGTGCTCGGCATTCCCTTCTCGCATGATCTCGGCGTCGGCATCCTCAGCGCCGAGGCGATCGCCAATCCGCCGCCTTTCGACCGGTTGCGGTCAGCGGCGACGCACGATCATGCCATCCGAGATCTCGTTCACGGTTTGAAATATCGCGATCGTACCGATCTGGCGCCGATGATGGCCGGCTGGATGCTGCGCGCCTCCGACGGCGCGGTGGAAAGCTGCGATGCGCTGATCCCGGTGCCGTTGCACCGCACCCGCATGCTGGCTCGTAAGTTCAACCAGGCTGCCGAACTTGCCCGCCATATGGCGAGCCTATCGGGCAAGCCGCTGCTTGCCGCAACGCTCATCCGCGTCAAGCGCACCAGTCAGCAGGTCGGCCTCGGCGCCAAGGCGCGCGAGGACAATGTCAGGGGCGCTTTCGCGATTGCCAAAGGCTGCGAGAACGACGTTTTCGGCAAGCGTATTGTGCTTGTCGACGACGTCTATACGACCGGGGCGACGGTCGCCGCCGCCAGCCGGACGCTGCGCAAGGCGGGTGCGGCCGAGATAACGGTTTTGACCTTTGCAAGGGCTCTCTCCGAGCCTATATGACAGAAAATACCCGGCATTCGTCTGGAGATATCATGGTACCCGTCACGATCTATACACGGCAGTTCTGCGGCTATTGCAGCCGCGCCAAATCCCTTCTCGAACAGAAGGGTGTCGACTACGTCGAGCACGACGCGACTTATTCGCCGGATCTTCGCCAGGAGATGATCGGCAAGGCGAACGGGCGCACGACATTTCCGCAGATCTTCATCGGCACCAAACATGTCGGCGGCTGCGACGACCTCTTCGCGCTCGACCGGGCCGGCAAGCTCGATCCGATGCTGGCGGCCTGAGGATGAACCGATGAGCTTCAAGGCCGCCGCCGTCCAGATGTGCTCCGGGGTCGATCCGGAAAAGAACGCCGCAGCGATGGCGCGGCTGGTGCGCGAGGCTGCCGCTCAAGGCGCGACCTATGTGCAGACGCCCGAAATGACCGGAATGTTGCAGCGTGATCGGGCGGCGGCACGCGCCGTGCTTGCCGACGAGACGCGCGATATCATCGTCAAGACCGGTTCGGCGCTTGCAGCGGAACTTGGCATCTACATGCATGTCGGATCGACGCCGATCGCGCTTGCCGACGGCAAGATTGCAAACCGCGGGTTCTTGTTCGGTCCCGATGGGCGGATTCTCAATCGTTATGACAAGATCCACATGTTCGACGTCGATCTCGACAATGGCGAAAGCTGGCGCGAAAGTGCGGCCTATACGGCCGGCTCGGAAGCGCGCGTCCTGTCGCTGCCCTTCGCAGAAATGGGCTTCGCCATTTGCTATGACGTTCGATTTCCGGCGCTCTTCCGTGCGCAGGCGATCGCCGGTGCCGAGGTAATGACGGTTCCCGCAGCGTTCACCAGGCAGACCGGTGAGGCGCATTGGGAAATCCTGCTGAGGGCACGCGCGATCGAGAACGGCGTCTTTGTCATCGCTGCTGCGCAAGCCGGCCGCCACGAGGACGGACGCGAGACTTTTGGCAATTCGATGATTATCGATCCTTGGGGAACGGTATTGGTGTCCGCCGGCGCGACCGGCGAGGCGATCATCCTCGCCGAGATCGATCCCGGCGCGGTCAGGGCCGCCCGTGACAAGATCCCGAACCTGAGGAATGGCCGGGAATTCTCGGTCGAGAAGATCGCGGGGGCAGTCGCAGGAGGCGTCGCCGCTTGATCCGCTATTCCCTTACCTGTGACAATGCCCATGAGTTCGAAGGCTGGTTTTCGGAAAGCGCCGATTTCGACCGCCAGGTCGCCAGCGGCTTCCTGACCTGCCCGGTCTGCCATTCCGCCGCCGTCTCCAAGCTCCTGATGGCGCCTTCGGTGTCGACCGCGCGCAAGAAGGACGAGCGGCAGACGCTGGCGATGGACGCCATGCGCCGCGAGGCCCTGGAAAAACTGAAAGAGGCGGTCGCGGCCGTCAAGGCCAATTCCGAGGATGTCGGTGCGAAGTTCCCTGAGGAAGCCCGCAAGATCCACTATGGCGAGGCGGATGCCCGCGGCATCATCGGCCAGGCGACGGTCGACGAGGCCCAGGCGCTCGTCGAAGAGGGCATTGAGATCGCCGCCATTCCAGTGCTGCCGGAGGACGTAAACTAAGATGCAGTCAGTGCACCCGGCCTTCTTGGCGGGAGCATCCGCCGAAGTGTAGCCGGCTTATTGATTATGCCGGCCGCTTCGCCAGCAACATATAGTTCACATCAATATCTCGGGACAGATTCCACTGGTTCGACAGCGGGTTGAAGAAGACGCCGGTGCGGTCGGTGATCTCGAGACCGCTTGCCGCGAGCGGCTTTTCCAATTCTTCGGGGCGCACCAGCTTTTCGTATTGATGCGTCCCGCGCGGCAGCCAGCGCAAGATGTTCTCGGCGGCGAAGATGGCAAGGGCCGCCGCCTTCATTGTGCGGTTGATAGTGGCGACGAAGATCAGGCCGCCGGGGCGGACCATTTTCGCGCAGGTCGTCATGAAGAGTTCGACGTCGGCGACGTGTTCGACCACTTCCATGTTCAAGACGATATCGAAGGTCTCGCCGGCATCTGCAAGCTCCTCGGCAGTGACGGCGCGATAGTCCACCGGGACGCCGGACGCCTTGGCGTGGGTCGAAGCAATGCCGATATTCTTCTCGGAAGGATCGGCGCCGACGACGGAGGCGCCCATGCGCGCGACGGGCTCCGACAGGAGGCCGCCGCCGCAGCCGATATCGAGCACGCGCAGACCTTCGAGCGGCCGGGCGTTTTTCGGATCACGTCCGAAATTCTCGCAGGCCTTGTCTCTTATATAGGCGAGGCGGACGGGATTGAACTTGTGCAGTGGCTTGAACTTGCCGGTCGGGCTCCACCATTCCGCCGCCATCGCCGAGAAGCGGTCCACTTCGCCCTGGTCGATCGTGCTTCTGGCGGTTTCCGTCATGGTGTTCTCCATCGTTCATGTCATGTGAAGTCGGACGATCGGCGGCATAAGTCAAGGGGCGGCGCATAAGGGAGGGGCGAGCGTGCAAATGGCCGGCAATTGCTTTTATCGTGTACGCTTGCCTCCCCCCGCCAAACTCGCTAAGAGACGCCGCAACTTGGGGCCTTCAGGGGCCTGGGCTTTAGAGCGGTTCCAGAAATGGAAGCCCGGCTCTTTCGCCAAGCGGTTCGCCCCAGAGCTTTCGTGATGCCGGGTCGGGTTTCCGCTGTCCGGCGCCAGTCGTGGTAGAGGCATATGGCACGCATCGTAATGAAATTCGGCGGCACGTCCGTCGCTGACCTGGACCGCATCAAGAATGTTGCCCGCCACGTGAAACGCGAAGTCGATGCCGGCCACGAGGTCGCGGTGGTGGTCTCGGCCATGTCCGGCAAGACCAATGAGTTGGTCGGCTGGGTGCAGGGTACGCCGAAGGTCATCGGCGCCAATTCGCCATTTTACGATGCACGGGAATATGATGCCGTCGTCGCCTCCGGCGAGCAGGTGACCTCGGGGCTGTTGGCGATTGCATTGCAGGCCATGGATATCAATGCGCGGTCCTGGCAGGGATGGCAGATTCCGATCCGCACGGACAATGCGCATGGCGCTGCCCGGATTCTGGAAATCGACGGCTCCGACATCATCAAACGCATGGGCGAGGGACAGGTCGCCGTCATCGCCGGCTTCCAGGGGCTGGGACCCGACAACCGCATCGCCACTCTGGGACGCGGCGGATCGGACACGTCGGCCGTCGCCATTGCCGCGGCTGTCAAAGCGGATCGCTGCGATATCTATACTGATGTGGACGGGGTCTATACGACCGATCCGCGTATCGTGCCGCAGGCGCGCAGGCTGAAGAAGATCGCCTTCGAGGAAATGCTCGAAATGGCCTCGCTCGGCGCCAAGGTGCTGCAGGTGCGCTCGGTCGAGCTTGCCATGGTGCACAAGGTGCGTACCTTTGTGCGATCGTCTTTCGAAGATCCCGATGCTC
Organism: Rhizobium sp. BK049; assembly: GCF_014193135.1. NCBI lineage: Bacteria > Pseudomonadati > Pseudomonadota > Alphaproteobacteria > Hyphomicrobiales > Rhizobiaceae > Rhizobium > Rhizobium sp. BK049. The sequence continues at coordinate 83,635 of NZ_JACHYV010000027.1, forward strand.
CGGGCATGGGCGATCTGTTGAACCCGCCCGGAACGCTGATTTGTGACGAGGATGAAATCGTGGAACAGGAAGTAGTCACCGGCATCGCCTATGCCAAGGATGAGGCTCAGATCTCGCTTCGCCGTCTTGCCGACCGGCCGGGCGTTTCCGCCGCGATCTTCGGGCCGCTTGCCGAATCCCATATCAATGTCGACATGATCGTCCAGAATATCTCCGAGGACGGATCGAAGACCGACATGACCTTCACCGTGCCGTCAGGCGACGTCGAGAAGGCGATCAAGGTGCTCGGCGACCATAAGGAGAAGATCGGTTACGATGTCGTGCAGAACGAATCGGGGCTGGTGAAAGTCTCGGTCATCGGAATCGGCATGCGCAGCCATGCGGGTGTTGCTGCCACCGCGTTTCGTGCACTTGCCGAAAAAGGCATCAACATCAAGGCGATCACCACCTCCGAGATCAAGATTTCCATCCTGATCGACGGTCCCTATGCAGAACTCGCTGTCAGGACTTTGCATTCCTGCTACGGTCTGGATAAGAATTGATTCCCAGTGGGCGGCCTGCCCCTTCAGGTTGAGTAGACGAGGGCCGGCCTGCCGGGACTGAGTGCGTTGTTTCGGGAGCTTGAGACGCCATGAGAGACCTTTCCGGCGGTCCGCGCGTGCTGCTCAGGCGGCTGCGCGAGTTGATGGCAGAACCGCTGGAGCCGCAGGATCGTCTTGACCGGATCGTCCGCCAGATTGCCAGCAACATGGTGGCGGAAGTCTGCTCCGTCTACGTGCTGCGCGCCGACGGTGTGCTCGAACTCTATGCGACCGAAGGCCTGAACCGAGAGGCGGTGCACCTGGCGCAGCTGAAGATGGGACAGGGCCTGGTCGGCACGATTGCGGCCTCGGCGCAGCCGCTGAACCTTTCCGACGCGCAGTCGCATCCGGCCTTCCGTTACCTGCCGGAGACGGGCGAAGAAATCTACCATTCCTTCCTCGGTGTGCCGATCCTCAGGACCGGGCGCTCGCTTGGCGTTCTCGTCGTGCAGAACAAGGCGAGCCGCAACTATCGCGACGAGGAAGTGGAAGCGCTCGAAACGACGGCGATGGTGCTTGCCGAGATGATCGCCACCGGCGAGCTCAAGAAGATCACCAAGCCCGGCCTCGAACTCGATCTGACACGCTCGGTGACGATCGACGGCGACACCTATAATGACGGCATCGGCCTCGGCTATGTCGTCTTGCACGAGCCGCGCATCGTCGTCACCAACCTGCTGAACGAGGATACGGAGAAGGAAATCCGGCGGCTGGCGGAGGCCATGGGGTCGCTGAGGATCTCGATTGACGACATGCTGTCGCGCCGTGACGTGTCGATGGAGGGCGAGCATCGCGAGGTGCTCGAAACCTATCGCATGTTCGCGCATGACCAGGGCTGGGTGCGCAAGCTCGAGGAGGCGATCCGCAACGGCCTGACGGCAGAAGCGGCGGTCGAAAAGGTGCAGAGCGACACCAAGGCGCGGATGATGCGGTTGACCGACCCTTATCTGCGCGAACGCATGCATGATTTCGAGGATCTGGCGAACCGATTGCTCAGGCAGTTGACGGGTTATACCGGGCGCACGACCGCCGAAGGTTTTCCCAATGACGCGATTATCCTGGCGCGGGCCATGGGGGCGGCCGAGCTGCTCGATTATCCCCGCGCCAATGTGCGCGGACTGGTGCTGGAAGAAGGGGCGGTGACAAGCCATGTGGTGATCGTCGCCCGCGCCATGGGCATTCCCGTCATCGGCCAGGCGGCGGGCGTTGTGGCGCTCGCCGAGAATGGCGATGCCGTGATCATCGACGCCGACGAAGGGCATGTGCATCTTCGCCCGATGGCCGATCACCGGCGCTCCTACGAAGAAAAGGTGCGCTTCCGCGCGAGGCGGCAGGAGCAGTTCCGGGCGCTGCGTGCCATCGAGCCGGTCACCAAGGACGGCCAGCGGATTTCGCTGATGATGAATGCCGGCCTGCTGGTCGACCTGCCGCAGCTCTCGGAATCGGGTGCGGAGGGTATCGGTCTCTTCCGCACCGAGCTGCAGTTCATGATCGCTTCGACCATGCCGAAGGCGGAAGAGCAGGAGCAGTTCTACCGTAATGTGATCAAACAGGCGGCAGGCCGCGTGGTCACCTTCCGCACGCTCGATATCGGCGGCGACAAGGTGGTGCCTTATTTCCGAGGCCATGAGGAAGAAAATCCCGCGCTCGGCTGGCGCGCGATCCGGCTGTCGCTCGACCGGCCGGGATTGTTGCGCACCCAGCTGCGCGCCCTGCTGAAGGCATCGGCCGGCACCGAGCTGAAGCTGATGGTGCCGATGGTGACCGAGGTTTCCGAGTTGAAGACGGTGCGCGAGCTCCTGCAGAAGGAAGTGCAGCATCTATCGCGCTTCGGGCATGGGCTGCCGCGCAAGCTGCAATTCGGAGCGATGCTGGAGGTACCCGCGCTGCTCTGGCAGCTTGACGAACTGATGGAGGCGGTCGATTTCGTCTCGGTCGGTTCCAACGACCTCTTCCAGTTTTCTATGGCGGTCGATCGCGGCAATGCGCGGGTGTCGGATCGCTTCGACCCACTCGGCAAGCCTTTCCTGCGGATCCTCCGGGATATCGTGCGTGGGGCGGATCGGAACAAGACGCCCGTGACGCTTTGCGGGGAGCTTGCCGGCAAGCCACTTTCGGCAATGGCGCTGCTTGGCGTCGGCTTTCGCTCGATCTCGATGTCGCCGGCCTCGATTGGTCCGGTAAAGGCAATGCTGCTCGGGCTTGATGTCGGGGCATTGGCGAAGGTGATGGACGAAGTGCTGGACGATCATCGCAGCACGGTGCCGATGCGCGAGGTGCTTGCCCGCTTCGCCGAGAGCCACAATATTCCCCTTTAGAGAAATATAAGAAGAATCGGAGTGCAGGGTGGCGAAGCTTCCCGTTGAAAAGATGCGCGAGCTGGAACGCCGTTTCGGCGAGATCGAAGCGCGCATGTCGGCCGGTCCAGCCGCCGATGTTTATGTGAAGCTTGCATCCGAATATTCCGAGCTGCAGCCTGTCGTGACGAAGATCCGCGCCTATGAAAAGGCTGTCGCCGAGCTTGCCGATCTCGAAACGCTGCTCGAGGACAAATCGGTCGATCGTGAGATGCGAGACCTCGCCGAACTCGAACTGCCCGAGGTGAAGGAGCGGATCGAGGCGCTGGAGCAGGAGATGCAAATTCTGCTTCTGCCGAAAGATGCGGCCGACGAGAAAAGCGCAATCCTCGAAATCCGCGCCGGCACCGGCGGCTCGGAAGCAGCACTTTTCGCCGGTGATCTCTTTCGCATGTACGAGCGTTTCGCCTCCGAGAAGGGCTGGAAAGTCGAAGTGCTCTCGGCAAGCGAGGGCGAAGCCGGCGGCTATAAGGAAATCATTGCGACGATCACCGGAAGGGGCGTCTTCGCTAAGCTGAAATTCGAATCTGGCGTGCACCGCGTGCAGCGCGTGCCGGAGACTGAGGCGGGTGGGCGCATTCACACGTCGGCCGCAACGGTGGCGGTGCTGCCGGAGGCCGAGGAGATCGACATCGAGATTCGGCCGGAGGACATCCGCATCGACACCATGCGCTCTTCGGGAGCCGGCGGCCAGCACGTCAATACCACGGACTCGGCAGTGCGCATCACCCACCTGCCGACCGGCATCGTCGTCACCAGCTCGGAAAAATCGCAGCATCAGAACCGCGCCAAGGCGATGCAGGTGCTGCGCTCCAGGCTTTACGACGCCGAGCGGCAGCGCGCCGACAGCGAGCGCTCGGCCGATCGCAAGAGCCAGGTCGGTTCCGGTGATCGTTCCGAACGCATTCGTACCTACAATTTCCCTCAGGGGCGCGTCACGGACCATCGCATCAATCTGACGCTTTACAAGCTCGACCGGATGATGGAAGGAGAGATCGAGGAGGTCGTCGATGCGCTGATGGCCGACTACCAGGCAAGCCAGCTGGCGCAGCTCGGCGAACAGCAGTGAGCGCTACGGTCGCCGATACGCTTGCCGAAGCGCGCCGTCGTTTCACAGAGGCGGGCATTGTCGATCCGGCGACCGATGCGCGGCTGCTTGTCGCAGGTCTTTTGAAACTGTCGTCGACGGAGCTGTTGACGCGGTCGGCCGAGAGGCTTTCACCTGAGCAGATTGATGTGATTTTCAAGGCGGTGGAACGCCGGCTCGGCCATGAGCCGGTGCATCGTATTCTGGGCGAGCGGGAATTTTATGGCCTGCCGCTTGGCTTGTCGGCGGAAACTCTGGAGCCGCGTCCGGATACGGAAATCCTGGTCGATACGGTGCTTCCTTATCTGAAGGACCTTGCAATGGCGCAACGCCATCTCCATATTCTTGATATCGGAACCGGGACTGGGGCGATATGTCTTGCGCTTTTGAGCGAATGTCCCGAGGCGTCAGGTATCGGCAGCGACATATCGTCGGATGCACTTCGGACGGCAAAGTCAAACGCAGAAAGAAACGGGTTGCAGGATCGCTTTCAGGCCGTGCAGTCGAGATGGTTCGAGAACATCCAGGGCTCGTTTCACGCGATTGTCTCAAATCCGCCCTATATTGCCTCCAATGTCATTCACGATCTCGCTCCTGAAGTGACGAAATTTGATCCGGTTGCAGCGCTGGATGGCGGCCCGGATGGGCTTGACGCTTACAAAGCCATAGCCAAGGATGCGGCAAGGTTCATGAGGCCCGAAGGGGTCGTGGGACTGGAAATCGGCTACGATCAGCGAAACGATGTGACGGCGATCTTCGAAGCGGAAGGCTTCAGGTGCCTCAAATCCGTGAAAGATTATGGTCAGAACGACAGGGCGCTCGTTTTCGCGCTCGCGTAAAAGGCGATAACTGCGGCATTGGGCGGGACATTATTGCTATTGCGAAGAAAAGGCTTGGATTTCCCAGGGAAGCAATATAGGTTGCGGACACGTGTTGGGCAGATAGGAATGAACGAGATTCGTTCGGTACTTGGTTTGCCTCGGGGGTCCGCTCTTTTAAACGAGAGTTTCAACGGTTGAACACGACCCAACGCGTGAATCAGTCAAACTGACTTGAGAACCAAGCGGCAGGTCGGCGCAAAGGCGCAGTATGCTCGCGGCACAAAGGTCCTGACCCGGTTTTCCGGTCATGGCGGTTGGTGCCATGTATCCATCACAAACAGAGAATTCAGGTGAACGATCTATGAGGCCAGGACAGCAAAACAAGCGCGGTCGAGGGCGTGGTAACAACAATAACAATGGTGGCGGCGGAAATAACAATAACAACAATTTCAACCGCAAGGGCGGCAACCCGCTGACCCGGACCTATGACAGCTCCGGCCCCGATGTGAAGATTCGCGGTACTGCACAGCATATCGCCGAGAAATATGCGCAGCTTGCCCGTGATGCCCAGAGCTCCGGCGACCGTGTGATAGCCGAGAATTATCTTCAGCACGCCGAGCATTACAATCGGATCATTGCCAGCGCTCAGGCGCAGATGCAGGAGCGGTTCCAGCGCGACGACCGCAGCGACTACAATGACCGCGACGCGACGGATCGCGACAGCGACGACATCGATGTCAGCGACAACGATGGCGACGATGTCGTCGTCGTCCAGCCTCCGCAGAGCAGACAACATCAGCCGCAGGCGCAGACAAAGCCCGCGCCGGCACCAGTTGCGGCGCCTGCCCCGGCACCCCAGCCCGAAATCATCGACGGAACCGGCCCACAGCCGGAGATCGAAGGCATTCCCGCCGAGGTCGCCATGGATGAGGAAGGCTCTGCCGGCCAGTCACGCGAACGCCAGCCCCGTCGTCGTAGCCCCGGCAATCGTCCCCGTCGCCCGCGTCGCGGCGCAGACGGCGATGCAGCCTCCGAAGGCGAGGGTGCTTCCGCCGAGGCACCGGTTCTGGCGGATGCCGCATCGGAATAAGGGATCTGGCTCCTTTCGGGGAGAGCCGGGTACTTATGCCATCTGTTCGAATTTCCTTGAAAATCCCCGGCCTTCGTACCGGGGATTTTCGTCTTATGGGCTCTTTAAACTCCCGGGACAGCGTACCATATTCTCTTCGACTGCTTCGCCCAAATCCCAGACGGGCCAAGCGCGACCTGCCTTTTCAGGGGGTCGATCTCAATCATCGGTCTGCGCCTCGTAAGGGCAGGGCGATCAATGGAGGTAGAATATGAATATCGAGAAATATTCCGAGCGGGTGCGCGGTTTCATCCAGTCGGCCCAGACCTATGCGCTGGCGCAGGGGCATCAGCAATTTTCACCCGAGCATGTGCTCAAAGTGCTGCTCGACGACGATCAGGGCATGGCCGCGTCGCTGATCGAGCGTGCCGGCGGTGATGTCAAGGCTGCTCGCCTCGCCAATGACGCGGCTCTTGCCAAGTTGCCGAAGATATCAGGCGGCAACGGCAACATCTACTTAGCGCAGCCGCTCGCCAAGGTGCTTTCGACCGCGGAAGAGGCGGCCAAGAAAGCCGGCGACAGTTTCGTCACGGTCGAACGTCTGCTGCAGGCGCTGGCGATCGAGACCTCGGCTTCGACTTATTCGACGCTGAAGAATGCGGGAGTGACGGCTCAAGGCCTCAACCAGGTCATCAACGATATCCGCAAGGGCCGGACGGCGGACTCGGCCAGTGCCGAGCAGGGCTTCGATTCACTCAAGAAGTTCGCCCGCGACCTCACTGGCGAGGCCCGCGAGGGCAAGCTCGATCCGGTGATCGGCCGTGACGATGAGATCCGCCGCACCATCCAGGTCCTGTCGCGCCGCACCAAGAACAATCCGGTGCTGATCGGCGAGCCGGGCGTCGGAAAGACCGCGATCGTCGAAGGTCTGGCTCTGCGCATCGTCAACGGTGACGTGCCGGAATCGCTCAAGGACAAGAAGCTGATGGCGCTCGACATGGGCGCGCTGATTGCCGGCGCAAAATACCGCGGCGAATTCGAAGAGCGGCTGAAGGCCGTGCTCAATGAAGTGCAGGCGGAAAACGGCGAGATCATCCTGTTCATCGACGAAATGCACACGCTGGTCGGTGCCGGCAAAGCGGACGGGGCGATGGATGCCTCGAACCTTCTGAAGCCCGCCCTTGCCCGCGGCGAGCTGCATTGCGTCGGCGCGACAACGCTCGACGAGTATCGCAAACATGTCGAGAAGGATCCGGCGCTTGCGCGCCGCTTCCAGCCCGTCGTCGTCGACGAACCGACGGTCGAAGACACGATCTCGATTCTGCGCGGCCTCAAGGAGAAATACGAGCAACATCACAAGGTGCGCATCGCCGATGCGGCGCTGGTCGCCGCCGCGACGCTGTCCCACCGCTATATCACGGATCGCTTTTTGCCCGACAAGGCGATCGATCTGATGGATGAGGCAGCGGCGCGACTGCGCATGCAGGTGGATTCCAAGCCGGAAGAACTCGATGAACTCGACCGCCGGATCATTCAGATGAAGATCGAGCGCGAGGCGCTGAAGAAGGAAACCGACGTTGCTTCCGCCGACCGGCTGAAGCGGCTTGAGACCGAACTCACCGCGCTTGAAGAGGAGGCCGATGCGCTTACGGCCCGCTGGCAGGCGGAAAAGCAGAAGCTCGGCCTTGCCGCCGATCTCAAGAAGCAGCTCGACGATGCCCGCAACGAACTGGCGATCGCCCAGCGCAAGGGCGAGTTCCAGCGCGCCGGCGAACTGACCTACGGCGTCATTCCGGATCTCGAAAAGCAACTGGTCGAAGCCGAGAAGCAGGACGGCGAGCGCGGCGCGATGGTGCAGGAGGTCGTCAGCCCCGACAATATCGCCCATGTCGTTTCCCGCTGGACCGGCATCCCGGTCGACAAGATGCTGGAAGGCGAACGTGACAAGCTGCTTCGGATGGAAGACGAGCTGGCAAAATCGGTGATCGGCCAGGGCGATGCGGTTCAGGCCGTGTCGCGCGCCGTCCGCCGCGCCCGCGCCGGCCTGCAAGATCCGAACCGACCTATCGGCTCGTTCATCTTCCTCGGCCCGACCGGCGTCGGCAAGACGGAGCTCACCAAGGCGCTCGCCCGCTTCCTCTTCGATGACGAAACGGCGATGGTGCGCATGGACATGTCGGAATACATGGAGAAACACTCCGTCGCCCGACTGATCGGTGCACCTCCCGGCTACGTCGGCTATGACGAAGGCGGAGCGCTGACGGAAGCCGTACGCCGACGGCCGTATCAGGTCGTGCTGTTCGACGAGATCGAGAAGGCACATCCCGACGTCTTCAACATCCTGCTGCAGGTGCTTGACGACGGACGGCTGACAGACGGCCAGGGCCGGACAGTCGATTTCCGCAATACGATGATCATCATGACCTCGAACCTCGGAGCCGAATATCTGACGCAGCTCCGGGACGGCGACGATAGCGATACGGTTCGCGAGCAGGTGATGGATGTCGTGCGTGGGCATTTCCGGCCGGAATTCCTGAACCGCATCGATGAGATCATTCTCTTCCACCGCCTGAAACGCGAGGAGATGGGTGCGATCGTCGACATTCAGCTGAAGCGGCTGGTGGCATTGCTGTCCGAACGCAAGATCGTCATCGACCTTGATGAGGACGCTCGTCACTGGCTGGCGAACAAGGGTTACGATCCGATTTACGGCGCAAGGCCGCTGAAGCGGGTTATCCAGAAGTTCGTGCAGGACCCGTTGGCCGAGCAGATCCTGTCGGGCCAGGTGCCGGACGGATCGACTGTCAAGGTGACGAACGGCTCGGACCGGCTGCAGTTCAGCACGCGGCAGACGGTCAGCGCTGCGGCTTAATTTAGTTTGCTTCGGAATGAGAAATGGCGGCTTCGGCCGCCATTTCGTTTAGAGATTACTTGCTCGCCACCTGCTCCGGCGTCGGGTTGTTCAGCAGCGTATCGATACGCTTTCGCTCGTCTTCGAATTTCGCCAGCGCCTCGCCCTGCAGCGACTTCCCGCCCGGAAGGCGGATGCGCAACGGATCGACCTTGGTGCCGTTGACGATCAGCTCGTAATGCAGGTGCGGGCCGGTTGATTCACCCGTGGTGCCGACCCAGCCGATCACCTGGCCCTGACGTATTTTCGCGCCGGGAACGACGCCTTTGGCGATGGCGCTCTGGTGATTGTAGGAGGATTCGTAGCCATTGGCATGGCGGATGATCGTCTGGTTGCCGTATCCGCCGGAATCCCAACCGGCTTTTTCGACTGTGCCATTGCCGGCGGCGATGATCGCGGTGCCACGTGGCGCCGCCCAATCGACGCCTGTATGCATTCGGGCGAAACCGAGGATTGGGTGGCGGCGCATGCCGAAGCCCGATTTGAAAATGCCGTTCGGAACCGGGTTGCGCAACAGGAACTGGCGAATGCTCTTGCCGTTCTCGTCGAAGTAATCGACCGTCCCGTCATCGGGATCCTGGAAGCGATAGAAGCGCGTTTGCGTATCGCCAAAACGAGCATTGACGTAGAGCAGTTCGGAATCCTCGGTCGCCTGGCCGCTGCTGTCGGCGACGGAGAAGAAAGCCTCCAGCTTATCGGTCGGTCTCAGCTGCGCCTGGAAATCGACGTTGCTTGCAAGCAACTTGATGATCAGCGCGGTCATATCCTTGGTCATGCCGTAGGAAAGGGCGGCACGATAGATGCCGTCATAGACGCGCGGCAGGTTCTGTCCAGGCGGCGGAGCGAATGTATTGTCATCGAAGGCCGTGGCGATCGCATCCAGCATCGGCGGCTCGCTGCCCGGCACATACTTGCCCTTGTCGTCCAGGGCCACGGTGACGAGATGGCGAGTGCCGCGGTAGACGCTGGCGCGGATGATCTTTGCCTGTTCGCCCTTCTGGATAATGCCGATGCGCAGCACGTCACCCTTTTCGAGATCGCTGGCGCCGAGTTGCTGCGAGATATAATTGGCAATGCCATCGGCATATTGCTGTGGATAGCCTGAATCCGTAAGCGCCTTGGCGATCGATGTATCCGCGCGAACCGGAAGGATGTCGTCGGCGAATTCTTCGGTCTGCGGCGTGATCGATTCCGGCGCAGAGACCGTCATGTTCTGCTCGAGCACGCGGGCGGACAGACCCGCGGTCAAATCGACATCGGTTTCCTCGTTGGAGAAACGACGCGGATCGACGTAATAGAGGGCCGCAAGCTGCGTATTGCCGTCGGTGAGCACGGAGCCGTTGGAGCGGACGTTTTCCTCGACCTCCTCAAGCGACAGGCCGGAGGCCATTTTCATACTGGTCTTGGCGGTCGGGAAGGGAACGGTCTTAAGACTGACTTCGGATTCAACGTCGGAGCCATATAGTGCGCCGGTGCGGCTCTGCGGGGCGGGCTGCGGTTCGTCGGCGGAAAATATCGCCAGGGGATCGAAATCGGGGTAGTCCTCGGTCGCCACATGGTTGGCGGCCAGCGTCATCTTCACATGCGCGAAGGGCTGGCGGCGCACGACCTCCTTCTCGCCGTCGTGGACAACGGTCGATACTTCCATGATCGCCCGGTCCGAAGGTTTTGCGGCGATGGCGGGCGCGATCAGCCGACCGCCACGGACGACGCTCGTGTCCACATGCGCCTCTGCGACGGCACTCGCATAGGCCTCGGCAGGAATCGCAAGCTGCTGGCGGCCATCAAGCGCGGCAAAAAGGGCGACGCCCATCAGGACAGAGGATGTGATGCCGGTGAGGAACGTGCCCGAGAGCCAGCGCAAGGAAACTTCGCGCTTGTCAGGCGCACGCCTGCCGTCAGCCAGAAGCGGAGGCTCGTTGCCCAACGAGCGGATCATCATTTTCTCCGTCATCATGGCAGTCGGGTCCGCGTCCTTACATTTGACGTCTCTGGAAGCATGTCTCGGCCATCCTGGCTGGGGCGAAAGATGTGCATATTTTGGGCACCGAAGTCAAATCGTGCACTGGAAAGGCAGCCTATCTGCATTTTGCCTGTGTGAATCATGTGTCCGTAAAGACCAGCAGATTGTGATCATGTCGGGGCGCGAGAGACGAAACGGCGCGCTTTCCACGAAAAGTCGACAAATGTTCACGTCTCCGGCTCGGTGGAGACAGCTCAGAATCCGCGAAATGATCGCACTGACAGGCTCCACAGAAAATTCTTATGAAAAAACAATTGCTTGAAAGAAAAATGATTTTTTTCGAAAAGGGCTGTTGACTTAGAAAAGGGGGTGGGATTATAAGCCCACTCACTGAACGAGGGCGGCGGCGCTGCTGGCGACGAAGTCTCTCGCTCTTAAGAAA
>NZ_JACHYV010000028.1:0-91824 GCF_014193135.1 Rhizobium sp. BK049
TCTCTCTCCACGGCATCCACACCTCCCGATCAAAATCGAAAAGTGTAACCCATGTCTCCGGTACGAAACGTCACCTATCTCTCAGGTCGGGCAGTTAATAACCGTTGCTGCTTTCTCTTTAGCAGGCCGTCAAGTCTCGCGAGAATCCAATTGCGTGCGGTAGCAGCCGAAACTGCGTGCCCGCCGACATCCACCGCGATGAACGACCCGTAGCTGGGCGTCGGAAGAGACCCATTCCAACCACGGTCTGATCGACACCAGACCGGAAGTTGGCAGGCACTTGAGCAGCCGAACCCATTTAGCTGTACGGTCGCCGATGCTGCCGACGACGGGATCAGCGTGACGATAGCCAGACTCTATTCGAATATCTCCGAGACATTTGTCGCTGGGACTGTCCCCCCTTGAGGTCCTCCTTCGGACATCTGAAATTTGTGAGCCAGAACCGTGGAGGCATAGCAGATTCCAAATGTCTGCATGCTTTGCGAAACAATAAGGAGCGCCAATGTAATGAGGCTCATTTTACCACCCTGAAAGACAGCATCCGATTCGTATGACATCGACGCCGCTATGGCTATCAATAGAAACGAAACAATGGGAGGAAGAATCATCCCCGCAAACAGGCGCAAAAAGGTTGGAAGGAAATTACGCCGCCCCCCGGCAAAGGCCTCTGCAAGCCCGCTAGTTGAGCCCGCTATTCCAGCAGTCGGCCAAGTTCCGACAAGAGCGAGGAGCAACGGATAGAAAATTGCGAACAGCCCGCCGCATAGCAGTACCAATGCACCCCTCGAGAAAGAAACAGCGCCGAATGCAAGAGGAACGCCGATTCCGATACCTATTACGACAAGCAGGATAAGAATATTTTTAAAGATGTAGCTGCCAAACCCGGCCATGCCCCGGTTGAGTTGCACTCGCCCGGTTCCGCTCAATATCGCATTTTGGACACAAAATCCTGTATATAACGCAATAAAGAACTGAGTAGAACCAACACCACTACTTTCGTTGTACTCTGAAAATAATATTATTGCGCAGCTCATTGTGACAAATAAACAAACGAGGAATAAATTGTATCTCGTGAAGGAAATCGTTTCACGTAGCATTATCACCCCTGCCATCCGCCGTCGTTGCTGAGTCGAAGATATCGTCATCAAAATATACGGCTGTCAAATGCGGGACGGTCATCAACGTGCTGGGGAACCCGGAATATGTCGGAGGTTGACAGCACACCGCAAAGATTCCTGAATTTTTACCACGCTGCTTCACCGCGTCTTTGCACGTTTGGGTTTAGGCTTCTGGCAAACCCAAAACAGAGGTAAAACAGGTGGAAGAACTTTCGGTGAAGTCGAAGATCATCAAATCCGTCTATTTCAGCCAGGAAGACGGGCGGCTCAGGATCTGTTTCAAGAATGGCGAGGAGCGTCTGTTCGAGGGCGTGCCCTCTTCGGAAGCCCATGCGATGACGGCGGCGCCGTCTCCCGGACATTATTACCTCGACCGGATCAGGACGCGGTTTCGCAGACTGGCTGCCTGAGACCGTCGGCCCGGCCGGGATGGCGTCGGATCGAGACAGTGCCGGTGGATATTAATCCCCGGTTAACTCTCGCCTTCATCACAGTTGGATCAGCCCGAGCAGAAAGCGGCACTCTATCAGTGCTGCCGCTTTCAGAGATTCGGTCAGCCGGGAGGCTTGGTGGCGGACCCCAGCCAGGAAGCCGAGCCTCCCCGTCACCCCATCCGTTTCGCCGGATCGATCCGAGGTCGGGTTGTAATCGCCTCGAAATAGCCAATTGGGGCTAATCCTGTGAAAAACCGGAATGCTCACATCCGGACTCGACAATGCTTCATTAGCATGATTGCATAAACCCATGGAACGGGAGGCCGGGGTCATGATGTTCGAGAATCTGCTTGAGATGCAGGAGCGCGGCGTGCGCGACCGTGCTCGTGGCCGCAGCCTGGCCGACAATCCGATGTCGAAGCCGGATGTGCTGCCGATCACCGATTTTCAGGAATGGTATTCGATGTTCGACGCCTGGCGCTTCGGCTGGTCGATCGAGGATGCGATGGCGGGGCACATCGAGGTACCCCGTGATGGCCGCGCTTCACCTCGAGCCTATACCAGGACGGTCTGATCGACCCTATCTTCGGCGCCGAAGAATTTCAGGTAGCGTTCGACTTCGGCCGGTTCGCCCGTCGCCTTCTGCGGGTTGTCGGAGAGTTTTACCGCCGGGCGGCCGTTGGCGTCGCTGACCTTGCAGACGATCGAGATCGGATTGAGGCCTGAGATTTCCGTCGGCGCACAGCCGGCAAAATCATTCGTCAGGTTGGTGCCCCAGCCGAAGCTCATGCGCACGCGGCCTTCGAAATGCCGGTAGGTATCGATGATGGCGTCGACATCGAGGCCGTCGGAAAAGATCAACAGCTTCTGGCGCGGATCGCGGCCCATCTTCTTCCACCAGTCGATGATCTTTTCACCGCCTTCGATCGGCGGCGCGCTGTCCGGACGGAAGCCGGTCCAGTCGGCGACCCATTCGGGGGCGTCGCGCAGGAAGGCCGCGGTGCCGAAGGCGTCCGGCAGGACGATCAGCAGGTTGCCGCCATAGAGCTTGTTCCAGTCGCGCAGGATTTTGTAAGGGGCGTTGCGCAGCTGCTCATCGGTTTGCGCCAGGGCGGCTGCCACCATCGGCAGCTCGTGGGCATTGGTGCCGACCGCCTCGAGATCGGAATCCATCGCCAGCAAGACATTGCTGGTGCCGGTGAAGGCCGGACCGATACCTTCCTTCAGCGCCTCGACGCACCAGCGCTGCCAGAGAAAACTGTGACGGCGGCGAGTGCCGAAATCGGAGATGCGCAGGCCCGGCAATTCCTTCAGCCGTTCTACCTTCGACCACATCTTTGCCTTGGCACGCGCATAGAGCACATCTAGGGTAAAGGGACCGAGCGCCCTCATCGCCGAGCGCGAACGCAGCTCGTTGACGATGGCAAGCGCCGGGATCTCCCACATGGTGGTTTCCTTCCAGGACCCATGGAAGTCCAGCACATATTGCCCCTCCTTCTTCGACAGCTCGTATTCGGGAAGTTGGAAGTTGGACAGCCAGGCAAGGAATTCCGGCTCGAAGATCTGCGCGCGGCCGTAGAAACTATTACCCGCCAGCCATATCATCTCCTTCTTGGAGAGCCGCAGCGTGCGGGCGTGGTCGAGCTGTTCGCGCAGTTCGCCTTCATCGATCTCTTCGGCGAGATGCACGCGCTTGGTGCGGTTGATGAGGGTGAAGGAGGCGTTCACATCAGGATAGAGCTTCCAGATCATCTGGAGCATCAGCAGCTTATAGAAGTCGGTATCGATCAGGCTGCGGATGATCGGGTCGAGTTTCCAGGCGTGATTGTAGACGCGTCTCGCGATATCGGTCTTGGCCATGAGATTCCTGCCCTGTCCACTCCGGTCAGGTGCTGCCAAGTTCCGGGCCGGCGCACGAAACCGGCTCGTGCGCCTTCTTATCGAAAAATCGGCGGAGAAAGTCCAGACAAAACATAAACATCCCGCCGCAGCGTGGCGGCGGGATGCGGGAGATCGTCTGCCAAAGGCCTATTGGGCCGGTGCCGCAGGCTGGGTCGGTGCCGCAGGCGCGCTATTAGGGGCAGGCGCCGTTGCCGGCGTCTCGGTTGGACCCTTGCCATTCTGCATCGTCGGCGCGGGTGCTGCGTCGGATTGCTGCTGCTGGAGCTGTTGGCCGGGCTGCTGCGGCGCCACCTCGTTCGCCTCGCGGCGGCCCCAGATCTCGACTGGAATCCAGACCACGAAGGCAAGGATCAGCGCCACGAGCAGCACGGTCAGGATACGGTAACCCATACGCCCCTGCTTTGCCTTGACCGGCGGGATTTGCTGTTCCTTGTGAAGCTTTCCGTCGGATTTTTCCCAGCGTGTTTCGGTCTGATGCGCCATCATCGTCTCCTTCCGCTGCCTTGGCGGCCGATCTGGCCGCAAAGAACTTCGCAAGGAAAACGGGTGGCCGTCTGGAAGGTTCCAGGCTCAAACGTGCCGCGATCTTGGAATAGCCAAACCGCCGCAGCTTTGGCGCGAGATGCCGCTAATAACCGGCGGCGCGATCGATCACAAACTGCAGCGGCTCGCCGCGCTCAAAACGGGCGATCTGCATCTCGACATGGCGGAACAGCGCATTCTCTTCGGAGACCGCCGCGTCATGCGGGGTGATGAACACATTCTCCAATTCCCACAAAGGGCTGTCGGCGGCGAGCGGCTCCACTTCGAAAACGTCGAGAGAAGCGCCGCCGAGGGTCCCTTCCCTGATGGCCGAGACGATGTCGGTCTCGATCTGGCTCTTGCCTCGGCCGGCATTGATGAAGACCGGCTGTCCGAGCGCACCGTCGCGGCGGAGCTTCTTAAATAGCCCGCTATTATAGAAGCCGGTCGTCTCAGGCGTCAGCGGCAGCAGGCCGACCAGAATGTCGGTTTTGGCAAGAAACCGGTCCAGTTCGCCCGCGTCGAAGGTCTCGACGCCCTCGATTGTTTTGCGGGTGCGCGACCAGCCGATGACGTTGAAACCCATCACTTTCAGCTTGGCGACCGCATCCAGGCCCAGAATGCCGAGCCCCATGACGCCGATGGTCACCTCCGCCGCTTCCGGCGCAATCAATTTGGCCCATTCGCGGCGCCGCTGCTTGACGTCATGGGCATATTGGCCGCGCAGATGCATCAGGCACTGCATCACGACCCATTCGCTCATGCGGGTGGTCAGGCTGCGGTCGACGAAACGGACAATCGGAACGTCAGGCAAGCCGGCCATACCGATGATGTGATCGACGCCGGCACCACCCGAGAAGATCACCTTGAGGTTCGGCGCGCGTCGAAAGAGATCGGCATCCGGCTTCCAGAGAAGCGCGTATTCCGTTTCGCTGAAATCACGCTCGCGATTGGCGGGATCGGCCAGATTGATGCTGCCGCGGTCGGCAAAGGCCGTCTTCAGGACGCGGGCGACACCTTCGGGGTTGAACTTGATATCGACGAGGACGGGAGGACGAACTGACATGATCTTCTTTACTGCTGCACGGCGGGCGTCGGCACCGCCTCAATGTTGAAGGCGGCCGCCATGAGTGCCTTGGTGTAATCGTCCTTCGGCGCGCGGAAGATTTCCGCGGACGGTCCCTGCTCCACCACCTTGCCGAAACGCATGACGATGACGTCGTTGGCGAGCGCCTTCACCACCTTCAGGTCGTGGCTGATGAAGAGATAGGCGAGGTCGTGCTTCTTCTGCAGATCGCGCAGCAGGTCGACCACCTGCGCCTGCACGCTCATGTCGAGCGCGGATGTCGGCTCGTCGAGCATGACGAAACGGGGTTTCAGCACCATGGCGCGAGCTATGGCGATTCGCTGGCGCTGGCCGCCTGAAAATTCATGCGGATAGCGCCAGCGGGTCAGGGGATCGAGGCCTACCTCCTCCAGCGCCCAGCAGACACGCTGGTCGCGCTCCTCGGCGCTCAAGGCGCGCTCATGCACCTTCAGCCCTTCGGCAATGATATCGCCGACCGACATGCGCGGGCTGAGCGAACCGTAGGGGTCCTGGAAGACGATCTGCAGCTGGTTGCGTAATGGCCGCATTTCGCTGAAAGAATAACCGGCTATATCTTTGCCGACAAAGGCAATCCGTCCCTGCGACGAGATCAGACGGGTGAGGGCAAGCCCGAGCGTGGTCTTGCCCGAACCGGATTCGCCGACGACGCCGAGCGTCTGGCCGGCGCGCAGCGAAAGATCGATGCCGTCGACCGCCTTCACATGATCGACGACGCGGCGCATCAGCCCCGCCTTGATCGGGAACCAGACGCGGATATCCGAGCCTTCCATCACCACCGGCTTCGACGGATCGGCAAGCGGCGGCTCGCCGCGCGGCTCCGAGGCGAGAAGATGGCGGGTATAGTCATGCTTCGGATTGGCGAAGACCTCTTCGACGGTTCCGGTCTCGACGATCCTGCCCTTGGTCATCACACAGACGCGATCGGCGAATTTGCGGACGATGCCGAGATCATGGGTGATGAACAGCAGCGACATGCGGTGTGCCGCCTTCAATTGCCGGAGAAGCTCGAGGATCTGCGCCTGCACCGTGACGTCGAGCGCTGTTGTCGGTTCGTCGGCGATCAGCAGTTCCGGCCGGTTGGCGAGCGCCATGGCGATCATGACGCGCTGGCGCTGACCGCCGGAGAGTTCGTGCGGATAGGCCTTCAACCGCTTCTCAGGCTCGCGAATGCCGACCTGGTTCAACAGTTCCAGCACGCGCATCCGCGCCGCCTGGCCGGTGAGCCCCTGGTGCAGGGCGAGGATCTCGGCAATCTGCTTCTCGATCGTATGAAGCGGATTGAGCGAGGTCATCGGCTCCTGGAAGATCATGGTGATGTCGTTGCCGCGCACCTCGCGCAGCGTCCGCTCGGATGCCCTCAACAGGTCCTGGCCCTTGAACAGGATTTCGCCGGAGGGATGACTTGCCGAGGGATAGGGCAAAAGCCGCAGGATCGAATTGGCCGAGACCGACTTGCCGGAGCCGGATTCGCCGACGAGCGCCACGACCTCGCCCTTGGCAATATCGAAGGAGATGCGATCGACGGCAAGCGAGGTTTCGCCGCCCTGGTGGAAGGCAACCGAGAGATCGCGGACGGAGAGGAGCGGTTCTGTCATGTCACTCATTGAAACGTCTTCCTCGGATCGAAGGCGTCGCGCACCGCTTCGCCGATGAAGATCAGCAAGGACAGCATGATCGACATGGTGAAGAAGGCCGTCAGCCCCAGCCAGGGCGCCTGCAGATTGGTCTTGCCTTGGGCGATCATCTCGCCGAGGGAAGGGGAACCGGGCGGCATGCCGAAGCCGAGGAAATCGAGCGAGGTCAGCGTCGTGATAGAGCCTGAGAGAATGAAGGGCAGAAAGGTGAGCGTCGCGACCATGGCGTTCGGCAGCAGGTGGCGCCACATGATGGTGCGGTTGTTGACGCCGAGCGCACGCGCGGCGCGGACATATTCGAAATTGCGGGCGCGCAGGAACTCTGCGCGCACGACGCCGACAAAGCTGACCCAGGAGAAGAGCAGCATGATTCCGAGCAGCACGAAGAAGCCGGGCGGCAGGATGGCTGCGATAATGAGCAGGATATAAAGCACCGGCATCGACGACCAGATCTCGATGAAGCGCTGCAGCAAGAGATCGGTCAGGCCACCAAAATAGCCCTGCACAGCCCCTGCCGTCACGCCGATGATCGCCGAACAGATGGTCAGCGCCAGGCCGAACAGCACCGATATGCGGAAGCCGTAGATGACGCGCGCCAACACGTCACGCGCCTGATCATCAGTGCCGAGCCAGTTGAGATTGCCGAGCGTGCAGCCGGGATCGTTCACCCCTTGCGGATAGCCGGAGCAACGCTCCTCCTTGGTCATCAGCCAGAAGGGGGGAGTCGGAGCCGAATGCGGAATGTTCGAGTTGACCGAGCGGTAGGAATAATGGATCGGCGGCCAGATCATCCAGCCATTGGCATTGATCTCATCTGCTATCACCGAGGAGCGGTAGTCGGTTTCGGCGAGGAAGCCGCCGAATTTCTCCTCGGGATAGTCGATCAACACCGGAAACAGGATCTCGCCCTTATAGGAGGCGATGATCGGCCGGTCGTTGGCGAGGAATTCCGCGAAAAGGCTGAGCACGAACAGCAGCAGGAAAAGCCACAGCGACCAGTAGCCGCGGCCGTTCGCCCGGAAATTCTTCCACCGACGGATATTGGTCGGCGACAGCAGCCCCTTGCGCGGCGGTTTGACCGGGGTTGCGGTGGCAGGGTTTGCGGCGGCGTCCATCAGACATCCCTCCGCTCGAAATCGATGCGCGGATCGATCCAGGTATAGATCAGGTCTGAGATCAGGCTGACGAAAAGACCGAGCAGCGAGAAGATGTAGAGTGTCGCGAAGACGATCGGATAATCCCGGTTGACCACCGAGAGATAGCCGAGGCGGCCGAGGCCATCGAGCGAAAAGATGTTCTCGATCAGCAGCGAGCCGGTGAAGAAGGCGGAGATGAAGGCGCCGGGAAAACCCGCGATGATGATCAGCATGGCATTGCGGAAAACGTGGCCGTAAAGCACCTGCCGCTCGTTCAGGCCCTTGGCGCGGGCGGTGACGACATATTGCTTCTTGATCTCCTCGATGAAGGAATTCTTGGTCAGAAGCGTCGTGGTGGCGAAGGCGGCGAGCGAAAGCGAGATCAGCGGCAGGGTGAGGTGCCAGAAATAGTCGAGCGGCTTCTGCCACCAGGCGAGCTCACCGAAATTGTCGGAAACGAGGCCGCGCAGCGGGAACCAGTCGTAAAAGGAGCCGCCGGCGAAAAGCACGATGAGCAGGATGCCGAAGAGGAAGCTCGGAACGGCATAACCGACGACGATGACGCCCGAGGTCCAGACGTCGAAGGTCGACCCGTCCCTGACCGCTTTGCGAATGCCGAGCGGGATGGAAATCGCATAAGAGAAGATCAGGATCCAGATGCCGAGCGAGATCGACACCGGCAGTTTCTCCTTGATGAGGTCGAGCACGGAGGTATTGCGGAAGAAGCTCTCGCCGAAATCGAAGCGGATGTAATTCCACATCATCTCGCCAAATCGCGTCAACGGCGGCTTGTCGAAGCCGAACTGTTTTTCGAGCTTGGCGATCAGCTCCGGATCGAGCCCCTGAGCGCCGCGATATTTCGAGCCTTCGTCGCTGCCGCCGCCACCGAGCAGATCGCCGCCGCCGGACAGGCGCTGATCGGCGCCGTCGGCCTGGCCGGTCAGCTGGGCAATCACCTGCTCGACCGGGCCGCCGGGTGCAAATTGAACGACAATGAAGGAAATTGCCATGATGCCGACGATCGTCGGTATCATCAAAAGCAGGCGGCGAATGACATAGGCGCCCATCAGCCTTCAGCCTCCGGAAATCTTCTTATTGTCTGCCTGCCGTCCAGTCCAATGCTGCTCAATCCGCCAGCCTTCCCTTGCCGGCCCTGCCGGCTTCTCCGTGATTCGCTTGTGCCATTTGGAGCCCAGAGCCCCAGCATTGCAAGCCCGCTCATTTTGCCGAGGTCGACCACCAGGCATCGGGGAAGCCAAGGCTGTAGGCCGGGAACTCGGCAGGGTGCGTTACTGTGTTCCAATAGGCGATATTAACGGTATCGCGGTAGAACAGGGGGATGACGTAATGGTTTGCGAGCAAGACTCGGTCCATTGCCTTGATCGCAGCGACCTGTTCATCGCGGTTCGGCGCGAAGATAATCATGCGGATGAGCTCATCGACGGCTGGATTGGCGATCCCCGCGTAGTTGCGAGAACCCTGCTGGTTGACAGAGCCGGATCCCCAATACTCGGCTTGCTCGTTGCCCGGATTCATTGTCTCCGCCCAGACATTCCAGATCATATCGAAGTCAAAGCTGCGTTCGCGGTTGACAGCTTGCGAAGCGTCGACTGTCCGAACTCGCGCATCTATGCCGATTTTCTTGAGATTGCTGGCATAAGGCACTGCCCAGCGCTCCAACATGGGGCTCGACAATAATATCTCGAAACTCATTGGCTGGCCGGTCTTGGTATTGACCATGCGATTGCCCTTCAACTCCCAGCCGGCTTCTTTCAGAAGAGCAATCGCCTTTCGGAGGTTGTCGCGGCTTTTCTGCGGATCACCGCCAACGGGATTGGTATAGGGTGTCGTGAAAACCTCCGGCGGAACCTTGTCCTTCATGCTCTGCAGTATTTCAAGTTCACGACCCTGGGGCAGGCCGGAGGAGGCGAGCTCGGTGTTCCAGAAATAACTGTCGATGCGCTTGTAGCTGTTGAAGGCAACCGTGCGGTTCAGCTCCTCGAAATCGAAACCGTAGTTCAGCGCTTCGCGGACCCGCTCGTCCTTGAAAAGATCACGGCGCATATTGGGCACGAGAGCCTGTAGGATGCCGGTGGAGCGCAGCGGATTCGCAACCTCTTCCTTCTTGACGCGTCCCTCCTTCACTGCCGGGAAATCATATCCCGTCGCCCAGCGGGCAGCGGTCGTCTCCTGCCAATAGTCGCTGTTGCCGGCGCGAAAGGCTTCGAACTCGACATCCCGATCACCGAAATAGGTGTAGATGACGTTGCGGAAATTGTTTTGGCCGACATTTACGTTGAGGTCCTTGCCCCAGTAGTCGTCGCGCAGTTCATAACGGATCGTCGCGCCGGGCGAGAAGGATGCAATCTTGTAAGGTCCGGAGCCCATCACCGGCTCGAGCGTCGTCTTTGAAATATCGCGGGGCTTGCCGTCCGGTCCCTGCCCCTCCCACCAATGTTTCGGCACAACCATCAACTGCCCGAGAATATTCGGGAGCTCGCGGTTGTTCTTCTCGTCGAAGGTGAAGGTGACGTCGCGATCGCCGGTCTTTTCGGCCTTCACCACGTGCCGATAGTAGTTTGCGGTGGCGGGATTGTGCTCCTTGGTCTTATCCAGACTGAAAATGACATCTTCGGGCGTTACCGGCTGCCCGTCCGCCCATTTCGCCTCTTTGCGCAGGCGAAAGGTCGCACTCGAAACGTCTGCGGGAAAGGACAGTCCTTCGGCGAGCAGGCCATAGGACACAAGCAGCTCGTCATCGGCGGGCTTCATCAACGTGTCGAATACAAGCGTCAGGCCTACCGCCGTCTGACCTTTGGCAAGGAGCGGATTAAAGGTGTCGAAGGCGCCGCTCGCGGAAAGGCGCAGATCTCCGCCCGTTGGGGCATTTGGATTGACGTAGTCGAAATGAGCAAAGCCCGGCTTGTATTTCATTTCGCTGATGACCGAGCTTCCGATCTGAAACGGCTGCTCTTCACCCATTGCCGTCAAAGGCGTTAAAGCACCCGCAAGTGCCAGAAACAAACCGATCTTCGACAAAAAAGCCGCCATTCCCACTTCCCCTGAATATTGATGGATTCGACAATACGAGAAATAGGGGCGAAAAACAGGAGAGAGTTTGGTTTTTGCCGGGCTCGCGGTATTTTGAGCCAGCTCCTGTCAAAGGCAGCGGCGATGGCGCTGCGGCGATCCTTCACCGACCCCTCCTGCGCACCTCCGCCAAATCATCGATTCACCAAAATTGCTTTTCACGGTAGATTCGAGCGCAAATCACTTCGTCATCGACTTAAGGGAACAGCATGGCTTTCGGCTCCGCCCAGGCTTTCAGAACAATCGGCAGACTGGCGCTTGCCGGCTCGATCGGCGCAAGTCTTGCCGCCGGCGACGTCGGCGCCGAGCAGAAAACGCCAAGCCCGGGCAGCGCCAAGGCGCTATTTGCAGGCGTCAGTCTGCCAACCCAGGGGCCGGCGCAGCCGATCGGCTTTTATGCAAAGGGCTGCATGACCGGCGCGGTGGCGCTGCCGACCGACGGGCCGACTTGGCAGGCGATGCGACTTTCACGCAATCGCCGCTGGGGCAACCCGGCGATGATTGCGCTCCTGGAACGGTTTTCGCAGGATGCGGTCAAATATGCCGGCTGGCCGGGCATCCTCGTCGGCGATGTCGCCCAGCCGCGCGGCGGGCCGATGCTCAACGGCCATTCCTCGCACCAGATCGGCCTCGATGCCGATATCTGGTTCACCCCGATGCCGGCGCGCCGCATGACGGCTGAGGAGCGCGAGGACCTGCCCTTCACAAGCATGCTGCAGAAGGACAAGTTCCTCACCGTCAACCCGAAGGTATGGACGGAATCGCGGGCGCGGCTCCTGATGCTGGCGGCGAGCTATCCCGAAGTGGAGCGCATCTTCGTCAATCCGGCGATCAAGAAGAAGATGTGTGACACCTGGACCGGCGACCGAACCAACCTTGGTAAGCTCCGGCCGATATACGGCCATGACTCGCATTTCCACATCCGCATCAAATGCCCGCCCGGTGCTGCCGGATGTACGCCGCAAGCCCCGGTGCCCGCCGGAGATGGCTGCGACAAGTCGCTCGCCTATTGGTTCACACCGGCGCCTTGGGCGCCACCGAAACCGCCCAAACCCGGCGCCAAGCCGCCGAAGCCGCCGCGTGAGATGATGGTGTCCGACCTGCCGAAGGCTTGCGCCGCCGTGCTCGGTGCCGCTTCCGTCGCTTCGATGCAAGCCGCCACCTATGGTGGGCCTTCCGCTGCAAGCGCGCTCGCCGCCGTTCCGGTAGCGCCGGCTGATGACGACGAGGGGTTGCCGGATGTCGGCCCGTTGCCGAACGACAAGCCGGCGGTCCAATGAAGGGGCAGAGGCGCTGTCTTTCAAATCGCAAACACTTGGTATAAAGCGATCAAATCGATTGAATTGTTGGGGCGGAGATTCACTTCATGGCCGGCAGCAAATGCCTTGCGCTGATCGCGCATGACCAGAAGAAGGACGACATGGCGGCTTTCGCCCGCGCCAATCAGGACCTTCTTTCACACTGGAAGATCGTCGCGACAGGTACCACCGGCGGTCGCGTGCTCGATGCCGCTCCCGATCTTGACGTCACCAGGCTGAAAAGCGGGCCGCTCGGCGGCGACCAGCAGATCGGCGCGCTGATCTCGACCGGCGAAGTCGATGCGCTGATTTTCTTCGTCGACCCGCTGACGCCGATGCCGCATGATGTCGACGTGAAGGCGCTGATGCGGCTCGCCATCGTCTACGACATTCCAATGGCGCTCAACCACGCGACCGCTATAAAGCTCCTTCCCACACTCGAAGCCTGATCAGCACGGAACCGGCCATGCCCAAACCCAACCACAGCACCGCTCCGCTTCCCTTCCCGATCCTGATCGGCGATATCGGCGGCACCAATGCCCGCTTCTCCATCCTCAGCGATGCCTATGCCGAGCCGAAACAGTTTCCGAACGTGCGCACGGCGGATTTCGCCACGATCGACGAAGCGATCCAGAAGGGCGTGCTCGACAAGACGGCGGTGCAGCCGCGCTCGGCGATCCTCGCTGTCGCCGGCCCGATCAACGACGATGAGATCCCCCTGACCAATTGCGACTGGGTGGTGCGGCCGAAGACGATGATCGAGGGCCTCGGCATCGAGGATGTGCTCGTCGTCAACGATTTCGAGGCGCAGGCGCTGGCGATTGCCGCCCTATCGGATGAAAACCGCGAACGCATCGGCAGCGCCACCGGCGATATGGTCGCCTCGCGCGTTGTGCTCGGTCCCGGTACCGGCCTCGGCGTCGGCGGGCTTGTGCATGCCCAGCATACTTGGATCCCGGTTCCCGGCGAAGGCGGCCATATCGATCTCGGGCCGCGCAGCAAGCGCGATTATGAGATCTTTCCGCATGTCGAGACGATCGAAGGTCGTGTTTCGGCCGAACAGATCCTCTGCGGACGCGGCCTCGTCAATCTCTACAACGCCATCTGCGTGGCCGACGGCATCCAGCCGACGATGAAGGATCCGGCCGAGATCACCTCGCACGCGCTGGCGGTTAGCGACAAGGCGGCCGTTGAGACCGTTTCGCTGTTTGCCACCTATCTCGGCCGCGTGGCAGGCGACATGGCGATGGTGTTCATGGCGCGCGGCGGCGTCTACCTCTCCGGCGGCATCTCGCAAAAGATCCTCCCGGCGCTGAAGAAACCGGAATTCCGCCAGGCTTTCGAGGACAAGGCGCCGCATAGCGCGCTGCTTCGCACCATCCCGACTTATGTGGTGACGCATCCGCTGGCGGCGCTCGCAGGGCTTTCCTCCTATGCGCGCATGCCGGCCAATTTCGGCGTATCGACGGAAGGCCGCCGGTGGCGGCGCTGAGCCACCGCACGTCCCACCGGGCCGCGCCGCGGTCTAGCCAAACCAGTCCCAACTCTTTATAGAGCCGGCCAAAGTGCGCGCCACGTTCAGGACGCGCTCCGTCTCGGACAGGAAGCTTGATATTTGGAAGCCGTGGAAAGCAGAAAGCAGAGCGTCAGCAGCGATACCGTAACCGGCATCCTGAAGCGCATCATCGCTGAAAACGGCCGCGACCATCTCTGGGGTTATGTCTTCGCGATCGCCTGCCTCGTGGTCGTGGCGCTTTCGACGGCATTCACCGCCTGGATCATGCGGGCGATCATCGACGAAGCCTTCGCCAACCGCCGCGCCGATGTCGTCTGGATCATCTGTCTTTCGATCTTCGTCGCCTTCGTGCTGCGCGGCTTTGCCAGCTATGGCCAGGCCGTGGCGCTTTCCAAGGTCGGCAACAATATCGTCGCCCGCTATCAGCGCCGCCTCTATGCGCATCTGATGACGCTTTCCGTGGGCTTTTTCAGCGAGGCACGCTCGGCTCACATCGCAGCGCAGGTGAGCCAGAACGTCAGCGGCATCCGTGACGTGCTCAACCTGACGATCACCTCGACGGTGCGCGACCTCCTGACTTTCGTTTCGTTGATCGGCGTGATGGTCCTGCAGGACCCGCTGCTCAGCCTCGCCGTGTTCGTCATGGCGCCGCCGCTGCTCTATGCACTGCGTTATGTTTCCAAACGTCTTCGCTCGGCGACCCGTGAGGCCGTGCATCTGAACAGCCACGTGCTGGGGGCCATGCAGGAGACGATCCAAGGTATTGCCATCGTCAAAGCCTTTACGATGGAAGAGGAACTGGAGAACAAGGTCAACAAGCTCATCACGGCCGCCGAAAACCGGGCGAACCGGATTGCCCGGCTTTCCGAGCGAACCTCGCCGCTGACGGAGAGCTTCGCAGGCTTTGCCGTCGCCAGCGTGCTCGCCTATGCCGCCTATCGCTCGATCTATTACAATGTGGCACCGGGCGCCTTCTTCTCCTTCGTGACGGCGCTGCTGCTTGCCTATGATCCCGCCCGCCGCCTTGCCCGCCTGCAGGTGCAGATGGAACGCGCCGTCGTCAATGCGCGGATGATCTACGAATTGCTCGACATGGAGCCGCGCCAGCGCGACCTGCCGGATGCCCGGCCGTTGACGGTGACGCAGGCGAGAATCGAATTCCGCAATGTGTCCTTCGCCTACGGCAATGAAAGCGTGCTGAACAGCGTCAGCTTCGTCGCCGAGGGCGGGGCGACCACGGCGCTCGTCGGCCCGTCGGGCGCTGGTAAATCCACCGTCATCAGCCTCATTCCGCGTTTCTACGATCCGCGCGAAGGCGAAATCCTGATCGACGGGCAGGATATTGCCCATGTCACCAAGAAGTCGCTGCGCCACCAGCTCGCCTATGTCTCACAGCAGCCCTACCTGTTCGAGGGCACGATCCGCGACAATATCCGCTACGGCCGGCCGGAAGCGACCGATGCCGAGGTGGAAGGGGCGGCCCGGCTGGCCTATGCGCATGACTTCATCTCAGCGCAGCCACAGGGCTACGATACCCCTGTCGGCGAAAACGGCGTGACGCTTTCGGGCGGCCAACGCCAGCGGCTTTCGATCGCCCGCGCTTTGGTGCGCAACGCGCCGATCCTGCTGCTCGACGAAGCGACCTCCGCCCTCGACACCGAATCCGAGGCCGCCGTGCAGAAGGCGCTCGATGAGGCGATGACCGGACGCACCGTCGTTGTCATTGCCCATCGACTTTCGACCGTGGTGCGCGCCGACAAGATCGTCGTCATGCAGCAGGGCCGGGTCGTCGAGGAGGGCAATCATGAGACGCTTGCGAAGGTCAGCGACGGTCTTTACGCTCGCCTCAACAACCTGCAGAGGCCCTCGGCCTCGGATTCATACTAACATGGCGAGACTGACATGAGCGATGCTGCGATGAAACTGGTGGTGGTCGGCGCAGCTGGACGCATGGGGCAGACGCTGATCCGGCTCATTCATTCGATCGAAGGCGTGACGCTGCATGCCGCGATTGAGCGCGCCGGCTCCCCATTCGTCGGCAAGGATGCCGGTGAGATTGCCGGACTAGGGCCGACCGGCGTCATCATAGGCGACGACCCGCTCCAGGCCTTCCTGCATGCCGAAGGCGTAGTCGACTTCACCGCGCCTGCCGCCACGGTGGAGTTTTCCGGTCTCGCCGCTCAGGCCCGCATCGTTCATGTTGTCGGTACGACGGGCTGCTCGAGCGAGGACAACGCGAAGATCGCCGCCGCGGCCCGCCATGCCCGCATCGTCAAGTCTGGCAATATGAGCCTCGGCGTCAATCTGCTCAGCGTGCTGGCAGAGCAGGCCGCGCGGGCGCTCGATCCCGCAGATTGGGACATCGAAATCCTGGAAATGCACCACAAACACAAGGTGGATGCCCCTTCCGGCACCGCCCTTCTTCTCGGCGAAGCCGCTGCCAAGGGCCGCAACATCGACCTCGCTTCGAAATCGGTCAGGGTGCGCGACGGCCATACCGGCGCCCGCGAGGCGGGCACGATCGGTTTCGCGACGCTGCGCGGCGGCTCCGTCATCGGCGAACATTCCGTGCTTTTCGCCGGCGAAGGCGAAATCGTCACGCTGTCCCATAGTGCTGCCGACCGCTCGATCTTCGCGCGCGGCGCCATCAAGGCGGCACTCTGGGCCCGCGACAAGAAGCCGGGTCTCTATTCCATGCTCGACGTGCTCGGGCTTTCATCGCAATAAAGATACTACGGAGGCATATTCATGAGCGGTACCCTCGTCCTCGTTCGCCACGGCCAGAGCGACTGGAACCTGAAGAATCTCTTCACCGGCTGGAAGGACCCGGATCTGACCGAGCTCGGCATCCAGGAAGCCAAAGCCGGCGGCGCTGCGCTTGCCGAATACGGGATCAAATTCGACGTCGCCTATACCTCGGCGCTGGTGCGCGCGCAGCACACGCTGAAGCTCATCCTCGACAAGGTCGGCCAGCCTGATCTCGAGACCATCCGCGACCAGGCGCTGAACGAGCGCGACTACGGCGATCTCTCCGGCCTCAACAAGGACGATGCGCGCGCCAAATGGGGCGAGGAACAGGTGCATATCTGGCGCCGTTCCTACGACGTGCCGCCGCCCGGCGGTGAAAGCCTGCGCGATACCGGCGCCCGCGTCTGGCCCTACTACCTCACCGAGATCCTGCCGCGCGTGCTGCGCGGCGAAAAGGTGCTGGTCGCTGCCCACGGCAATTCGCTGCGTTCGCTGGTCATGGTGCTCGACAAGCTCACCAAAGAAGGCGTGCTCGCCCTCAACCTCGCGACCGGCGTTCCGATGGTTTACAAGCTGAACGCGGATTCCACCGTCGCCTCCAAGGAAGTGCTGGGCGATATGTCCGGCGCACACTGAATTCTGTAGGCGTGCCACCGAACGGGTCGGCACGCCTTATCTCAATTCCTGGCCTCAGTTCTCGATCGTGAACTGCACCCGGTCGGCGGCGAAACGGCTGATCGAATATTGTACTGGTACGCCGTCGAGATCGGTGTTCATTGCCTTGGCAATCAGCAGGATCGCGCCGGGAGTGAGTTCCAGATCTGCAAGGTCGGCTGTCGCAGCATGGGCGGCTGTTATCTCGGTCGTCGCCCGGACGTAGTCCCCGAGGCCGAGCTCGGCGAAAGCCTTGGTGATCGATTCGTGCTTGCGGTAGGACTCACCGATCCCGGCGAAACGTTCGGCGGGAAACCAGCTCGTCGCCTTTGAAACCGGCCGCCTGTCGGCATGGCGCAATGTTTCCAGCCGGATCACTTGCTCACTCTGTTTCAGGCCCAGCCAACGGGCAACGTCGGCGCTCGCCTCCTCCCGCGCCTCATCGAGCAGAAGGCCGCGCATCTCGCGCGCCTGATCGCCGATGCCGGCGGTGAAACGCGTGCGCCGGGTGATCGGGAAATTCAGCCGCTCCTTGCGCTCGATCAGCGTGCCGCGACCTTGCACAGCACGCACGATTCCCTCCTGCGCCAGCGCAGCCAGCGCACTGCGCACTGTATGCCTGTTAACGCCGAATTGCAGCGCCAGCACCGTTTCCGGCGGCACCATTCCGGTTTCGTCATAGGCTCCGTTGCCGATCGCCTCGCGAATCCGATCGGCGATCTGACGCCACAGCGCCACACCCGTCTGCCTCTGCACCTGCTTCAGTCCTGCCATTCCGCCTCTGCCTTGCCTCACGATGTCACACGCTTGTCACGACACCGATTTAAGGCTAGGTATAGCTTGTATGGTTGTCTATATCAATAGACATTTGAGGAAGCAGCGATGATATCAGCGGACAAGACAGACGCCGCGTCACAGACGGTCTTGGAGCGCAAACGCGTTGCCGATCTGCTGGCGCGTGCGGAACGGAGCGAACTCCAGGCGGCCTGGGACGCGTTGCCGCAAAAGCCCGTGGCTTATCCGGTGCGCGGACCGGAGACGGGACTGGTGATGGTGCGCGGCCGCATCGGCGGCGGCGGAGCTCCCTTTAATCTCGGCGAGGTGACGATGACACGCTCAACGGTGCGGCTCGAGTCCGGCTCCATCGGTCATGCGCAGGCGCTCGGCACCGACCGGGAGAAGGCCCGTCTTGCGGCGATCTTCGACGCGCTCTGGCAGGAGGAGGCGACCAGGGATTTCGTCGAACAGGCGCTGCTTTTGCCGATCGCGGAAAGGATCGCCACCACCGAACGTCGCAAGGCGGATGAGACGGCGGCAACCCGCGTCGACTTCTTCACCATGGTGCGGGGGGACAACTGATGGGTCTGACGACAGAAGTTTTTACCGGTGGCTTTACCGATCCGGTTTTCCATGCGCAGAGCGTCTTCAAGATGCTGATGGACGGCGTGGCCCGCCCCGGCACCATCCAGACAGTTGAGCCCGAGATCGACCCGCCGGCGCCGCTCGGTATTGCCGCCGGCACGATCGCGCTCACTCTTTGCGACCACGACACACCCGTCTGGCTTACCTCGGGACTGGCGAAATCCGCTGTGCCGGATTGGCTCGGCTTCCACACCGGCGCCCCGCTGACCGCCGAAAAGGCGGATGCGCGCTTTGCCTTCATCGAGGCGGGCACTGCGCTTTGCTCCTTCGGCCTGTTTGCGTCAGGCACGCAGGAATATCCCGACCGCTCGACGACTGTTGTCATCGAACTTCCCGAACTCGACGGCGGACGCAGGCTGGCGCTGATGGGTCCGGGGATCCAGAGCGTCGTGGAGATCGCGCCTGTCGGCCTACCGGAGACCTTCCTCAGGCTCTGGGCCGAGAACCACGCGCTTTTTCCGCGCGGCATCGACATCGTGCTGACATCGGGCAAGCGCTTCGTCTGCCTGCCGCGCACCACCAAGATCACAGCAACGGAGATCTGAGCTCATGTATGTTGCCGTCAAGGGTGGCGAGGCCGCCATTGCCAATGCCCACCGTCTGCTCGCCGACCGTCGCCGCGGTGACCGGTCGCTGCCGGCGATCGGCATCGACCAGATCGTCGAACAACTCGCCCTCGCCGTCGACCGCGTCATGGCCGAGGCCTCGCTTTTCGACCGGACTCTCGCAGCGCTGGCCGTCCGTCAATCGCGCGGCGACATGATCGAGGCGATCTTCCTGCTGCGCGCTTACCGCACGACGCTGCCGCGCTTCGGTTATTCCAGACCGCTCGACACGGCTGGCATGGCGATCGAACGCCGTATCTCGGCGACCTACAAGGACCTGCCGGGCGGCCAGCTCCTTGGGCCGACTTTCGATTATACCCATCGGCTGCTCGATCCCTCGCTGCTCGAGGACGAAGCGGTCGAGGCGCCGGCCCAGCGTCCGGCCGAGACCGGCCGCGTCATGCGCGTCTCCGAAATCCTCGGCGAGGAAGGCTTGATCGAGGCCGACGGCGACATGCCCGAGGACCACGAGATCGGCGACCTGACCCGCGAGCCGATGGAATTCCCCATGACCCGGGACCTGCGCCTGCAGGCGCTTGCCCGCGGCGACGAGGGCTTCCTGCTGGCGCTCGGTTATTCAACCCAGCGCGGCTACGGCCGCAACCATCCTTTCACCGGGGAGATCCGCATCGGCGAAGTCGAGGTGGAATTCGACGTGCCTGAGCTCGGTTTCGCGGTCTCGCTCGGCACGATCCAGATCACCGAGTGCCAGATGGTCAACCAGTTTAAGGGCTCGGCGAAGGCACCGCCGCAATTCACCCGCGGCTACGGCCTGGTCTTCGGCCAGAGCGAGCGCAAGGCGATGGCGATGTCGCTTGTTGATCGCGCGCTTCGCGCCGAAGAGCTCGGCGAGGACATCACCGCGCCGGCACAGGACGAGGAATTCGTCATTTCACACGCCGACAACGTTCAGGCAACGGGTTTCGTCGAGCACCTGAAGCTGCCGCATTACGTGGATTTCCAGGCCGAACTCGATCTCGTCCGCCGCATGCGTCACGAATTCGAAGCCGCCCGCAACAGCGGCGAAGAGATGAAGGAAGCCGCCGAATGAGCGATCTCGCCAGCTACAACTTCGCCTATCTCGATGAACAGACCAAGCGGATGATCCGCCGCGCCATCCTGAAGGCCATCGCCATTCCCGGCTACCAGGTGCCGTTTGCCAGTAGAGAAATGCCGATGCCCTATGGCTGGGGTACCGGCGGCGTGCAGGTAACGGCCTCGATCATCGGCCCTGATGACGTGCTGAAGGTCATCGACCAGGGCGCCGACGACACGACCAACGCTGTCTCCATCCGCGCCTTCTTCCAAAAGGTCGCAAATGTCGCGGTGACGACGCACACCAGCGAGGCGACGATCATCCAGACACGCCACCGCATCCCGGAGGAAAAACTCGGGCCCGGCCAGGTGCTCGTCTATCAGGTGCCGATCCCCGAACCGCTGCGCTTCCTTGAGCCGCGCGAGACCGAGACGCGCAAGATGCATGCGCTCGAGGAATACGGCCTCATGCATGTGAAGCTCTATGAGGATAACGCCCGCAACGGCCGCATCGCCACGACCTATGCCTATCCGGTCAAGGTGCATGGCCGCTATGTCATGGACCCTTCGCCGACGCCGAAATTCGATAATCCGAAGATGCACAGGTCGGAAGCGCTGCAGCTTTTCGGCGCCGGCCGCGAAAAGCGAATCTATGCCGTGCCGCCCTATACCGATGTCGTCAGCCTGGATTTCGAAGACCATCCCTTCGAGATCCAGCGCTTCGACAGGCCCTGCGCGCTCTGCGGCGCAGAGGATGTCTACCTCGACGAGGTCATTCTCGACGACAAGGGCGGGCGCATGTTCGTCTGCTCGGACACCGACCATTGCGAAGACCGCCGCGCCCAGGGGCATGCCGGCGAAATGCTGGCCCGGGAGGCTGCAGAATGACCGATATACCGCTTCTCAAGGTCAACGACCTCTCGAAGTTCTACGGCAAACGCATCGGCTGCCGGAACGTCTCCTTCGAGCTCTGGCCCGGCGAAGTGCTGGCCATCGTCGGCGAATCCGGCTCCGGCAAGACGACGCTGCTCAACTGCATCTCCACCCGGTTGATGCCGACGACCGGCAGCGTCGAATACCACATGCGCGATGGCAACTACCGCGACCTCTACCGCATGAACGAGGCGGAGCGCCGATTCCTGATGCGCACGGACTGGGGTTTCGTGCACCAGAACCCGGCCGATGGATTGCGCATGACCGTATCGGCGGGTGCCAATGTCGGTGAACGGCTGATGGCGATCGGCGACCGGCACTACGGCAAGATCCGCTCTACCGCCATCGACTGGCTCGAACGCGTCGAGATCGACGCTGACCGCATCGACGACCAGCCGCGCGCCTTTTCCGGCGGCATGCGCCAGCGCCTGCAGATCGCCCGCAATCTCGTCACCGGTCCGCGCCTGGTCTTCATGGATGAACCCACAGGCGGCCTCGACGTATCGGTGCAGGCGCGCCTGCTCGATCTCGTGCGCGGCCTCGTCAACGATCTCGGCCTCTCGGCCATCGTCGTCACCCACGATCTCGCCGTCGCTCGCCTGCTCTCGCACCGCATGATGGTGATGAAGGACGGCTCCGTCATCGAACAGGGTCTTACCGACCGCGTGCTCGACGATCCCAGAGAGCCTTACACGCAGTTGCTCGTCTCCTCGATCCTGCAGGTCTGAGTTAGAAACCAGGAAACCCAAATCATGCCAACGCCCCTCGTCGTCTCCGAAGTCTCGAAGAGCTTCACCATGCACCTGCGCGACGGCATCAGGCTGCCTGTCGTCTCGGATGTCGCCTTCTCGGTATCTGCGGGTGAATGCGTCGTGCTCGGCGGCCCCTCGGGCATCGGCAAGAGCTCGCTGCTCAAGATGATCTACGGCAATTATGCCGTCGACACCGGTCAGATCCTCATTCGCCACCACGGGCGGATCGTCGATCTCGCCTCCGCCGATCCACGCACCGTGCTCACCGTTCGCCGCAATACGCTCGGCTATGTCAGCCAATTCCTGCGCACCGTGCCGCGCGTGGCGACAATCGACGTCGTGGCCGAGCCGCTCGTGGCGCGCGGCGAAGATGTCGTCGTTGCACGGGAAAAGGCAGGCGCCCTGCTCGCCAGGCTCAACTTGCCGGAAGCGCTGTGGCAGCTGCCGCCCGCCACCTTCTCCGGTGGCGAGCAGCAGCGCGTCAACATCGCCCGAGGCTTCATCACCGAGCATACGATCCTGCTCCTCGATGAACCCACAGCCTCGCTCGATGCGAAAAACCGCGCCGTTGTCGTCGGCATGATCGCGGAGAAGAAGAAGGCGGGCGTCGCCCTTCTCGGCATCTTCCACGACGAGGAAGTGCGCGAGGCCGTCGCCGACCGCATCCTCGACGTCCAGCAGTTCTCTCCTCGGAAGATCGCCGCATGAGCCGCCAGTTGGGTACCGAGCCCTATATCCACGAAACGGCTGATGTCAGCGACTCTATCTTTGGGCGCTACACCGAGGTCTCAGAACGCTGCCGCATTAGCGAAGCCACCTTCGGCGACTATTCCTACATCATGCAGGACGGGGCCGTCTGGTGCGCGACGATCGGCAAGTTCGTCAATATCGCCGCCGCCGTGCGCATCAACGCCACCAACCATCCGACCTGGCGCGCGACCCTGCATCATTTCACCTATCGCGCCGCCGACTACTGGCCCGACGCCGACATGGAGATAGACTTCTTCGCCTGGCGGCGCGCAAACCGGGTGACGATCGGCCACGACGTTTGGATCGGCCATGGTGCGACCATCTTGCCCGGCGTCAAAGTCGGCAACGGCGCCGTCATCGGTGCCGGGGCCGTCGTATCGAAGGACATTGCGCCATACACGATCGTCGGCGGTGTGCCGGCCAAGCTCATCCGCGAACGTTTCCCGAAAGAGCTCGGCGAACGCATGGACAGACTTTCCTGGTGGGATTGGCAACACGACCGGTTGCGCCTGGCTTTGCAAGATTTCCGCAACCTGAGCGCGGAAGATTTTCTGGCCCGCTACGAGGGCTAGACACCGCCTTCGCAGCGCGGAGATTTGTGACACTTCTTACACAAATCTGACATTTGAGGTTCATCAAGCGGGACTAATGCGGTGCTGACCAAGGCCTGAAGTGCAAGGGACCAGCATGATGTTCGAGCTGAAGGATGTCACCCGTCGTTTCGGAAAAAAGCTCGCCGTCGATGCCGTGACCCTCACCATTCCCCAGGGTCAGATGGTCGGCATCATCGGCCGCTCCGGCGCCGGCAAGTCGACGCTGCTGCGCATGATCAACCGCCTGCAGGAGCCGAGCTCCGGCTCCATTCATTTCGCCGGCGTTGAGGTCTCCGGGCTTCGCGGCCAGGCATTGCGCAACTGGCAGCGCGACTGTGCGATGATCTTCCAGCAGTTCAACCTGGTGCCGCGCCTCGATGTCCTGACCAATGTCATGCTCGGCCGCCTCAATCACCGCCCGACGCTCCTGAGCCTCCTCAACATCTTCGCCCGCGAGGAGCGCGTGCATGCGATCGCGGCACTCGAACGCCTCGGCATCGAGCAGACGGCGCTGCAGCCGGCCGGCACGCTTTCCGGCGGCCAGCAGCAGCGCGTGGCGATCGCCCGCGCGCTGATGCAGAACCCGAAGATGGTGCTTGCCGACGAACCGATCGCCTCGCTCGATCCGCTGAACGCCAAGATCGTCATGGATGCGCTGCGCGACATCAACGAGCGTGAGGGCATCACCGTCATCACCAATCTGCATACGCTCGACACCGCCCGCAACTATTGTGAGCGCATCGTCGGCATGGCCGGCGGCCGCGTCGTCTTCGACGGCAAGCCCTCGGAGCTGACGGCCGAAGCAGTGAAGGAAATATACGGCACGGACAAGGACGGCGCCGGCATCGACGAAACGATGACCTCGACCTCCATCAATATCGCTCCCGAGGGCGCCAACAATCAATCCGCCGGCGTCCAGCCGCTGGCGTTGGCTGGTCTCTGACAGAGGCGGCCGCGATCGAACGCCCGCGTTAAGGGCACACTTCTTCGTAACGGGAAGGCCGGATGCACCGGTCGATAGGAGAGAACGCATGTTGAAGAAAGCACTCTTTGCGGCAACGGCGCTGTTTGCGCTCGCCGGCGCCGCCAATGCCGCAGACCTCAAGGAATTCCGCATCGGCATCCTTGGCGGCGAAAATGAAACTGACCGCCTGCGCAACTATGCCTGCCTCGCCGACCACCTGAAGCAGGAATTCGGCTTCGAGAAGGTCTCTCTCTTCCCGGCCGCCGACTATGACGGCGTCATCCAGGGCCTGCTCGGCGGCACGCTCGACTTCGCCGAACTCGGCGCTTCCGGTTACGCCTCCGTCTACCTGAAGGATCCGAAGGCTGTTACGCCGATCCTGACGACGCAGCAGAAAGACGGTTCGACGGGTTATTACTCGATCGGCCTCGCACTGAAGTCCTCCGGCATCAAGACCATCAAGGACGCCAAGGGCAAGAAGCTCGGCTACGCCGATCCGGACTCCACCTCCGGTTACCTCGTGCCGCTGACGCAGATCCCGAAGGACACCGGCATGCCGAACGACAAGTTCTTTGCCTCGACCCAGTTCAACGGCGGTCATGAAAACAACCTGCTTGCCGCCTATGACGGCAAGGTCGATGTCGCCGTCGACGATTCGTCGGGCATCGGCGACTTCAAGGATGGCTACACTTCCGGCACGTTCCGCAAGGAAGTCGACAAGGGCGCCGTCGATCCGAACAAGCTCGTTGAAGTCTGGCGTTCGCCGCTGATCCCGAACGGCCCGCTGGTCGTGCGCAACGCTCTCGGCCAGGAGTGGCAGACGAAGCTCGCAGCCTTCTTCACGGCCCTGCCGGAAAAGGATCACAAGTGTTTCTCGGCTGTCGAAGGCGGCGACTACAAGGGCTACGCTCCCGTCAAGCACGACTTCTACAAGGCCGTCGTCGAAGTTCGCAAGGCGGCCATCGGCGGCTGATCGCCTTTTGAATACGGGGGCGGCTGACAACGGCCGCCCTTTGTTTGTTATCGCGCGGAGCGTCCATGACCATTGCCGACACACAGCCGCACATGCAGAGCACGCAGGAGATCGGCACCGCCTGGGACCGGATGGTCGCCAAGCGCCGCTTCTACACCGTGCTCGGCCTGGTTATCCTTATCGCGGCTTTCGTGAGCTCCGTCCGCTTTGCCGATGAGAGCAATGCCGGCCATTTCTTCGAACGCCTGCCGCACCTATTCGACTTCCTGAGCTGGCTCATCCCCAAGGATTGGAACGACGTCTGGCGCGCGATCTTCGACATAGCGAGCGTCAACGACAAGGGCGGCGAGGAATTCAACTTCATCAAAGGCCGCGTCTATATCTGGGGAGACTTCTACATCCCGGAATATTTCGAGCTGATGATCATCACGATCAACGTGGCGCTGATCTCGACTATCATCGCCTTCGTCTTTGCCGTGCCCTTGAGCTTCTTTGCGGCGCGCAACCTGACGAGTTCGTGGCCGCTGCGCGTCTTCACCAAGCGGCTGATGGAATTCCTGCGCGCCTTCCCGGAAATCGTCATCGCCGGCCTGTTTTCGGCGATCCTGTCGATCGGGCCGGTCGCCGCCATCATCGCCATCACCCTGCACACGATCGGCGCGCTCGGCAAACTCTTCTACGAGGTTGCCGAAAACATCGACATGAAGCCGCATGAGGGGATGAAGGCCGTTGGCGCCAACTGGTGGGAGCGCGTGCGCTTCGCCGTCCTGCCGCAAGTGCTGCCGAATTTCACCTCCTATGCGCTGCTGCGCCTGGAGATCAACGTGCGCGCCTCGACCATCATCGGCGCCGTCGGCGGCGGCGGCATCGGCGAAGAGCTGAAGCTTTCGATCTCGCGCGGCTTCGGCGCAAAGACCGTTGCCCTCGTACTCCTGTTGTTCGTGACGATCATCGCCGTCGACCAGTTCTCCGCCTGGCTGCGCCGCCGTCTCGTCGGCGAACACGCCTTCCTTCTGCAACATTGAGGCCGCCATGACGGTGATCGACGCAAACCGCATGCAAGAGATTGAAGCGCGCTATCCGGAATATTTCCACCGGTCGTTCCGCCAGCGTTTCGGCGGGCTGATGATCCTCATTGCGACCCTCGTCTACGGCCTCTACGCCGTCTGGTTCTTTGACCTGCCCAAGCTTCTTGCCGAAGCTCACTGGGAGCGCGTCGGCATCTATCTCAGCCAATGGGTGAGTTATGATGTGCAGCCGGACTTCCGCATCCAGGATGACGGCTCGATCGAGGTGCGTTATCCCCGCTTCTCGCCGCTCGGCGACAATCCGCATCCGGACTGGGTGGTCAACAATCCCGATGGCAGCATCACCGTTTCCGTCAGCGGCACCAGCCGCAGCGTCACCGTTTCGAAGAGCCAAACGATCGTGACCGCGCACGGCGTCAGCGTCCCGGTCAACGTTTCGAGCGGCGCGCCCGAGGTGGTCGGCCCGGTGCCGAGCTGGATGACGGTCTATGACGACAACGTGCTCGCTGATCTCGGCTTTGCCGGCGACGTCAGCATTTCCGTTGATCGCGTGAAAGTTCGCAAGCGTTTCCTCGGCTGGGCGAATTTCCTCTTCGACACGCAATCGTCATTCTTCGACAAGCCGGTCGGCGACGTCCTTGGCCTCATTGTCTCCGGCCCGCGCATCAAGCCCGACCAGTCCAACCTGTCGCTCGCTTTCGATGAAATCTGGAACAACAGCGAATGGCAGCACGGCGACGTCTGGACCAAGCTTTTCCAGACGATCGTCATGGCCTTTCTCGGAACGCTGCTCGGCTCCCTCGCCGCCTTCCCGCTCGCCTTCCTGGCGGCACGCAACATCACTCCGAACCGCCTCTTGAACCAGATTCTCAAGCGCTTCTTCGATTTCCTGCGCTCTGTCGACATGCTGATCTGGGCGCTTTTCCTGACACGCGCCTTCGGCCCAGGGCCGCTTGCCGGCAGCGGCGCGATCTTCCTCACCGAGACCGGCACGCTCGGCAAGCTTTATTCCGAGGGGCTCGAGAACATCGACAACAAGCCGCGGGAAGGCATCAAATCGACCGGCGCCCAGACCGTGCTCGTCCACCGTTACGGCATCATGCCGCAGATCATCCCCGTCATCGTCAGCCAGACGCTCTATCAGTGGGAATCGAACGTGCGCGGCGCCACGATCATCGGCGCCGTCGGCGCGGGCGGTATCGGCCTCAAACTCTGGGAGGCAATGCGCACCAATGCCAACTGGGAAAACGTCGCCTATATGGTCATTCTGATCCTGATCGTCGTCTTCCTGTTCGACGCGGCTTCGAACGCGCTGCGCCATCGGCTGATGGGCACGAATTCGCACTGAGCACTCGATGAAGGCCGGTGGCGGCGCGGCCGTCATCATCATTCTGTCACGGAAATCTTTTAGCCGGGAGCCTGCTTGCGGTTCGCCGCCAAATCACTGCACATTGCGCTCCCGTTTCGACGATCCCCAGGACAAAAGCCTTGCGCTACGCTCTCTATTTTTCGCCGCCGAAGGATGATCCCCTGACCGGCGCGGCTTCGCTCTGGCTCGGCCGCGATGCGTTCACCGGCGAAACCTATCCTGCACCCGAACATCAGAGGCTGAGTGCGGCAGAGCAGTTCGAGCTGACCGCCGACCCGCGACGCTACGGCTTTCACGCGACGATCAAGGCGCCGTTTTCGCTTGCCGGTTCAGTCACCGAAAGGGATCTCATGGCCTTTGCCGAGGAGTTTACCGCCCGGACCCCGGCCTTCGAAATACCCCAGCTCGTCCTCGGTCAGCTCGGTCGATTTTTTGCCCTTGTTCCGGCTTCTCTTCATCAGCCTCTTCAGGATTTCGCAGCGAAGGTGGTAAAGTCCTTCGAGCCGTTCCGCGCAACGCTGTCCGAGGCCGATATCGCGCGCCGCAATCCGGAAAGGCTCAGCGACAGCCAGCGCGCCAATCTGCAGCGCTGGGGGTATCCTTACGTCATGGAGGATTTCGGTTTCCACATGACACTGAGCGGGCAGGTGCCTGCAGAGCGCGCCGAGGTCATGAGAGCAATCCTGGTGGAACGTTTTGCCGGTTTCACCGGCCGGCCGCTTTCGATCTCCGGTCTCGCCGTCTTCATCGAGGAGACGCGCGGCGCCCCGTTCAAAGTTCGTTCCTGGCTGCCCCTTGCCGGCGCCAAAAACTGAAAGACCTGACAATATGAGCAAAGAAACCGTCTTTTCCAACGCCCGCATCGTTCTCGAGGACGACATCCTTTCAGGATCGATCCTCATCCGCGACGGCAAGATCGCCGATATCTCTGAAGGCAATTCGGTAACCGGCGAAGATTTCGAGGGGGATTACGTCATTCCCGGCCTTGTCGAACTGCATACCGACCACCTCGAAGGCCATTATCAGCCGCGTCCGGGCATTCGCTGGCACAAGACGGCTGCCGTCCAGGCGCATGACGCCCAGATCGTCACATCGGGCATCACGACGGTCTTCGACTGCCTGCGCATGGGCGCGGACGAGGACGGCGGGTTCGAGCATGGCGAGATGCGCGAGATGGCCGACGCCATCCAATCGGCGGAGAAGGAAGGCAGGCTGCGCGCCGAACACCTCATCCACCTGCGCTGCGAGGTATCGGCCGACAATGTGCTTGAACATTTCGCCGATTTCGAAAATGATCCGCATGTGCGGCTCGTCTCGCTGATGGATCACGCGCCCGGCCAGCGGCAGTTCCAGACGATGGATCAATATATCTTCTACTACCAAAAGAAGCGTGGTCTGAGCGATGAGGCCTTTGCCCGTTTCGTCGCCAAGCGCCAGGCGGAATCGGCGCGCAATTCGACGCCACATCGAAACGCCATCGCCAAGGTCTGCGCCGAGCGCGGCATCACGGTCGCAAGCCATGACGACGCCACACTCTCCCATGTCGACGAGGCGATCGACAATGGCGTCCGCCTTGCCGAGTTTCCGACCAGCTTCGATGCCGCCCGGGCATCGCACGAGCATGGCATGAGCGTGCTGATGGGCGCGCCGAACATCGTGCGCGGCAAATCCCATTCCGGCAACATCGCCGCCCGCGATCTCGCCGAAATGGGCGTGCTCGACGTTCTGTCCTCCGACTACGTGCCGCTCAGCCTGCTGCACGCACCCTTCATCCTTGCCGACGAGGTGGAAAGCATCACCCTTCCGAAAGCGATCGCGATGGTGACGTCGACGCCTGCCCGCACTGTCAGCCTCAATGATCGAGGCCGGATCGCGCCCGGGCTGCGCGCCGATCTCGTCCGTGTCCACCGCTCGCACGGCGTGCCGGTAACACGCTCCGTCTGGCGCCAGGGACGCCGTGTCGCATGACGCCACACGAACCCCATGCGGCTGCTGGAGCCGAACGCGGCATCATGGTCGTCGTTGTCGGGCCGAGCGGCGCCGGCAAGGACACGCTGATGAACCTCGCTGCGCGGCGTTTTTCCGGCCGCGACAATGTGCATTTCGCCCGCCGCGTCATCACCCGCCACCGCGATGCCGGCGGCGAGGATCATCTTTCCGTCTCCCTTCAAGGCTTTGCCGCCATGGAGCAGTCAGGCTCCTTCGCCGTGTGGTGGGAGGCGCATGGCCTGAAATACGGCATTCCGGCCGAAGTCTCGGTGGCGCTGTCGAGAGGCCATATCGTCGTGGCCAACGGCTCGCGCTCGGCGCTTCACCGCTTCCAGGCCGCTTTCCCGCGGCTGAAGGTCATCAATGTCACGGCCCGTCCCGAAGTGCTCGCCAGCCGGCTGGAAGCGCGCGGCCGCGAGACACACGAGGACATCATGGCCAGGCTTGCCCGCGGCCCGCTGACCGTGCGCGGCGACTATGACGTGACGGAACTCGACAATAGCGGTTCGCTGGAAGAGGCCGAACAGAAGATGATCGCGATTCTGGACGAATTGCTGGCCGAAGTGCAGCGACCACAGTAGGGAGGCAGGATGCGCGCCATCAAAGTCGTCGATTACGACACTTCCTGGCCACTGCTCTTTGCCGCAATCAGCGCCGAGGTCTCCGTCCTGCTCGGTGATCTCGTGCAGTCCATCGACCACATCGGCAGCACATCTGTGCCTGGACTTGCAGCCAAGCCGAAAATCGACCTCGATGTCGTCGTGGTATCTGACGACGCCTTACCGGCAGCGATAGAATTGGTACGCGCTGCCGACTTCACCTTTCACGGTGACCCTCACGGAGACGGCCGCTGGGTCTTTACCCGTAACCGCGAGGCTTGCGGGTACAGGCTCTATGTTTGCCCGCCCGATAATCCCGTGCATCGGCAGCGCATCCTGTTTCGCAACTATCCTCCGAGACCATCCCGCAAAGGCCAAGGCCTATGCCGACCTCAAACGCCGCCTGGCCGCGGAGGCGGACGGCGATTGGGATTTCTATACCGGCGGCAAGACCGAGTTCGTCGAGGAAACGATAAGATTGGCTACGTTGAAAACATGAAACCGGAATGCGCCGCGCACTCCGGCCATCGTCGATCAATCGCCCTCGCCGCGTCCGGATACGATCTCGCGTTTGCCGACGTGGTTTGCCGGGCCGACGAGACCTTCCTTTTCCATCCGCTCCACCAGGGAGGCGGCTCTGTTGTAGCCGATGCCGAGGCGGCGCTGGATGTAGGAGGTTGAGCACTTCTTGTCCCGCATGACGACCTTGACGGCCTGCTGGTAGAGCTCGTCACCGTCCTCAGCGCCCATAGCACTCTTGTCGAAGACGGCGCCGTCTTCTTCATTCTCGACGTCTTCCT
This sequence comes from Rhizobium sp. BK049, assembly GCF_014193135.1. Lineage (NCBI taxonomy): Bacteria > Pseudomonadati > Pseudomonadota > Alphaproteobacteria > Hyphomicrobiales > Rhizobiaceae > Rhizobium > Rhizobium sp. BK049. The sequence continues at coordinate 30,973 of NZ_JACHYV010000028.1, forward strand.
CCTCGTCGGCCGTGACCGTATCCAGATATTCAGGACGGCCCTGCGTCTTCAGATGCGCGACGACCTTTTCGACCTCGGCATCGGAGACGAAGGGGCCATGGACACGGGCGATGCGGCCCCCACCCTGCATATGCAGCATGTCACCCTGTCCGAGCAGTTGCTCTGCGCCCTGCTCGCCGAGGATGGTGCGGCTGTCGATCTTCGAGGTGACCTGGAAGGAAATGCGGGTCGGGAAATTCGCCTTGATCGTGCCGGTGATGACATCGACCGACGGACGCTGGGTCGCCATGATCAGGTGAATACCGGCGGCACGCGCCATCTGCGCCAGACGCTGGATCGCACCTTCAATCTCTTTGCCGGCGACCATCATCAGATCGGCCATCTCGTCGACGATGACGACGATGTAAGGCATCGGCGCAAGATCCAGCTCTTGGCTTTCTTCGATCGGCGCACCGGTTCCCCTGTCGAAGCCGGTCTGAACCATGATGTGGATGGTCTCACCCTTTTCGCGCGCCTGGGAGACGCGGCCGTTATAGCCGTCGATGTTGCGCACGCCGAGGCGCGACATCTTGCGATAACGCTCCTCCATCTCGCGCACCGCCCATTTCAGCGCCATGACAGCCTTTTTCGGATCGGTGACGACGGGCGTCAGCAGATGCGGAATACCGTCATAGACGGAGAGTTCGAGCATCTTCGGGTCGACCATGATCAGCCGGCATTGCTCCGGCGTCATGCGGTAGAGCAGCGACAGGATCATCGTATTGATGGCGACCGATTTGCCCGAACCGGTGGTGCCGGCGACGAGCAGATGCGGCATCTTTGCGAGCTCGGCGATCACAGGCTCACCGCCGATGGTCTTGCCGAGGCCGAGCGCCAGCTTATAGCCGCTCTTGTCGAAATCCTGGCTCTCGATCATCTCCCGGAAATAGACGGTTTCACGGGTGACATTCGGCAGCTCGATGCCGATGACGTTGCGGCCCGGGACCACGGCGACGCGGGCCGAAAGCGCCGACATCGAGCGGGCGATATCATCGGCCAGGCCGATGACGCGCGACGACTTCACGCCGGGCGCCGGCTCGAATTCATAAAGGGTGACGACGGGGCCGGGGCGGACATGAATGATCTCGCCCTTGATGCCGAAATCCTCAAGCACGCTTTCCAGAAGACCGGCATTCTGCTCCAGCGTCTCCTGCGACATGATCTCGCCGAGACGTTCGGGCGGCTCCTGCAAAAGAGCGCGCGGCGGGAATTCATAACCTGATGCATCGATCTTTTCAGGCCTTGCCGCAAGGCGCGGAGACGGCAGGACTGCGGCGACCGGGGGCGTAAGCCGAGGCACAGAGGCGGCCTGAGGCGCTGGGGCTGCCTGAGGCATTGGGGCGGCCTGAGGCACCGCCGTGACCTGAGGCATCGGCGCAGTCTGGGGCGCGACCTGAGGCGCAGGTGCAATCGCCGCCTCGCGGGTCCGCACGGGCCTTTCCAGGGAAATCGCCGCCGGCGGGCGCAGAGCCGCCGGCGCGGGCGCTGCAGCCTGCGGCTGGACCGGTCGGGATGCCGCCTGAGCGGGCTTCAGCGCGCCCGGACGCCATTCCATGACGCGAAACAGAGAGGTGATCGATTCGGGCGCGGTCTCGATCTTCGGAAGAATGATCGAGGGCGCGCGCACCGGTTCGCCCTCCTCGAACGCCATGACTTCCCAGAAGGCAAAATCGGAAATCGAAGACAGTTCGGAAGCAACGCGCAGGGTAGGAGCCTCCACCGCGGCGGCCGGCGGCTGCAGCGTCTCGATCTCAGCCTGCGCTACGGCAGGTTCAGCGGGCTCCGGCAGGTAGATATCGAAGGGCACGTCGACCGCGACCGGTTCTATCCGTATCGCCTGCTGTTCCGCTTCCGGTTCACTGCGAACGGGCTCGTTCGACGGGCGGCGGCGGCTGATCAGCGTTTCGGGCGTGCGGGTGAAGCGAACATTCGGCGCGAGCGAGAAGTTGCTCTGCCAGATCGGTGCCGGCGGCCTCTCGCCTGGATTTTCCTCCGGAAGCTCCGTTTCAATGCCGCTGGAAAAATCTGCGGCATCCGTCAAATTGGTTCTGGGAAAACGCATGCGTCCGCTACTCACTCATGCCTAACAAATTACGACCCTACCGGGATAGAAAAGGAAGGTTAATAAGTTCCTTCCAGCCGTATCGTTCCGATACGGCCCAGGGAGGTACATGGTCGTGATTTCAATAAGTTAGGAGAAGCGGAAAAATCTTTTTCGTTGGGGGAGGCGGTTAATGCGCCTCGTCCCAATTGGTGGCGGCGCGGGCATCGACCTTGAGCGGCACGCGCATTTCGAGCGCTGGCATCGTGGCGTTTTCCATGACCGAGACAACGACCGGCATCGCCTTTTCGACATCCTCGTCCTCGACCTCGAAAATCAACTCGTCATGCACCTGCAGCAACATGCGCACACGCTCGGCAAGACCGGCTTCGGCGAGCGCCGGCTCCATCTTGATCATCGCCCGGCGAATGACGTCGGCCGCAGAGCCCTGGATCGGCGCGTTGATTGCCGCCCGTTCGTTGAAGGCGCGCACCGAAGGGTTGGAAGAGCGGATTTCGGGATAGTTGATGCGGCGGCCGAAGATCGTTTCGACATAACCCTTGTCGCGGGCCATTGCCTTGCGGCTTTCCATATAGTCGCGGATGCCGGGGAAGCGCTCGAAATATTTTTTGATGTAGTCGCCGGCTTCCGAGCGTTCGATCGAAAGCTGGTTGGCGAGGCCGAAGGCGGAGATGCCGTAGATGATGCCGAAATTGATCGCCTTGGCACGGCGGCGCACTTCACCCGGCATGCCTTCGACCGGCACGCCGAACATTTCCGAAGCGGTCATGGCGTGAATGTCGACGCCGTCCTCGAAGGCCTTGGTCAGCTGCGGGATCTCGGCCACGTGGGCAAGCACGCGCAGTTCGATCTGGCTGTAATCGGCGGAAATCAGCTTGTGGCCCGGCGTCGAGATGAAGGCGGTGCGGATCTTGCGGCCTTCTGCCGTGCGCACCGGTATGTTCTGCAGGTTCGGTTCGGAGGAGGACAGGCGCCCCGTGGTCGTCGATGCCAGCGAATAGGAGGTATGAACCCGCTTCGTCTCCGGGTGGACATAGCCCGGCAGCGCGTCGGTATAGGTGGATTTGAGCTTGGTGAGCTGGCGCCAGTCGACGATCTTGCGCGGCAGCTCGATGCCGGCAGCGGCCAGATCCTCGAGCACCGAAGCGGAGGTGGACCATTGCCCGGTTTTCGTCTTGCTGCCGCCGGGAAGCCCCATCTTTCCGAATAGAATATCGCCGAGCTGCTTGGGCGAACCGATATTAAAACGCTCGCCGGCCAGTGTGTAGATCTCGTCTTCCAGGCGTGCGGCACCCTGAGCCAGTTCGCCGGAGAGACGCGACAGGATCTGCCGGTCGACGGTGACGCCGCGCGCTTCCATGCGCGCCAGCACCGGCAGCAGCGGCCGCTCCAACCGCTCATAGACGCTGGTCAGCCCTGCCGCCGCCAGCCGCGGCTTCAGCACCAGCCAGAGGCGCAGCGTCACGTCGGCGTCCTCGGCGGCGTAATGGGTGGCGCGGTCGATATCGACCAGATCGAAAGTGACATTCGCCTTGCCGCTGCCGGCCACGTCCTTGTAGGGGATCGGCGTATGGCCGAGGAATTTTTCCGAGAGCGGGTCCATGCCGTGAGCGCCGGTGCCGGCGTCAAGCACATAAGAGATCAGCATCGTGTCATCGAAACTTCTGGTCTCGATGCCGAAGCGCTTCATCAGGAGGTAGTCGTATTTCAGGTTCTGGGCGACCTTGAGCACCGATTCGTCTTCCAGCAAGGCCTTCAGCCGGGGCAGCGCATCGCGCATCGGGATCTGGTTTTCGACAAGACCGCCGCCGAGCAGATCGCCGACGCCGCTCTTGTGGGCAAGCGGCACGTAGGCGGCGCGGATCTTCGTGCCGGTGGGGTCGGCCGTATTATCGGCAATCGCCAGCGCAAAGCCGACAAGCTCGGCCTGCATCGCATCCAGCGACGTGGTCTCGGTATCGAAAGCGATGAGGCCGGTGTCGCGCGCATCGGCGATCCAGCGGTCGAGCGTGGCCAGATCGCGGATCGTTACATAGGCCGAATGATCGAAGGGCAGCGCCGCAAAGGCCTCGGCCCGCGACTTGGCAAGATCGCCGGGCGAAAAGGCGCCTTCGACGCCGGCCTTCGCCTTTCCCCGCGGCGGCACGGGCACCGATTCGCCCGAAACGTCGGGGATGGCGCCGGCAACAGGTTCCGGCTCGGCCGCATCGAGGTCGGGACCATGGGCTTTATCACCCCATTCGATGCGGACGACCGCCGGTTCGATGGCGCTCGCATCACAATCGCAGACTTCGGCGACGCGTCGGGTCAGCGTCGTGAATTCCATCGTCTTCAGAAAGCCGATCAGCTTCGGGCCGTTCTGCGGCTCCAGCAACAGCGCATCGAGATCGAGATCGAGCGGCACGTCGGTGCGCAGCCGCACGAGTTCGCGCGAAAGCCGCGCCATGTCGATATTGGCAAGAATCGTCTCGCGGCGCTTGACCTGCTTGATCTCGGTGGCGCGGTCGAGCAGCGTGTCGAGATCGCCATATTCCTCAAGCAGCTGGGCAGCCGTTTTCGGGCCGATGCCGGGAATGCCGGGAACATTGTCGACGGAGTCACCGGTCATCGCCTGCAGGTCGATCATCTTTTCCGGCGGCACGCCCCACTTCTCGACCACGTCGGGAATGCCGATCTGCTTGTCCTTCATGCTGTCATACATGTGCACGTTTGGTGTAACGAGCTGCATCAGATCCTTGTCGGAAGAAACGATCGTGACGTCGGCGCCTGTTGCCTCGGCCTGGCGGGCATAAGTGGCGATGATGTCGTCGGCCTCAAAGCCTTCGGTCTCGATGCAGGGCAGGTTGAAGGCGCGGGTCGCCTCTCTTATCAGGCCGAATTGCGGGATGAGCTCTTCCGGCGGGGCTGAGCGGTTCGCCTTGTAGGCGTCATAGAGATCCTTGCGAAAGGTCTTGGCGGAATAATCGAAGATAACGGCAAGATGGGTCGGGGTGACGCCGACATCGGTATTGCGCGCATCCCTCAAGAGTTTCCACAGCATGTTGCAGAAACCGGAGACGGCCCCGACCGGCAGGCCGTCGGACTTGCGCGTCAGCGGCGGCAATGCGTGAAACGCCCGAAAGATGAATCCGGAACCATCGACTAGGAAGAGGTGATCGCCTTTTTTCATGCGTGCATGGATAGCGCGGGCACGGAACGAGGTCCATATAAAGTTCGGTGCGCCAAGTGCGGAAAGAATTTCCGCTCACCAAACTGTTACCGATTTGTAACGTACCGTTACCCTTGAAAAACCACATTCGTAGCCACAAATGCATGTCACCGGCGCTTGATCGCGTCGCGGGTCTGATTACCGGCTTGTCCCCCGCCGCATCAGGCTTGGACAAAGGCCTTATCCCCCTCTCCGGGCCTTTGTCCCCATTTTAAAGTCGCCATGGCCAACCTCCAGGTCATGGCGACTTTTGTTTTTCAGGTTCGCGCAGTTCTGATCGCAGCTTGCATTTTTTTGCAGCATCCTCTGCGATTTGCTGCATTGTCTCCGGCACGGTTTTGAGCCTAACTTGCGATCATGGGATTTAACCGCATGGATTCGGGAGCTTACCTTGCCAGCCAGCTGGCGAAGGGTTTTGCCCGCTCGCTGCACCAGCGCGCGATAGGGCTTGGCTTCTCTCCCGGCCAGTTTCCCATCCTGCTGGAACTCTGGGCCGAGGACGGGTTGACCCAGAAACAGCTTCTCGACCGAGTCGCTATCGAGCAGGCGACCATGGCCAATACGCTTTCGCGCATGGTCCGCGACGGGCTGATCGAGCGCCGGCCGCATCCCTCCGACAAGCGGGCGCAGCTGATTTTCCTGACGCCGAAGGCGCGTGCAATGGAAGCTGAGGCGATCGAGACCGCGCGTGAGGCGGACCTCGCGCTGTTCAAAGGCTTTCGCGGATTCGAACGCGAGCTGACGCTCGAATATATCCGCCGGCTGCTGGAAAACGCCAAGACGCTCTGATCGAGATTATTCACCGGCAAGTCGCGTAGATCGCCGCCACGGAGGCGGCGACGCGTCAGCGTCGGCCGTCGAGGACAGAAGGCTTTTGGCGGCGAGCTTGATGCTCGGCTCGATATCCGGCTTGCCGAGCAAAAAGCCCTGCACCTGTGCGCAGCCTTCTTCGAGGACGATCTGGCGCTGCGTCTCGGTTTCGACGCCCTCCGTCACGACAGGCATGCCGAGGCTGTGGCCGAGACCGATGATGGCGCGCACGATCGAACGTGACGCCGCGTCATGTTCCAGCATGCCGGTGAAGCTGCGGTCGACCTTGATCTTGTCGAACGGGAAGGTTCGCAGGTTGGAAAGCGAGGAAAAACCGGTGCCGAAGTCGTCCATGACGATGTGAACACCGAGACTGCGCAGGCGCAGCAGCGTGGCCATCACCCGATCGCGGTCACGGATGAGAGCGGCCTCGGTGATTTCGATTTCCAACCGGTCGGGCGCGAGCCCCGTTTCCTCGAGGATTGCCTCGATCCGCTCGCAAAGGTTCGGCAGCATGAACTGCACCGGCGAGACATTGACGGCGATCGTCAGCGGATGCGGCCAGCGCGCAGCTTCTGCGCAGGCCTCGCGCAGCACCCATTCGCCGAGCTGGACAATCGATCCGCTTTCCTCGGCGATCGGAATAAAGACATCCGGCTCGCTGATGCCGTGCCCCGGCCGGTTCCAGCGCATCAGGGCCTCATAACCGCTGACCTCGCCGCTCAGTGCGCCGTAAATCGGCTGATAGCAGACATGGATCTGATTGCGGGTGATGGCGTGGCGCAGTTCGCTTTCGATCTGGCGGCGGGCGCGCGTGGCTTCGTCCATTTCCGCGTCGAAGAAACAGGCCTTGCCGCGACCGCCGTGCTTGACCCGATAGAGTGCGATATCGGCATTGTTGCAGATCTCGTCCACATCACGTCCGTCGGCCGGGTAAAGGGCGATGCCGAGGCTGACGCCGACGGCTGTTGGGTCGCGTGCCGTATCCATCTCGGCCGCGAATTCGTCGAGGATCGCCGCTGCGAGCTTCTGCGCGGCCGCCGGTTGCTGTCCGGCGGGCTGGATGATGGCAAATTCATCGCCACCGAGACGGGCGATCGTATCGCTTTCATCGGCGACGCGCCGGAGGATCGAGGCAACCTTGCGGAGAATTCGGTCGCCCTCGGCATGGCCGAAAATATCATTGACGCTCTTGAACCGATCGAGATCGATATAGAAGAGGGCCACCTTGCTGCTCTTCCGTTCGGCCATCTGCAGCGCCTGACGGATGCGCGTATCGAACAACGACCGGTTCGGAAGATCGGTGAGAACATCGTGGTGGGCGAGATGTTCGATCATCTCCTCGGCCTGCCTGCGCTCCGTCAGATCGCGCACCGCCAGCACGTCACAATTGTGCCCGCGATAGACGATCCTGCTCGTATTGACTTCGACGGCGATCTCCTTGCCGCTGCTGGTGCTGAGCAAGGTCTCGCCGGGCCTGTTCTGCCCCTGTATGGCGGTCAAAGCAGCGGACGGCGCCTTGCCGACAAGATCGGCAAGCTTCCAGCCGGAAAGAGCCTGGAACCGTTCATTGGCATCGATGACCCTGCCTTCGCGCAGGATCAGCAGCCCTTCCTGCGAGGCATTTGCGAGCCCTCTCAGATCCGTCAGATGGCTGTCGATAAAGACCACCGCGATAGCGGTCAGAATGAGAGCCGTCGCCGCTACCACCACGATCGCTGCCAGCAGGCTGGTATCGAGCACCATCGCCGGGACCTCTTTGCCGGGATCCGGCACAAGCGTGATGCTTGCCATCGAAATGAAGTGGAGAGCGCAGATTGCAAGGACAAAGATGACGGACGAGGTGAGGAGCCGCCTCAGGCCGCTCCACTGAAAGAAGGCGTAGAAGGCAGCGCTCGACAGCAGCGCCCCCGCGAGAACCGCACTCAGCGTCATGTAGGGATCGTAGACGATCACCGCCTGTGTCTCGATCGCCTGCATACCGGTCAGGTGCATCGAGGCGATGCCGAGCGCCATCAGGACGCCGCCGCGGATGCGCGAAAACCTGCCGCGGCTCTCCGAAGCGACGACGATCGCCGCCCACGAACCGGCAACCGACAGGAGAAAGGAAAGTGCCGTCAGCCCCAGTTGGTAGCTGATCGGCATGCCGCCGTCATAGGCCAGCATCGCGATGAAGTGCGTTGCCCATACGCCGGTGCCGAAGGCGAAAGCCGAGGCGCCTATCCAGAGCTTGCGGCGCCCGGCATCGCATCCTTGAGCGCGTGAAAGCGGCAGCATCGCTGCCATCGCGCCGATCAGACAAACCGCCGCGGCCGCGAGCACCAGCCGCCAATCATGATCGTCGCGAATACATGTAATGACCGAAAACATCCGCTCCCCCGAACAGCTGAATACGGCCAAGTTATTTGGGTTCTACTAAATAACTGTAAATTGAATTAGAAGGTTCTTCTATATCGCCGCAGTAATCTTCTTGCACCCGATCCGGACGCGGCCGCTTTCGCGCCGCCCATTTGCTTTTCCGCCTCGCCTGCTTTCCTCGTTTGGTCTATCGTCCGGCCAAATTTCAAAAAGGAGTCGAAAATGACGGATCTACAACAGGTACTTGCGCGCGCTGATCAGAACCTTTCCTCAAGCCTCGAAAAGCTGTTCGAGCTTCTGCGCATCCAGTCGATTTCCACCGATCCCGTCTACAAGGCCGAATGCCGGAAGGCAGCCGAATGGCTGGTCGCCTATCTCGAAGGCCTCGGCTTTACCGCCTCGGTGCGTGACACACCCGGCCATCCGATGGTCGTCGCCCACCATGGCGGCGCTTCCGCCGACGCGCCGCATGTGCTTTTCTACGGCCATTACGACGTACAGCCGGTCGACCCGATCGAGCTCTGGGAAAACGATCCCTTCGAGCCATCGATCAAGGATGTCGGCGATGGCCGCAAGATCCTGACCGGGCGCGGCACCTCCGACGACAAGGGCCAGCTGATGACCTTCGTCGAAGCCTGCCGCGCCTATAAGGAGATCAACGGCGCACTTCCCTGCCGCATCACCATTCTGTTCGAGGGCGAGGAGGAATCGGGCTCACCGTCCCTGAAGCCTTTCCTCGAAGCCAACGCCGCCGAACTCAAGGCCGATTATGCGCTTGTCTGCGATACCGGCATGTGGGACCGCGATACGCCGGCAATCGCCGCGGCACTGCGCGGCCTCGTCGGCGAAGAAGTGGTCGTGACGGCCGCCGACCGCGACCTGCATTCCGGCCTCTTCGGCGGCGCTGCGGCCAATCCGATCCATATTCTCGTCGAGGCGCTTGCCGGCCTGCATGACGAGACCGGCCGCATCGCGCTTGATGGCTTTTACGACGGCGTCGAGGAAACGCCCGACAACATCAAGGCGTCATGGGAGACGCTCGGCAAGACGGCCGAGAGCTTTCTCGGTGAAGTCGGCCTTTCCATTCCCTCCGGCGAAAAGGGCCGGTCGGTGCTGGAACTCACCTGGGCCCGGCCGACGGCCGAAATCAACGGCATCTGGGGCGGATATACCGGCGAAGGCTTCAAGACGGTCATCGCCGCCAAGGCCTCGGCCAAGGTTTCGTTTCGGCTCGTCGGCACGCAGGATCCGGCTGCAATCCGCGAGGCTTTCCGCAGCTACGTCAGGTCGAAAATTCCGGCCGACTGCTCGGTCGAATTCCATCCGCATGGCGGCTCGCCGGCGATTCATCTCTCCTATGATTCGCCTGTTCTGACCAAGGCGAAGACGGCGCTTTCCGACGAGTGGCCGAAACCTGCCATCGTCATCGGCATGGGCGGCTCGATCCCGATCGTCGGAGATTTCCAGAAGATGCTCGGCATGGAATCGCTGCTCGTCGGCTTCGGCCTCGCCGATGACCGTATCCATTCGCCGAACGAGAAATACGAGCTTGTCTCCTACCACAAGGGCATCCGCTCCTGGGTGCGGATCCTTCAGGCGCTCGCCGGCTGAAGGGCAATTGCGCGCAGTGTCGGCGCGCTAAAATCAAAAATACAAAAAGGCCGGTCGCCCGGCCTTTCGTCATCCGCTCGGCTCGGTGCCAGTTCATCCGTGGTCAAGGAGCAAGCGGGTATTGATGTCAGACTGCCGCCGAAAGGTTAACAAAAGGTTAACCTTTCGGTCGGGACCAGACCTCAATTGCCGAACAGCCTGACGTGCCGGAGACGCTCCGCGCTCCTGTCGGTTCATGTGCCCTGTAGCAGCGCATGAGAGCACAAATCTCCCCCCGTTCAAGCTACGTTCATCGCGCTCGGCCTATAAAGTATTGAAAGACAAAGCGACTGGTGACGCCATAACAAATGCCGGCGATCGCTCTATCTTTCGTTCCAAATGGCATATGCCAAGGAAAGGCAGTCGAGCGCTGCCAGAAAACACGCCAACGAGGAGTGAGAAGCGTGAAAAAACTCATCGTCAAAATAGCCGCGGCCACACTGCTTGTGCTGGCTCCGGCAATAGCGCAGGCCGCCGAGGGTTACTCGACGGCAAACGTCAACATGCGCGCAGGGCCAAGCACCCGGTATCCCGCAGTCGCCGTCATACCCGCCGGTTCGTCCGTCGAAATCCGTGGATGCCTTTCCAACGTCAACTGGTGTGACGTCGAATTCTACGGCGGCCGCGGCTGGGTTTCGGGCCAGTACGTGCAGGCAGTCTACGAGCAACGCCGCGTCTATGTTGGCCCGGAATATTACCGTCCGCTGGGCATTCCGCTGGTCACCTTCAGCGTCGGCAATTATTGGGACCGTTACTACCGCCATCGCGATTTTTATCGCGAGCGTGACCGCTGGAGCCGCGGCCCGGACTACTATTACCGCAACCGCGACTATCGCAATCGGGATTACCTGGATCGGGACTACCGGGTCCGCGAGTATCGTCGGGATCGCGACCGGGACCGGGACTGGCGCGACGAGGATCGACGGGACGACCGCAGAGATGAAGCTCGCAGGCGGGAGCGTCGGGACAGGGATACCAGGAGCTCGGATTTCCGTGACCTGCCGCAGTTCAGAGGCGGCAAAGCCGACACCTACAATCATCCGGACCCCAGGGCCTCGCCCTTCGTCTGCCGTCCGGGCGATCCCAAGTGCGACTGAAAGAGCAGGGCGGCAGCGATGCCGCCCTTTTCTCAACAGCACTCATCGTGAACGGAGCCGAGAAAAAGCCCGGCGCTCCTTGGGGGGATGCACCGGGCCTGATGTCGATCGGCGCGCGTTGAGGGGAGACGGCCGATCATTCGCGGGACGTGAGGGGCTGTCCCGCTTCTCCATAAACAGCCGTCGAGCCTATTGGTTCCAGTCGGTGCATAATTCTTAAATCAGCAATTCCATTTTATTGTTACACCGCCTCCCGGGTCTGTGGTCATGACCCGCGCGCCGCGACAGCGCGACCACTCGCTCGTTGTCCTTTAACACCCCGTTAAATCGCCGCAATTACAGTTCACTCGGATGATCGCGTCGCCCGCTGTATGGTTCCTTAAATCGAAATCAGTTTAAGGACAAAATTATGCAGCACTTCAAAGTGCTACAGCGTCCTTCTCGCGTCTAGAGAGACGCCCGGCGCTGTAACAGGGCGCCGTTTTGCGAAGTGGGCTTCGCGATCGAACAGGGGATGCGACCGGTCCGCGATGGCAGGCAGAGGCAAATCAGGCGACAGAATCGAACCGTCCTTCAGCGGCCGCCCGGCCCGCGAAGATGATGAATTTTCGCTCGACGCCGATGACCGCGTCATCGGAAGCAGATCCGCGCGTCGCGGCGGCTCCAAGCCCCTGCCGCAGCGTGCCGCCCGCCAGCGGCGGCGCGAGCCGCGGGAGCGTGAAGGCGGCGGCCTTTTCGGTTTCCTGCGCGGCGTGGTCTACTGGTGCGTCGTGCTTTTCATCTGGGCCGGCATCGGTGTTGCCGGGCTCGTTCTCTATTACGGCTCGCGCATGCCGAGCGCCAGCACATGGGCGATCCCCGAGCGTCCGCCGAACGTCAAGATCACCGCCGTCGACGGCAGCGTCATTGCCAATCGCGGCGCCACCGGCGGCGAGGCGCTGTCGCTCGAAAACATGTCGCCCTATATTCCCGAAGCCGTCATCGCCATCGAAGATCGGCGTTTTTATTCGCATTTCGGCGTCGATCCGCTCGGCCTTGGGCGGGCGATCGTCACCAATTTCACGGCCGGCCACATGGTGCAGGGCGGTTCGACCCTGACGCAACAGCTTGCCAAGAATCTCTTCCTCTCTCCCGAGAGAACGCTGGAACGCAAGGTGCAGGAGGTGCTGCTCGCGCTCTGGCTGGAGCAGAAATACACCAAGGACCAGATTCTTGCGATGTATCTCAACCGGGTGTTCTTCGGATCGAACGCCTATGGCGTCGAGGCGGCCTCTCGCCGCTACTTCAACAAATCGGCGCGGGATGTGAACCTCGGCGAGGCAGCGGTGCTGGCGGGCCTGCTCAAGGCGCCGTCGCGGCTTTCGCCGGCCCGCGACGCGGAAGCGGCGAATGCACGCGCCCAGCTCGTGCTGGCGGCGATGCGCGAGCAGGGGTTCATCACCGATTCCGAGGTCAAGACAGCGATGTCGCAGACCCCGGCTTCGGCCAAGAGCTACTGGTCGGGCGCCGGGCATTATGTCGCCGATATGGTCATGGACGAATTGCCGGGACTGATCGGCGACGTCAAGGAAGACATCATCGTCGATACGACGATCGACAAATCGCTGGAGAAGAAGGCTGAGCAGTCGCTGGTCGACGTGCTGGAGAAGGAGGGCGGCAAACTCGATGCCTCGCAGGCGGCCCTGGTCTCGATCGACGGCACCGGGGCGATCCGGGCGCTCGTCGGCGGCAGAGACTATGCGACGAGCCAGTTCAACCGCGCCGTCAAGGCCAAGCGCCAGCCGGGATCTTCGTTCAAGCCCTTCGTCTATACGGCAGCGCTGGAAAAAGGGCTGACGCCATTTTCGGTGTTTAACGACGCGCCGATTCGCATCGGCGACTGGACTCCGGAGAATTACGAGAAGAAATACAATGGCGAAGTGACGCTGGCGACCGCGCTCGCCAAGTCGCTGAACACGGTGGCCGCGCAGCTGGTCATGTATGACGGGCCGGATCAGGTGATCAAGCTCGCCCACCGGCTCGGGATCGAAAGCGAGTTGCAGCCGAACGCCTCGATTGCACTCGGGACGTCCGAAGTGTCGCTGATGGAACTGACCGCCTCCTATGCAGCCTTCATGAACGGCGGCTACAAGGCGACGCCGCACGTCATCCGCCGAGTGACGACCGCCGAGGGCAAGGTTCTCTACGAAAATACCTATGACAGTCCGCCGCGCGTGCTTTCCGAGCAGATCGCCGCGCAGATGGATGCGATGATGATGGGCGTCATCGAAAACGGCACCGGCAAGAGTGCCAAGATTCCCGGCTGGCAGGCGGCGGGCAAGACCGGCACGACGCAGAATTCGCGCGACGCGCTGTTCGTCGGCTTTACCAGCAACCTCACGACAGGCGTCTGGTTCGGCAATGACGACGGCAAGCCGATGAAGAAGGTGACCGGCGGCGGTCTTCCAGCCAAAGCCTGGAAGGAATTCATGGTCGCCGCCCACAAGGGTCTTTCGCCGGCGCCGCTCTTCGGCAACGGCCAGCTCATCGACGATCCGAACAGCGGCCAGCCGATGGCGCAGGCAGCGCCCGACGGCGGGCAGCCGGTCACGGCCGAAGTGCCGCCACAGACGACGATCGGCGGCATCATTTCCGGCGTCTTCGGCGGCGGCGAGAATGCAGAACGGTATCCACAGGCGCCTGTCCGGCAACAGCGGGCAAGCCCCGGCAACGGCCCTGTTCCTCCTGCAGACGTAGCCGACGGCGGCAGTTCAGGCTACGACGGCATCGTGCCGCCCGGCGATGTCGGTGGGTCGCAGACGACCTCTTCGGTGCAGCCTCGGCGCACGACCCTGCTCGACCTGATCATGGGTCAATGAGATTCCGTGCGGCATGCCCGGCGCAAGCCATCTATCCTAGAAATCGTACGCTTTCCGCGGATCGGGCGGCCTCTTTCCCGGCTGCTGCGAAAATTGAAGGCAACACATTCGTTTTGCCGGATTCGGGGCCATTTCCCGCCTTGCAGTCGAGAAAACCGCTCCTTATATACGCCGCATCACCGCAATCACGATTGCGTAATCGCAAGTAGACCCATCCCGTAAGGGGCTGTCAGGGAAATGCCTTCTGGGGGTTCCGACAGCTTGCTTCAAGGAGAGAATGACATGGCAAAAGTAATTGGTATCGACCTTGGAACGACGAATTCCTGCGTCGCAGTCATGGACGGCAAGGACGCAAAGGTCATCGAGAACGCGGAAGGTGCGCGCACGACCCCTTCCATGGTGGCCTTTTCCGATGATGGCGAGCGCCTCGTCGGCCAGCCGGCCAAGCGCCAGGCGGTCACCAACCCGACGAACACGCTTTTTGCGGTGAAGCGTCTGATCGGCCGCCGCTACGAAGACCCGACCGTCGAGAAGGACAAGCATCTCGTTCCCTTCAGCATCGTCAAGGGCGACAATGGCGACGCCTGGGTCGAAGCCAATGGCAAGGGCTACTCGCCCGCACAGATTTCCGCGATGATCCTTCAGAAGATGAAGGAAACCGCCGAATCCTATCTCGGCGAAAAGGTCGAGAAAGCCGTCATTACCGTTCCGGCGTACTTCAACGACGCGCAGCGCCAGGCAACCAAGGATGCCGGCAAGATCGCCGGTCTTGAAGTCCTGCGCATCATCAACGAGCCGACCGCTGCCGCTCTCGCCTACGGTCTCGACAAGAAGGACGGCAAGACGATCGCCGTCTACGACCTTGGCGGCGGCACCTTCGATATTTCGATCCTCGAGATCGGTGACGGCGTCTTCGAGGTGAAGTCCACCAACGGCGACACCTTCCTCGGCGGTGAAGACTTCGACATGCGCCTCGTCGAATATCTCGTTGCCGAATTCAAGAAGGACAACGGCATCGATCTGAAGAACGACAAGCTTGCCCTGCAGCGCCTCAAGGAAGCCGCGGAAAAGGCCAAGATCGAACTGTCGGCGTCGCAGCAGACCGAAATCAACCTGCCGTTCATCACGGCTGACGCCTCCGGCCCGAAGCACCTGACGCTGAAGCTGACCCGCGCCAAGCTCGAGAGCCTGGTCGACGATCTGGTCCAGCGTACGATCGCGCCCTGCAAGGCAGCCCTCAAGGACGCCGGTGTCACCGCTGCCGAAATCGACGAAGTGGTTCTCGTCGGCGGCATGAGCCGCATGCCGAAGGTGCAGGAAGTCGTCAAGCAGCTGTTCGGCAAGGAGCCGCACAAGGGCGTCAACCCGGATGAAGTGGTTGCGCTCGGCGCCGCCATCCAGGCCGGCGTTCTGCAGGGCGACGTCAAGGACGTTCTGCTGCTCGACGTCACCCCGTTGTCGCTCGGCATCGAAACGCTCGGCGGCGTCTTCACCCGTCTGATCGAACGCAACACGACGATCCCGACCAAGAAGAGCCAGACCTTCTCGACCGCCGAAGACAATCAGCAGGCCGTCACCATCCGCGTTTCGCAGGGCGAGCGCGAAATGGCTGCCGACAACAAGCTGCTCGGCCAGTTCGACCTCGTCGGCCTGCCGCCGTCGCCGCGCGGCGTGCCGCAGATCGAAGTCACCTTCGACATCGACGCCAACGGCATTGTGCAGGTTTCGGCCAAGGACAAGGGCACCGGCAAGGAACAGCAGATCCGCATCCAGGCTTCCGGCGGCCTCTCCGACGCCGACATCGAAAAGATGGTCAAGGACGCCGAGTCGCATGCTGCCGAAGATAAGAAGCGTCGCGAGACCGTCGAAGCCAAGAACCAGGCCGAAAGCCTGATCCACTCTACGGAAAAGTCGCTGAAGGATTACGGCGACAAGGTCTCCGAAGCCGACCGCACCGCGATCTCGGATGCGATCGCCGCGCTGAAGTCCTCGACCGAGGCGACCGAAGCCGACGCCGAAGACATCAAGGCCAAGACCCAGACGCTCATGGAAGTATCCATGAAGCTCGGCCAGGCGATCTATGAAGCACAGCAGGCCGAAGGCGGCGCTGCTGCCGATACCTCCGCGGAAGGCGGCGACAATGTCGTCGACGCCGACTATGAGGAAATCAAGGACGACGACCGCAAGAAGTCCGCGTAATCCGCGGCGGCGTGATAGTGCTTCAACACCTGATCCGGCTGCTCACCATGGCAGCCGGAAATCCATTTCCGGGGTTTAATCCTTAATGGCAAAAGCGGACTTTTACGAAACTCTGGGTGTAGCCAAATCGGCGGACGAGAAAGAGCTGAAGAGCGCCTTCCGAAAGCTGGCAATGAAATATCATCCGGACAAGAACCCGGATGACAAGGAAGCCGAACGGAAGTTCAAGGAAATCAACGAAGCCTACGAGATGCTCAAGGACCCGCAAAAGCGGGCAGCCTATGATCGTTATGGCCATGCGGCCTTCGAACATGGCGGCATGGGCGGCGGTGGCGGTGGCTTTGCCGGTGGCGGCTTCTCCGACATCTTCGAGGATATTTTCGGCGAGATGATGGGCGGCGGCCGGGCGCGTCAGCGCTCTGCCGGGGGCCGCGAGCGCGGCGCCGATCTTCGCTACAATATGGAAATAACGCTGGAAGAGGCTTTCTCGGGCAAGACCGCGCAGATCCGCGTTCCCACTTCCATCACCTGCGACGTCTGTTCGGGTTCGGGCGCCAAGCCAGGCACCCAGCCGAAGAACTGTGGCACCTGCCAGGGCTCGGGCCGCGTGCGCGCGGCCCAAGGCTTCTTCTCGATCGAGCGAACCTGCCCGACCTGCCACGGCCGCGGCCAGATCATTCCCGATCCGTGCCCGAAGTGCCACGGCCAGGGCCGGGTGACGGAAGAACGGTCGCTCTCGGTCAATATTCCCGCCGGCATCGAGGACGGCACGCGCATCCGCCTGCAGGGCGAGGGCGAAGCCGGGGCTCGCGGCGGACCGGCCGGGGATCTTTATATCTTCCTGTCGGTGAAGCCGCATGAATTCTACCAGCGCGACGGAGCGGACCTCTATTGCGCCGTGCCGATCTCGATGACGACGGCTGCTCTTGGCGGAACCTTCGACGTCGCGACGCTCGACGGCACCAAATCGCGGGTGAGCGTGCCTGAGGGCACGCAGGCCGGCAAACAGTTCCGTCTCAAGGGCAAGGGTATGCCGGTGCTGCGTTCGGCGCAGACAGGCGACCTTTATATCCAGATCCAGATCGAGACACCACAAAAGCTCACCAAGCGTCAGCGCGAACTGCTGCAGGAATTCGAGCAGATTTCCTCCAAGGAGAACAATCCCGAGTCGACCGGCTTCTTTGCTCGGATGAAGGAATTCTTCGAAGGCTGAGCGGTCGATCGATACGCAATCGCGAGAGCCGGGGATGGAAACGTCTCCGGCTTTTTTTGCTCGCGCAAATCCTGATTTGAGACATGGGAGTTCATGCCGGGCGATCTGTTCCAGATCTGCCGGGCGATCTGTTCCAGATCGACACGGCGCCGGATCGGAACAGGAACTTGCGTTAACGCAGCCAGATGATGCCGCTTGCAAGTTTTTAAAATGACTCCAATCTCTGCCGTCAGCGCATGACCCAGGATCTCGGCATCGATGTCAGGAGGGTGATGCGCAGTTTCAGAGCGACAGAGCGTTTCCGGCGCGTCCCATTTGGATGCAGACGCTCTAACGGGGACCACGAAGCAAGAGTATCCATCATGGCGCCAGCCTTTTCCTCTCAGTCCGAAGATGTCGACGTTCTCGCCGGCGCAATCTACACATGGTGTGCCGAGCGCAATATCAAGCTTCGCAGCCAGCAGGGCCTTTCCATCGCCAGTATCGCGATCGACCTCTACCACGCCGGCCACCAGACGCAGGACGACCTGCTGACGGCGTTGCATGGGTGCGAGATTCACTGATTCACCAGCGCGTCGCGAAATGCGTCTACTGCTACGGACAAGCCCGACCTAATTCGGTGATCGTCCCTGTCTGAAGAAGTGTTGCTTTTCCGAGATCAGCTGACCGCTTCGGCTGAGTCAGGCGGCGCTCTCGACCACGTCGCCGCTCATGAGTGTAAGGATGGTCTTGACCGCTTCCTTGCCCGCAGCCGAGTTCAGCTTGTCGTAGCTCAGCGCAAGGGCATAGGCATCAGGGCTGAGTTCGATACGGCCGCCGAATTCCGATATATCCGTCCCCTCGAAGAGGGCGGAGATCTCGACGCCGAGAAAAACCGCGATCTGATGCAGCTTGCTGGCTGAAACGCGGTTCGTCCCCTTTTCATATTTCTGGATCTGCTGAAAAGTCAGTCCGAGTGCTTCACCAAGCTCGAGCTGGGAAACACGACGAATGGCGCGAAGCTGTCTGATGTTGCGACCAACAATGATATCGACCGGATCTGGCACTTCACCACTCTCTTATACATGAACCTTTTGTTCACCATATCGTTTTCCCGGGATAACGCAACCCGGCAGTTGCAAAATTCAACCGACTTTTTCTGGGCATTACGTTACGTCAGCAGCCATCGAGGAAAGTCGCAGAAGCCCTGCTATACAGGCTATCCGAGAACCCCGACGGTGACCGTCGTCGGTGAGGACTCCCAATGTCGGAGGCCTCTGATGCGGTTGTATTTTTCCAGAATTTAGGAAAACGGTACCGAAAAGTTCCAGAATCGATCGTGTTTGCGATGCTTCTGGTAAAGTGCGCGCGATCCGCGGCGCGAAGCGGCGCGCTTGCCAACCGCGCCGCTTCGGCTTAGCTGTCACGCTTCACGAACCCGGATACGCAATGCCGCATAAGGTTTCTCTTTCCCGTCTGAAGCTGACAGACTTCCGCAATTATGCCGCCGCGAGCCTTAGTCTCGATGGTCGGCATGCCGTGTTGACCGGAGACAATGGCGCCGGCAAGACCAATCTCATGGAGGCGGTCTCGCTGCTTTCGCCCGGCCGCGGTCTGCGCCGAGCCGCCTATCGCGACATTACCCGCGTCGGCGCGGCCGGCGGCTTTTCGATCTTCGCGGCGCTTGACGGCATGGAGGGCGAAGTCGAGATCGGAACCGGCATAGAAACGGGCGAGGACACCACAGCCCGCCGGCTTCGGATCAACGGCACCCCGGCTAAAACCGCCGACGAGCTGACCGATCATCTGCGTCTTCTCTGGCTGACACCGGCGATGGACGGGCTCTTCACCGGCGCCTCCGCCGACCGCCGACGCTTTCTCGACCGCCTGGTGCTGTCGCTCGATCCCGCCCACGGCCGCCGCGCGAGCGATTTCGAGCACGCCATGCGCAGCCGCAACAAGCTGCTGGACGAAGGTCGCTTCGACCGTTCCTGGCTTGCCGGTATCGAAGAACAGATGGCTAGCCTGGGCATCGCCATGGCGCTCGCCCGCCAGGAGATGCTCGGCCTCTTGACCCGGCTGACCGAGGAAACACTGGAGAGTTCGCCTTTCCCGTCAGCCTCGCTGCAGCTCTCAGGCTTCATGGACGGCCAGTTCTCGCGGCCATCGGTCGACCTCGAGGACGACTACGCGGCGATGCTCGCCGAGAGCCGTTACCGCGATGCCGGCGCAGGGCGCACGCTGGAGGGGCCGCACCGGACCGACCTCATCGTACACCACCGCGAAAAGGCGATGGAGGCGGAGCGGTGTTCCACCGGCGAGCAGAAAGCACTGCTTGTCGGCTTGGTGCTTGCCCATGCGCGACTCGTCGGCAATCTCACCGGTCATGCGCCGATCCTGCTGCTCGACGAGATCGCTGCGCATCTCGACGAGAACAGGCGCGCCGCGCTGTTCGACCTTATCGACGGACTGGGAGGTCAGGCCTTCATGACCGGAACGGATCGGGGAATGTTCTCGGCCCTCGGCGACAGGGCGCAGTTCTTTACGGTTGCGGACGGAAGGGTGTTCGGATGAGTGAGACAGCTTTTCCCGATGTCGCTTTTGCCGATGTCGGCGGCCATGCTACGATCGCCGCCATGGAACCTCTCAGCCCCGATGAAATCGCCCGGTATCAACGCCATATCCTGCTCCCCGAAATCGGCGGCGCAGGCCAGCAGAAACTCAAAGCCGCCCGTGTGCTGGTGATCGGCGCCGGGGGGCTCGGTGCGCCGATCCTGCAATATCTCGCCGCCGCCGGTATCGGCACGCTCGGCATCGTCGACGACGACCGGGTGTCGCTGTCCAATCTGCAGCGCCAAGTGATCCATGATTCCGGCACGATCGGCGAGCTGAAAACCGAAAGCGCCGCCTTGGCAATTGCCAGGCTCAACCTGCATGTCCGGCTCGTCCTCTTCGAGGAACGCTTTTCTCGCGAGACTGCCCGGCGTCAATTACCCGGCTTCGATTTCCTGATCGACGGCTCCGACAATTTCGATACGCGTTATGCCGCGGCCGATGCGGCGGAGGAAGCACGTATCCCGCTCGTCACCGGCGCCGTCGGTCGTTTCGACGGTTCACTGACCGTGCTAAAACCTTATGAGACGGCCGAGGACGGAGCGCCCAACCCAGCCTATCGCGACCTGTTTCCCGAGGCGCCTCCGGCGGGGCTGATTCCCAGCTGCGCTGAAGCCGGCATTATCGGCGCGCTCACCGGCGTCATCGGC
Source organism: Rhizobium sp. BK049 (assembly GCF_014193135.1). Taxonomy (NCBI): domain Bacteria; kingdom Pseudomonadati; phylum Pseudomonadota; class Alphaproteobacteria; order Hyphomicrobiales; family Rhizobiaceae; genus Rhizobium; species Rhizobium sp. BK049. The sequence goes on from NZ_JACHYV010000028.1 coordinate 51,709, forward strand.
ACGATGATGGCGATGGAGGCGATCAAGCTCATCACCGGCGCCGGCGAACCGCTGATCGGGCGGCTGCTGCTTTACGACGCACTCTCGGCCCGGTTCGAAACCGTACGCTATAAGCGCCGCCGCGCCAGGCAGGCCGGATGAGGATTATCCGCCTCGACCAGAACTTCACGCGCTGGGACGAACTGCTCGCCCTCATCCTCACGGCCTTCGCTTCGATGAATGGCAGGATCGATCCGCCATCCTCGGCGCTCGGTCTCACGGCGGAAACGCTGGCAGCAAAGGCTGAGGCCGAGATCGGCCATGTCGTCATCGACGATGGCAAACTGACCGGCTGCCTGTTTCTGCGGCCGGAGGCCGATTGTCTCTATGTCGGCAAGCTCGCCGTTTTGCCGGCAGTGCAGGGCAAGGGCCTCGGCAGGCGTTTGCTGGCAGTTGCCGAGGAGACGGCTGCAGAATTCGGCCTTGCCGCCCTGCGGCTGGAGACACGCATCGAGCTTACCGACAATCACGCCGTCTTTGCCGCATGGGGATTTTCCAGAACTGCCGAGAAGGCGCATCCCGGTTTCACCAGGACGACCTTCGTCGAGATGCGGAAGAGCCTTATACGCTGACGCGCATCAGCGGCCAGGCAGCACCCGATTCGGCGGTCTGTGGCCGTCGATGAAGGTGCGAATATTGATGATGACCTTGTCGCCCATGTCGATCCGGCCTTCGATCGTCGCCGAGCTCATATGCGGCAGCAGCACGACCTTGCCCTCATTGGCGAGCTTGACGAGCTTCGGATTGACGGCAGGCTCGTTCTCGAAGACGTCGAGGCCGGCGCCGGCGATCTTGCCCTCCCTCAGGCATTTGATCAGCTGGGTTTCATCGACGACGTCGCCGCGCGCCGTATTGACGAGATAGGCAGTCGGCTGCAGCAGCGCCAGGCGGCGCGCCGAAATCAGGTGAAAGGTCGCCGGTGTCGAGGGGCAGTTGATCGAGACGATGTCGACGCGGGCCAGCATCTGGTCAAGACTTTCCCAATAGGTTGCCTCCAACTCGTCCTCGACGGCCGGATTGACGCGCTTGCGGTTGTGGTAGTGAATCGAAAGACCAAAAGACTTGGCGCGGCGGGCCACCGCCGTGCCTATTCGCCCCATGCCGACGATGCCGATCCGCTTGCCGTGAATGCGCCGGCCGAGCATCCAGGTGGGAGACCAGCCGGCCCACTCGCCCGGCTTGTCGGTCAGGACCCGCGCCCCTTCGCCGAGCCGCCTCGGAACCGCGAGAATCAGTGCCATCGTCATATCGGCAGTGTCCTCGGTCAGGACGTTCGGCGTGTTGGTGACGGTGATGCCCTTGCGCGCCGCCGCCTCGACGTCGATGTGGTCGGTGCCGTTGGAGAAGCTGGCAATCAGCTTCATCTGCGGTCCCGCCTCATCGATCAGCGCCGCATCGATGCGATCGGTGACGGTCGGCACCAGCACGTCGGCGGTCCGGACAGCGGCGACAAGTTCGGGAATGGAGCGCGGCGTGTCATCGATGTTCAGCTCGGCATCGAAGAGCTCCCGCATTCGGGTTTCGACGGCATCCGGCAGCTTGCGGGTGATGTAGACCTTCGGTTTTTTCTTCGCTGTCATGGCTGCCTGCGGTGCCTTGTTCAGAGGTCTTTAACCAAGAGGGGTGATAATTTTCCCGTTCCGGGCAATTTCTACCAGACCCGCACGCGAAGACAAACAAAACTCGTGGTGCAGCCGTGGAATGTAAAAGCCCGGACCGCGCGCAGGCCGTGCCTGGCGCGAATTCGAGCAAACGGAAGCCTCCATGCGCAGCAAAGTCCTGAAGTCCTGCCTCGCCCTTGCGATCGCTCTGGCCGCATCCATGGGAACCTTAGAATTTGCTCATGCGCAGGCGGCCAAGGGGCCGAGCGGCCTGCCATTGCCGCGCTTCGTCACATTGAAATCGAAGCGCGTCAACCTGCGCATCGGCCCGGGAACGGACTTCGCCGTATCGTGGATGTATCTGAAATCCGGCCTTCCGGTGGAGATCATCCAGGAATACGACAATTGGCGCCGCATCCGCGATGCCGATGGTACTGAAGGCTGGGTCAACCAGTCGCTGCTATCGGGCCAGCGCGCAGCGATCGCCGCGCCCTGGATGAAGACGAAGGGCAAGGGCGTCTATGTCAATCTGCGCCGTGAGGCGCAGCCCTCCGCCTCGATCGTCGCCAAGCTGGAACCCGGCGTGATGCTGACGATCGGCGAATGCAACGGCGATTGGTGCCACGCAGAAACCGACGGCGCCGCGGGCTGGGTGGCGCAGTCGGAAATCTGGGGCGCCTATCCCGGCGAAGCCTTCAAATAAGCCCCGCCTGTTTGGCGGCCTCGGAAAGGGAGGTCATCGGGCGCGGGCCGATCTGCTGGATGACAATGCCGGCAGCCAGGCAGCCGAGCTTGCCGCAATCCTCGAGGGACCGTCCCTGCGTGTAGCCATAGAGGAAGCCGGAGGCAAACAGGTCGCCGGCACCCGTCGTATCCACAACCTCCCGGATCCTGATCGCATCGACGTAATAACGCTCCCGGCCCTTCAGGATGACGGCGCCGTTCTCGCTCATCGTCACGGCGGCGATCTTGCAGTCCGCGGCGATCCTGTTCAGCGCCTCTTCGAAATCGTCGGTCTCGTAAAGCGACAGCGCCTCCTGGCGATTGGCAAAGACGATATCGACCTTGCCGGAGCGCATCAGATCGAGGAACTCGCCGCGGTACCGATCGACGCAGAAACTGTCGGATAGCGTCATCGACATTTCCCGGCCGTTTTCATGGGCGATGCGGGCGCAGTCGAGAATCGCCTCCTTGGCGCGCGGCGGATCCCACAGATAACCTTCGAAATAGGTGACCTTGGCATCGGCAACGACATCGGCCTCGACATCCTCAGGACCGAGTTCGACGCAGGCGCCGAGATAGGTATTCATCGAACGCTCGCCATCCTCGGTGACGAAGATCATCGAACGCGCGGTCGGCGGGAAGGTGCCCTTCGGCTTCGTCTGGTAGTGAACGCCCTGGGCGCGGATGTCGTGGGTGAAGATGTCCCCGAGCTGATCTGCAGCGACATTGCCGAAATAGGCCGCCCTGCCGCCGAGGTTGGCAACGCCCGCCGCCGTGTTGCCGGCGCTGCCGCCGGAGGCTTCGAGAGCCGGTCCCATGCGCGAATACAAGAGTTCGGCGCGTTCGGCGTCGATGAGGTTCATCGCCGCCTTGGTGATCTGGTTGTCAATGAGGAACTGGTCGTTGCAGCGGGCGATGATATCCACGATTGCGTTGCCGACCGTCAGAACATCGAATCTTGTCATGAAATGGGAGGTCCCGGATTTGTGATAGCCGGGGTTTGGTCTTAGCGAAATTTCTGGGGTTTGGAAGGACAAATGGCGGATGGCGCATCTATTTCTTAGCAAAAGTGCCGCTTGTTCGTCATGCCCCTGTCATCTTCGAAATCTACAAATATTCGCAGGAAGACCGGCATGAGCAGCTTTCAGTTGCAGCCGGGCGCCCGAGGGATGATCCCTTCGATCTTACCGGCGCGATGCTGACCACGGATGAACTGGCAGCTTCGTGATCCCTCCGGCAAGGCCGGAGCGGAAAAGCGGGCTTTGCCCGCTTTTTTTTGCTTTGCGGAGAGCTCCGCGGCCGGATCGGGCGGCGCTTGCCTTTTGCTGATCGAGCGCCGTGCGTCCGTTCGGGCGCACAAAGGAGGCTCTCACTCTTTAAATCTGCGCATCGGGCTTACCGAAAATCGATTCCGATTTTCGCGCCGATGCTGTAGAGGTCGGATACTCCCCTCCCCGCAGAGCATCCCGCCTCATGTCAGCCATCATTCTCGACGTCCTTCCTATCTTCATCCTGATCCTCATCGGCTGGGTGATCGTTCGCAGCGGTCTGATGGCATCGAATGTCGGCGACGCGCTCAGCGAATTCGTCTTCAAGATCGCCGTGCCGCTTCTGCTCTTCCGCACCATCGCCGAAGCGGATTTCCACGGCGCCTCCCCTTTCCGGCTCTGGATCGTCTATTTCTCCGGCGTCGCCATCACCTGGACGGCCGGGCATATCGCCGCCACACGGCTTTTCGGCCGCGACGAACGGATCGGCGTACTTGCCGGGGTGTCCTCAGCCTTCGCCAACAACGTCTTCATCGGGCTGCCGCTCGTTCAGCGGACCATCGGCGACGAAGGGCTCGTGGCGTTGTCGATCCTGCTTGCCGTGCATCTGCCTGTCATGATGGTCGCCGGCACAGTGCTGATGGAGCACGCGGAGCGCAAGATCGCCGGCAAAAGCGACCGCAGCATGGTGTTCGTGCTTCGCCAGATCGCCATCAATCTCATACGCAATCCGTTGGTGATCGGGCTTGCGGCCGGCATGGCCATGCACCTTTCCGGCCTTACCATGACAGCGACGCTGGCGACGGTCGTCAATCAGATCGCCGGCATTGCCGGTCCGGCGGCGCTGATCTCGCTCGGCATGGCGCTGGAGAGATACGGCGTCTCCGGCAATTTCGGCATTGCCAGCGTCACCTCGAGCTTAAAGCTGCTGCTGCTGCCCGGTTGCGTCTGGGCGGCGAGCCATCTCCTCGGCCTCAGCCCTGAATGGACGGCAGCAATCGTGCTGACCTCGTCGGTGCCGACAGGCGTCAACGCCTGGCTGATCGCCAACCGGTTCGGCGTCGGTCACAGCCTCGCCGCCTCGACGATCACGGTGACAACGGCGCTCGGCGCCATCACGGTCTCGCTCTGGGCTTATTTCCTGGGCGCCTGAGCGGGTCTCGGCATAATAAGAAAAGCCCGGCTTGCGAGCCGGGCTTTTCCATGAATGCGATCATCGTGCCGTTCACTGCGTGGCCGTTTTCGGATCCGGAAGCGGCACCGGCGAATCAGCGAGCGTGTGCAGGTAGAGGATGACGTTGGCGCGATCCTGATCCTTCGCCAGACCGGCGAAGCCCATCGCGGTGCCTGGAACGTCCTTCTTCGGCGCCAGCAGGAACTTGTTGAGGTTCTCGAAAGTCCACTTCTCGCTGCCGCCCTTGGAGAAATCCTTCATCGCAGCGGAATAGGCAAAGCCCTCATGCGAGGCGATCGGGCGATCTACGACACCGAAGAGGTTCGGACCGACCTTGTTCGGTCCGCCTTTGGTGCCGTCATGACAGGCCTGACACTTCTTGAAGATCGCTTCACCGGCCTTGGCATCTGCAGAAGCGAGCAACTGGGCGATCGGAACGGCAGCGGCCGGCGCAGCTTCGCCGCCGGCGGCAGGCGCCTCTTCGGCAACGATCGCGAAACCTTCCTTCTCCGGCGCTTCGGAATGGAAGATCCCCTCGGACGCGATGGAGACCGACATCAGAACGAAAATCGTTCCGAGCAGTGCCCCCACGGCCGTATTGACGTATGAATTCATCTGCAATGCTCCCCTTGCAGCCGGCAGACCAGAACCGGACCATCTTGAAATCGCGCGGAACCTATGTCTTTTGACTGTTCGTTGCAACTGTCTAAATGGTCTTATGCGTGAGACTTTTTGACACTTTTCAGCCCGGAATAGAAGGCCCGAACCATGCGTGATTCAAATTTCGACGACGTGCTCGTATTGATCCCGGCACGGATGGCCTCCACCCGGCTTCCGGGCAAGCCGCTCGCGGATATTTGCGGACTGCCGATGATCGTGCAGGTGGCCATGCGCGCAAAAGAAGCCGAAATCGGCCGCGTCGTCGTCGCCGTCGACGATCCGCAAGTGTTCGATACGGTGGCCGCCGCCGGTTTCGAAGTCGTCATGACCAGCAAGGATCATCAATCCGGCTCGGACCGCATCTTCGAGGCGTTGAAGAAGGTTGATCCGGACGGCAAGGCGAAGTTCATCGTCAACGTCCAGGGCGACCTGCCGACGATCGAGCCGGAAACGGTGCGGGCGGCCTTGCGCCCCCTCGAGAACGAAGCGGTCGATATCGGCACGCTCACCATCGAAATCGACAACGAGGAGGACAAGACTGCGCCGCACATCGTCAAGGTCATTGGCTCGCCGATTTCTGACACCCGCCTGCGCGGCCTCTACTTCACGCGCGCAACGGCGCCCTACGGCAAGGGGCCGCTGTACCATCATATCGGCCTCTATGCCTATCGGCGCGCAGCGCTCGAACGGTTCGTGTCGCTCGGCCCGTCGACGCTTGAAAAGCGCGAATCGCTGGAGCAGTTGCGGGCACTGGAGGCCGGCATGCGCATAGATGCCGAGATCGTTGACACGGTTCCGCTCGGTGTCGATACTCCGGCCGACCTCGAAAAAGCGCGGCGAATCCTCTCTGCACGGCAGAACTGACGGGACTATCATGAACATCAAGACCAACAGGATCGCCTTCCAGGGCGAATTCGGCGCCAATTCCGACATGGCCTGCCGCGACATGTTTCCGACAATGGAGCCGCTGCCCTGCCAGACTTTCGAGGATGCCTTCACGGCAGTCGACAATGGCGACGCCGATATCGCAATGATCCCGATCGAGAACACCATTGCCGGACGCGTCGCCGACATCCATCATCTGCTGCCGGAATCGCGGCTGCATATCATCGGCGAATATTTCATGCCGATCCGCTTTCAGCTGATGGTTCTGCCCGGGGTCACCAAGGATGAGATCCGCACCGTCCACAGCCATATCCACGCCCTCGGACAGTGCCGCAAGATTGTGCGCGCTCACGGCTGGAAGCCTGTCATCGCCGGCGATACGGCCGGGGCGGCAAAACTCGTGAAGGAAACCGGCGATCGCTCGATGGCGGCGCTTGCTCCGCGCCTTGCCGCTGATCTCTACGGGCTGGAGATCGTCGCCGAGAATGTCGAGGATACGGAAAACAACGTCACCCGTTTCGTGATCCTGTCGCGCGATGAGGAATGGGCGCAACGCACTTCGGCTGAGGAAAAGGTCGTCACCACCTTCGTCTTCAACGTTCGCAACATTCCGGCTGCGCTCTACAAGGCGCTCGGCGGGTTTGCGACGAACAACATCAACATGACGAAGCTTGAAAGCTATCAGCTCGGCGGAAAATTCGTGGCGACGCAATTCTACGCCGATATCGAGGGCCATCCGAACGATCCGAACGTTCGCCGAGCATTGGAGGAGCTGCGTTTCTTCTCCGAAAAGGTGCGCATCCTCGGGGTCTACAAGGGGCATGTGATGCGAGGCCTGCTTTAACAGGCCTCGCGCTCGCTCATTATTTATCCGGCTCGCATACGCGGAGCCGATGCCCGTCCGGGTCAAGCACGACGAAGGTCGGGCCGAAATCGAGTTCAGTCAGTTCCTGGGCAATCGGCAGGCCACGCTGACGCCAATCATCATATTGCCTGGCGACGGCATTTTCTCCCGCCAGCATGAAGGCCACTTCGCCTCGATTGCCGATGGCCGAGGGCTGCGGCTCGACCTTGCTGCGCCGCCAGAGACCAAGGGTGAAGCCGCCATCGAGCGGGAAGGCGACGAAATTCGGCGCTTCGACGGCCGGCTCGCGGTTCAGGAGGTTCCGGTAGAAGCTCGCGCTCTCTGCCGGATCCTTGACATAGAGAATTATCAGATTGGGGCTGGTCATTTCGGTTCTCCCGTTGCTGTAAGTTGGGTCCGCGAGATCTCCTGCTGCCAATTTATGGCAGGAGGAAACAAAGGGCGCTGCGAAGGCAACGCCCGTTCTCGGCAAGTGGATGAGTTGGACAATCAGATGTTTAGAGCGGGAACCGGTCCTGGAGGCGCGGGTTGCGCCCATCCATGAAACCGAGGTCGCGCTTGCGGGAATCCGGTATGGCTTCGATATCGAGTTTCGAGCGGTTGCCCTCGGAGATCCGGAAAAAGCTCATAGCCAGGCGCAGTAGGCCGGAGCCTGCCGACTGCCGGACGTCGGCAAAGGTTTCGGCCGAAATGATATCGGCAAAGCTGTCGGAGGCAAAGCGATCGCCGGCCTGTTGAATGACTGGAGGCGTTACCATCATCAGTACTCCTTCCCAAGCGCATCGGCACGACGCGCTAAACCTGGATGTCACAGCGTCCTTGCGCGTCCGAAGACGCGCGGCGCTGTAGTGAAGTGAGACTGATAATAGCTCTCCCTGCTGACAGTTTATGGCAGCAGCGTTCAGGTCTCCAGCGGCACGTCCTGCGTCTCGCGCCACTCCTTTAGGAGCGCTGTGCGGCGACGGGGATAACGCATCTCATGGACCGCCATGTCGATGATGCGATCGGTGCGGAAATGGCGGAAATCCTGGCGCAGTTCGCACCAGGCCATGATGATGCGCACATGCTCGAAATAGCCGAGCGCGAAGGGCCAGACACGGCGACGGGAGATACGGCCCTGCTCGTCGCCGTAATGCAGTTCGAGCACGCGCTCCAGACGGATCGCCTTGCGGATAGCCGAAACATCGGCCCTGTCCTCGTCCTGGCGCTTGCGGCCGACGAAGAGTGTCGCCGAATCGACCATGTCACGCATGTCGGCCGGCAGCACGGCGACGATCTTGGCGAGCGCATCGGCGCCGGCGCCGGCAAGGCGCGGCTCGGCCGCGCGGGCCACCCAGCGCGAACCGAGCACCAAGGCTTCCAGCTCTTCTTCGGAAAACATCATCGGCGGCAGCATGAAGCCGGGCTTCAGCACATAGCCGATGCCCGCTTCGCCTTCGATCATCGCGCCCTGGGCCTGCAGGCTGGCAATATCGCGATAGAGCGTGCGAAGGCTGACGCCGGTTTCCTGGGCAAGAACAATTCCGGTCACCGGCCGCCGATAACGCCGAAGCGTCTGCAGCAGCGTCAGCAGCCGTTCCGAGCGGGCGACCGGCATGGTGTTACCGCTTCCACTCCGCCCAGTCGCGCATCAGGCGGTGGGCGATCGCCCCTTTCGGCGGAGAGGCCTTGCCCGTCGCACTCGGGCGTTCCAGCATCTCGATTGTTTCCTCGCGGGTGAACCAGCGGCAATCCTCGAGTTCGGTCTCGTCGCGCGTAATTTCGGTCGATTTGGCCTCAGCGTAACAGCCGATCATCAGCGAATGCGGCATCGGCCAGGGCTGCGAGGCATGATAGCGGATGCGGCCGGTGCGGATGCCCGATTCCTCCAGCGTTTCGCGGCGCACGGCATTCTCGATGGTCTCGCCGGGTTCAACGAAGCCGGCAAGACAGGAATACATTCCGGGCGCAAAATGCGGGCTGCGGCCAAGCAGGCAGAGGCCGCGCTGCTCATCGATCGTCAGCATGATGACGACGGGGTCGGTTCGAGGGAAGATCATGTGTTCGCAGGCGGTGCAGACGCGCTTGTAGCCGCCGATATGAATCTCCATCGCCGCGCCGCAACGACCGCAAAAGCGGTTGTCGCCATTCCAGCGGATGAGGCTTGCGGCCTGGGCGAATTCGCCGAGCAAGACTTCGTCGATCAGCATCTCGCGAAACAGCGTGCGGCCGTCGGCCGGCTTGTATTGGCTGGCAAGGTCCTCGACGTCGATGCCGACGGGAACGGCAAGGCGCGGCTCGCCTGATTTGCGGTAGCCGAGCAGCACAGTCTCGTCCCAATCCGGCTGCAATTCCTGCAGTTCGTAACGGGCGAACAGCGGATCGAGCACCTGGCCGTCATGTTTCAGCACCAGCTTGTCCCGGGCGAATGCGAAGATATGGGTACCGTCCTTTGCCAGCGCCCTTTCGACGGAATGTTCGTCGCGGTGTTCTGAATCGCGATTGAGGTCGTTGGCGGCAAAGGCAGTGAGATTGCTGGGTTCCGGATGGGGCACATCCGAATCGAAAAGCGAATGGTTCATGATGAAAGGGCTTCCCGCAGCTTTGCTGTGAATTCGTCTCTCCTTGCGTCCTCGTAAGGCTCAGCGCGCCCGAAACCCCAAACGGGACCCGGCCAGTTGGCGTCGCCTTCGAAGCGGGCAACGACATGAACATGAAGCTGGCGGACGATATTGCCAAGAGCCCCGATATTGATTTTTGTCGCGCCGGTGATGTCTTTCAAGGCCTTGGCGACAAGCTCCGTCTCGAAGGCGAGCAGCACCTGATCGAGCGGCGTCAACTCGAAGATTTCGGTAATTCCAGCCCGGCGCGGGACCAGAATGAGCCACGGCCAGCGGGCATCCTTGGATAATCTGAGATCACAGAGCCCAGTGACCATGACGCTGACGCTGTCGTTTTCCAGCCGGGGGTCGAGCACAAAACCGTCCAAGGGACATTCCTCCTGTCTTTTCCTAGGACTAGCAGTTTTTTTGGATGTTGGCTTGCTTTTGATGACGATATTGCCGATATGTGCATCCGGGAGGTTGGTGGTGGACGAGCCACTCGCCAACCGGGTCAGGTCCGGAAGGAAGCAGCCCTAACGAGCCCGGCACGGGTCATCGTGCCAGCCTCCCACCTTCTCTCCACGAAATGCTCGACAATTCGGGCGACAAGCAGGGCGATGAGCGATACCGAGCGACAATCAAAAGATGCCGCCTCGACGGGCACCGGATACCGGGTGCTGGCTCGCAAATACCGCCCCAAGGATTTCACGGACCTGATGGTCGGCCAGGAGCCGATGGTCCGCACGCTCACCAACGCCTTCGAGACCGGCCGCATTGCCCAGGCGTATATGCTGACCGGCGTGCGCGGCGTCGGCAAGACGACGACGGCGCGCATCCTGGCGCGCGCGCTGAATTATAAGACGGCTGATATCGACAAGCCGACGATCGACCTGCGCGTGCCTGGCGAACATTGCCAGGCGATCATGGAAGGCCGGCATGTCGACGTGATCGAAATGGATGCCGCCTCGCATACCGGCATCGACGATATAAGAGAAATCATCGAGCAGGTGCGCTACCGGCCGGTTTCGGCGCGCTACAAGGTCTATATCATCGACGAAGTGCACATGCTGTCGACCCAGGCCTTCAACGGCCTGCTGAAGACGCTGGAAGAGCCGCCGGAGCATGTGAAGTTCATCTTCGCCACCACCGAGATCCGCAAGGTGCCGATCACCGTGCTGTCGCGCTGCCAGCGCTTCGACCTGCGTCGCATCAGCGCGTCGGATCTCGTCGGGCTGTTTTCGACAATAGCAGCCAAGGAGGGCATCGAGGCGGAACCGGACGCGCTGGCGATGATCGCGCGCGCCGCCGAAGGCTCTGCCCGCGACGGCCTGTCGCTGCTCGACCAGGCGATCGCCCATGGCGCAGGCGCCGTGCAGGCGGAAGCGGTGCGCGGCATGCTCGGCCTTGCCGACCGCGCCCGGATCGTCGATCTCTTTCAGCAAGTCGTCAAAGGCGATGTCGCCGGTGCACTCGGCGAGTTCCAGAGCCAGTACGAGGCCGGCGCCAATCCGGTGGTCGTGCTGACCGATCTTGCCGATTTCACCCATCTGGTGACGCGACTGAAATATGTGCCCGATGCGGCAAACGACCCTTCTCTGAGCGAGATCGAGCGCACCAAGGCGGCGGAATTCGCTAGGGGTGTTGCGGTGACGACGCTGTCGCGCATCTGGCAGATGCTGCTGAAGGGCATTCCCGAAGCGGAAGGCTCGTCGCGCACGGCGGGTGCAGCCGAAATGGTGCTGATCCGGCTCGCGCACGCGGCGCATCTGCCGGCGCCCGAGGATGCGGCGCGGCGGCTTGCCGAATTCTCAAGCGACAATGCCGGCCAGCGGCCCTCCTCGCCCTCGGGCAATGGCGGCGGCAACGGGACGCGGGTTCCCTATCAGAGCAGCGTTGCCGCACGCGCGACGGAGCCGACACCACGGCCGCAGCCCTCGGGGCCGACCGCGATGCTGCGCGCCGTGCCTAATCCGGAGCCGCAGAATATCGGTCGTACCGAGGCAAAGCCCGCAGAGGCTCCGAAGCCCCTCGTGCGTGTCAATTCCATCGCCGATATCGTCGAGCTTGCGGCCGAGAAGCGCGACGTCAAATTAAAGGCGCTGGTGCGCAACTTCGTGCGGCCGGTGCGGCTTGAGCCCGGCCGGCTTGATGTGAACCTCACCGAAGGCGCGCCGAATACGCTGCTCAACGAGCTCGCCGTCAAACTCAAGGAATGGACCGGAATCCATTGGATCGTCAGCACCAGCCGCGAAGAAGGCGGGCCGACGATGGTGGAGGCAGAGGCCAAGGCGCAGGAACAGCGCGTCAGCGATGCGCGTCAGGATCCCGATGTCGCGGCAATCCTGGCGCATTTCCCCGGCGCCAAGATTATCGACGTGCGCGTGCGGGCGCCCGAACCGGAGGAGGAAGGCGAGTTGAAGCCGCCGGCTGCCGCCGAATCCGAGGAAGGTGACATCCTGCCCGGCGACGACATAGAATTTTGACGTTTCAACAAGGAGCGAGACGATGCGCGACATCATGGGCATGATGGGCAAAGTCAAGGAAATGCAGGCCAAGATGGAGCAGATGCAGGCGGAGATCGCCGAGCTGACGGCCGAAGGCAAGGCGGGCGGCGGACTCGTCACCGTCGTCATTTCAGGCAAGGGCGAACTCAAGAGCCTGAAGATCGACCCCTCGCTGTTCAAGGAAGACGACGTCGAGATCCTCGAGGACCTGATCGTTGCCGCTCACAAGGACGCCAAGGACAAGGCCGAGGCGCTCGCCGCCGAAAAGACCAAGGCGCTGACCGCCGGTCTGCCGATCCCGCCCGGCTTCAAGCTGCCGTTTTGATAGCAGGCAATTGGCCTTCTTTTTGACTGCAGTTCCGATAGCCGATGCGGCTATCGGGCCGGCGATCCCCACAGAACGCCGTTCTTAACGCTACGCTTCTAGCGCCGCCCGTAGCTTATAGTGAATGGGAGCGGCGAGATATCGCGACCGGTCCGCCTCCGAAAGCCGTTGGCCGAATGTTTTCATAAGCTCCGGCATCGTCACCCTCTCTCCGGAAAAGGGATGATACTCGACCGTCACTCCGGCCTCGACCACGCCGACTCTGACGACGCGGCAGTAAATGCCGGGGCGGGCGGCCACCGTATAGCGCTTGACGAATTTCGGATCGGCCATCCTGGCCGCAAAGGTGGCGCAGGGAATGCGGCAGGCGGTGGCCTCAAGAATAAGATCGCCTGCTATGAACCGGTCGCCGACGGCGACGTCGCGGTTGTCGAGGCCTGAGATCACCATGTTTTCGCCAAAGGTGCCGGGTTCATGCGGCCGGCCAAGCTCCCTGCTCCACCAGTCGAGCGTCAGCGATCCCTCGACATAAACCGCCTGATCGACACCGCCATGATGCTTGCGGTTGCAGATGGCATCGCCGACCAGCCCTTCGGCATCGATCATCACGGCGCCGTTGACGGCATGTTTGAAAGTACCGGTCTTGTAGCTCTTGCCGGCCAGCTTCTCCGCATTGCCGATGCACAGCGCCAGGATTTTCATGGGACGGCCGATCCTTCCGCGATTCCGTTTTCGTTCCATATCAGTTAAGAACGGCGCATGGCAAAACGAGTCACCGGCCCCGAAATCGAAAAACTCATCCAGCTTCTGGCGAAGGTGCCGGGCCTCGGGCCGCGCTCGGCGCGCCGGGCAGCACTGCATCTGATCAAGAAGAAGGACCAGTTGCTCGGGCCACTGTCGAACGCGATGGGCGAAGCCTATGACAAGGTGAAGATCTGCTCGCGCTGCGGCAATGTCGATACAACAGACCCTTGCACCGTCTGCATCGATACGCAGCGCGATCAATCCGTCATCATCGTCGTCGAGGACGTTTCGGACCTCTGGGCGCTGGAGCGGGCCGGCGCGATGAACGCCGCCTATCACGTGCTTGGCGGCACGCTGTCGCCGCTCGACGGGATCGGGCCCGACGATCTCAATATTCGCGGACTGATCGACCGGATCGGCGAAGGCGGCATCCGGGAACTGATCATCGCTGTCAACGCCACCGTCGAGGGGCAGACGACGGCGCATTACATTACCGACCAATTGCAGGGGCTCGACGTGAAGATTACGCGATTGGCGCATGGCGTGCCTGTGGGCGGCGAGCTCGACTATCTCGATGAGGGCACGCTGGCGGCGGCGCTGCGGGCGCGGACGGTGATATGAGGGGGTTGCATATGCTGCGAATATTCGCGCTCGCCATAACAGCCGCGCTCCTCCCCCTCACCTCCCACGCAGCCCCTTCCAAAGCCGATGTCGAGGCACAATTCCAAAAATGGGTGCAGAGCGACCTCTGGCCTGAAGCAAAAGCGGGCGGTGTTTCCGAGAAGACCTTCAAGGCCGCTTTCTCAGGCATCACGCTGAACTGGAACCTGCCGGATCTCGCCCCGCCCGGTTTCCCGCCGCCGAAGGAGCAGAAGCAGACGCAGGCTGAATTTTCCTCGCCCGGTCCCTATTTCAACGAAGACCGGCTGAAGAAGCTCGCAGCGACAGGGCGCGGCTTTGCGGCGCAGTATGGCTCGACGCTGAAACGGATCGAAAAGACTTATGGCGTGCCGGGCTCGATCGTGCTTGCCATCTGGGGCCGCGAGACCGGCTTCGGGGCAGCGAAGATCCCGGAATCGGCGATGGAAGTGCTGGCGACCAAGGCCTTCATGTCGACGCGCAAGGAGATGTTCCGAACCGAGCTGGTGGCGGCACTGCATATTCTCGACGGCGGCGACGTCACGCCTGCCGACTTCAAGGGCTCGTGGGCCGGGGCGCTCGGACAGCCGCAATTCATGCCGACGAGTTATCTGAAATATGCCGTGGATTTCGACGGCGACGGCCACCGCAACATCTGGACCTCGGTGCCGGATACGCTCGCCTCGATCGCCAACTATCTGGTCAAGAAGGGCTGGCAGCGCGATCGCGACTGGGGCTTCGAGGTGTCGATACCCGAAGCGGTCTCCTGCGCGCAGGAGGGGCCTGATCTGGCAAAACCGCTTTCGCACTGGGCCTCGCTCGGCATCGAGCGCATCTCCGGCAAGGCCTTTCCCTCAGGTGAGATGAAGGCTCAAGGGATGATGCTGGTGCCGGCCGGCCGCGACGGCCCGGAATTCATCGTCACGCCGAATTTCTATATCATCAAGGAGTATAACAACTCCGACCTCTACGCGCTTTATATCGGCAATCTCGCCGACCGGATCGCCTCGAACGGCGGCGCCTTCGAGGGCCAATGGGGCGATGTCGGCAAGATGCTGCGTTCGGATGTGGCCGCCATGCAGAAGGCGCTGGAGCGGCAGGGTTATGACGTCGGCGGCACCGACGGACTGCCGGGCTACAAGACGCGGCGCTCGATCGGCCAGTGGCAAGCAAAGAACGGCATGAAGCCGACATGCTTTCCCGAAGCCGGCATGAAGGGCAAGCTGAAGTAGCCGGATTCACAGGTTGCGTTTCAGTCCTTCGTGGCTGACGACGAAACCGAGCTTCTCGTAGAAGCGGATCGACTCTTTCCGTGTCTTGTCCGATGTCAGCTGCACGAGGCCGCAGCCGCGCTCGACGCATTGGGCGACCGCCCATTCGATGAATTGCGCGCCGAGCCCCGCTCCGCGACACTCTCTTGCGATACGCACGCTTTCGATCTGCCCGCGCCACATACCCGTCCGGGAGAGGCCGGGAAGAAAGCTCAGCTGCAGGCAGCCGACGACCTGGTCGGAGGCGTCGGTTACGACAGCCAGCAACTGGTTGGCGTCCGCCTCGATCGCCGCGAAGGCCGAAAGATAACGCGCATCGACGGGATCGGAGACGATTTCCCTGGCGGCGCCGAGATCGTCATCGGCGAGAAGCCTTACGATGGCTGCGAGATCGGATAGACGGGCGAGCCTGAAACTGTACATGGCTGCTCTCAATGATGCAGATCGATCGGCGCCTTGTGGAAGACATCATCGCCTGGCGGGATGGCCTGGCGCTCGATCATGCGGTGGACATGGGGCGGACCGTCGCCGCAATGGAGCGCGCGCAGCCTGTCGATGTTTTCAGCATCGGCCTGCGTGCGCCGCTGGTTGTGTCTTATGTACTCGACCCAGGTCGGCGTATGGTAGCTTTCCGTCCAGAGGCCAGGATTTTCGAGATCGCGCATCAGCGCCCAATGCCGGGCGCCGTCGCGGATGCGGATGCGGCGGCGCTCGCCCATCAGCGCCATGAATTCCGCCAGATCGTCGTCGGCGATCTCGTAATCGACCTGAATGACGATCGGGCCGCTGCGCGGGGTGATGTCGAGGCTTAAGGCCGGCGCGGTGAAGCGGTTCAGCGGATCGAGATTGAGCGAGGCGAAGGCCGGCATCGAAAACCGCAGCCCGATCGCAATGCCGAGCAGCAGTACGACCGACGCCATCAGCAGCGCATCGGCGACCCCATAGCGGTCCGCCGTAACACCCCAGAGCCAACTGCCACCGGCAATGCCGCCGAAGGTGACGGTCTGATAGAGCGACAGCGCGCGCCCGACCACCCAGCGCGGCGTCGACAGTTGGACGATGGTGTTGAAGAGCGAAAGTGCGGAGACCCAACAGGCGCCCGAAATGAGCAGCCCGGCTGATGTGAGGACGGCGCTCGGACTGATGGCGGCGATGACGGCGCTCAGCGCAAAGCCGGCAAAGGCGAGGCGGACGATCGTCTCGCTGGACAGCGCCTGGCGAATTCTTGCACTCAGCACCGCACCGCCGATCGCGCCAATACCGAAGGCGCCGAGCATGAAGCCATAGGTCAGCGGACCGCCGGCGACGAGATCGAGCGCGACGATCGGCAGCAGCGCCAGGATGGAGCTGGCGCCGACACCGAATATAAGGCCCCTGACCAGAACCTTTTCGAGATTGGGCGACATCGAGACGTAGCGCAAGCCGGCAAAGATCGCGCTGCCGAGCGCCTCACGCGGCAGAGTCGAGACCGGTGTGCTCGGCCGCCAGCGCAGCAAAGCGTAGATCAATGGGAGGTAACTCAGGGTGTTGACCGCGAACGCCGCGGCAGCACCCGCCGCCGCCACGATGGCGCCGCCGATCGCCGGGCCGACGCTGCGGGTGATATTAAAGCCCATGCTGTTCAGCGTGACGGCGCCCGGCAGATCGGCGCGCGGCACCATGTCGCCGACGGAGGCCTGCCATGAAGGGTTGTTGAGCGCAGTGCCGCAGCCGATCAGGAAGGTGAAGAAGAGCAACAGCCAGGGCGTTATCCAGCCGAGAAGGGCTGATGCGGTCAGCAGCGCCGACACCACAAGCATCATGCACTGCGCCGTCAGCATGACCCGGCGTCGGTCGTAATTATCGGCGAGCGCGCCCGATACCAGGGAAAACAGCATGATCGGCAGCGCCGTCGAGGTCTGAACCAACGCGACCATATCCTCCGAAGCGGTGATGGTCGTCATCATCCAGGCAGCACCCACCGCCTGGATCAGGCCGCCGAAATTCGAGGAAAGGCTGGCAAACCAGATGGCCCGATAGGTATCGTGCCGCAAGGGCGCCAATGTCGCTGAGGTGTAGGCCACGATTTCTCCCGCTTTTGTTTTTGAGACCCACCGGCAATATATGCGCAAGACCTTCGCTGGCCATAGGCTCGTTCGCCTTGCCGGAAGCGATTTGGCGGAATCGGTCGCAGAACTTGCAATTTCGGAAAAACCCGACTATATGGCTCTCAAATTCTTGATCGCTTGATGAAGAGTGGGCCGCAAGGACCCGCTCTTTTTTATTAGCTCGATCGCCCGAACAGCTTGAAATTGCGAGGAGCGCCGCTTGTCGGACATGACCAACGCAGACAACGAACTTGAGCCGCGGCTGATTACCGAAACCGGGCTCGACCAGCGTCTTGCCGATATCATCGAACCCGTTCTCGTCGGCATGGGTTTCCGGCTCATCCGCGTGCGCATGCTGAACCAGAACGGCGCGACGATGCAGGTGATGGCCGAGCGCAATGACGGCACGATGACGGTTCAGGACTGCGAAGAAGTCTCGATGGCGATTTCTCCAGTCCTCGATGTGGAAGATCCGATCGATAAAGAGTATCATCTCGAGGTGTCTTCGCCCGGCATCGACCGTCCGATGGTGCGGAAATCCGATTTCGTCCGCTGGCAAGGCCACCTTGTAAAGTGCGAAACGTCGATCATGATCGGCAACCGCAAACGCTTCCGCGGCAAGATCGTCGAAGCAGACGCCGATGGATTCACGCTCGAGCGTGACCAGGTCGCCTACGGGGAAGAGCAGAAGGTCATCATTCCCTTCACGGCGCTTAGCGATGCGAAGCTCATTCTGACCGACGATCTGATCCGCGATGCGCTGCGCGCCGACAAGCTGGCGAAAGCGCAGGCCGCCAACCAGAACGAAGCAGACGACCAGGAATAACCGATCAACAGACCGCTCCCAGGGACGGGAACCCTGGAGTAAAGACGGAGAAACAAGACAATGGCAGTCAGTGCGAACCGGCTCGAACTTCTGCAGATCGCAGATGCAGTGGCGCGCGAAAAAGTCATCGACCGGGAGATCGTGCTTGCCGCAATGGCCGATGCCATCCAGAAGGCGGCGCGCTCCCGTTACGGCACCGAATCCAACATCCGGGCCGACATCAATCCGAAGACCGGTGAAATCCGTCTGCAGCGCCTGCTCGAAGTGGTCGACAAGGCCGAGGATTATTCGACGCAGATTCCGCTGGAGCTTGCCCGCGACCGCAATCCGGACGCAGCCCTCGGCGATTTCATCGCCGATCCGCTGCCGCCGATGGATTTCGGCCGCATCGCCGCACAATCCGCCAAGCAGGTGATCGTGCAGAAGGTGCGTGAAGCCGAGCGCGACCGCCAGTTCGACGAATTCAAGGATCGCGTCGGCGAAATCGTCAACGGCACCGTCAAGCGCGTCGAATACGGCAACGTCATCGTCGATCTCGGCCGTGGCGAAGGCATCATCCGCCGCGACGAAATGATCCCGCGGGAGAACGTGCGCTATGGCGATCGCGTGCGTGCATACGTATATGATGTTCGTCGGGAGCAGCGTGGTCCGCAGATTTTCCTGTCGCGCACGCATCCGCAGTTCATGGTGAAGCTCTTCACCATGGAAGTGCCTGAGATCTATGACGGCATCATCCAGGTGAAGTCGGTCGCCCGTGATCCGGGCTCGCGCGCCAAGATCGCAGTGATTTCGAACGACAGTTCGATCGATCCGGTCGGCGCCTGCGTCGGTATGCGCGGCTCGCGCGTCCAGGCCGTCGTCGGCGAACTCCAGGGTGAGAAAATCGACATCATCCCCTGGAGCCAGGACCCGGCGACCTTCGTCGTCAACGCCCTGCAGCCGGCGGAAGTGGCCAAGGTCGTTCTCGACGAGGACGCCGAGCGCATCGAAGTCGTCGTCCCCGACGAGCAGCTGTCGCTTGCGATCGGCCGCCGTGGCCAGAACGTCCGCCTTGCTTCGCAGCTGACTGGCTGGGATATCGACATCATGACGGAGGCCGAGGAATCGGAACGCCGTCAGAAGGAATTCAACGAGCGCACCAACCTGTTCATGGATTCGCTCGACGTCGACGAAATGGTCGGCCAGGTTCTGGCGTCCGAAGGCTTTGCCGCCGTCGAAGAACTGGCCTATGTCGATCTCGACGAGATTTCCTCGATCGACGGTTTCGACGAAGAGACCGCGCAGGAAATTCAGCAGCGCGCCCGCGAATTCCTCGAGCGTCTCGAAGCCGAGATGGACGAGAAGCGCAAGGCGCTCGGCGTTGAGGACGAGCTGCGCCAGATCGACGGCATGACCGCCCAGATGATGGTGGCGCTCGGCGAGGACGGCATCAAGACGATCGAGGATTTCGCCGGTTGTGCGGCCGATGATCTCGTCGGCTGGAGCGAACGCAAGAACGGCGAAACGAAGAAGTTCGAAGGCCTGTTCTCGAAGTTCGACGTCTCGCGTGTCGAGGCCGAGCAAATGATCGTCCAGGCCCGCCTCGCGGCTGGCTGGATCACCGAAGAGGACCTGGCGAAGGGGACCGAAGAAGAGGTCACCGAAGCCGAACAGGAAGCATGATGACCGCGCATGAGCCGAACGTTCTTCCCGAGGACGACGATCTTGCAGGGTATGACGTGAACGGACGCATGTGCATCGTGACGCGCGAAAGCGGATCGCCAGAAGAGCTGATCCGCTTCGTCGCGGCTCCCGACGGAACCGTCGTCGCCGACCTGAAGCGCGAGCTTCCGGGACGCGGCTGCTGGGTGAAGGCCGACCGGTCGCTGGTCGACAGGGCGGTGGCGAAAAAGCTGTTCGCCCGGGCGCTGAAAGCGGAAGTGAAAGCGGCGGACGATCTCGGCGCAAGCGTCGACCGGCTGCTGGCTGCGCAATTGATGCAGATGATGAACATGGCGCGCAAGGCCGGCCAGTTCGTCAGCGGCGCCTCGAAAGTGGATGCCGCGGTCAGAAGTGGAGCAGCCCTTGCGGTGTTCCACGCAACTGACGCAGCGGATGATGGAGTGCGAAAAATCGACCAGGCCCGCAAGGCCTGGCACCTCGGAATGGAGACCGAGGAGGAGATACCTTCCTACCGTTTCTTCTCGGAGAGCGAAATGGAAGGCCTGATGGCCCAGAATGCTTTTATCCATGCCGCAGTGCTTGCAGGGCAGGCGGGTGAGGGTGTAGTGAAGCGCGCAAAGATGCTCGAACAGTACCGTATTGGCGGTCAGTCCCGGGCAGCGGGCGGCGCTGGCCGGCAAAAACAATGAGGCGGTCACCGGCATCGGCCGGTTTCATTCTCATTGATCGACAGTATTTGAACGACAGGGTCTGATCTAGTCATCGCTCCCTGTCCGAAGGAACGGGAACGAATGACCGATAGTAACGACGACAAGACACTCAGCGTAACGGGCAAGAAGACGCTCACCCTGAAACCATCGGGGATGAGCCAGGGTACCGTTCGCCAGGATATGGGTCGGGGTCGCACCAAGGCGGTCGTGGTCGAGACCCGCAAGCGGCGCCCGATGCGCCCGGAAGACGAAAAGCCGATCACGCCTGCGGCCCCCGCAGCCCCGGTTCGCGCAGCCGAACCGGCGCCGGCACCTGCTCAGGCGCGTCCGCAGCAGTCGACGCCGGCACCCCGGATTCATCAGCCCGGTGGCGGCCAAGCCAACCAGCGTCCGCAGCAGTCCTATCAGCAGCCGCGTCCGAACGATCGCCCGCGCCCTGTCGTGCTGAACCATCTGTCGCCTGAGGAAATGGATGCGCGCCGCCGTGCGCTCGCCGAATCCCAGGCGCGTGACGCCCAGGATGCGATCCGCCGCGCCGAGGAAGAAAAACGCCGCGCCGCCGAAGAGGCTGTCCGCAAGGCAGCCGAAGCGGAGGATGCCGCACGCAGGGCGGCCGAAGAGGCAGCCCGGCAGGCCGAAGCGGCCGCTGCTGCTGCCGCCGAACCGGCAGCCGCTGCAGCCGCGCCGGCTCCGGCAGTGACCGAAGCCCGTCCGAGCACGCCGCGGCCGGCATCATCGGCTCCGGCTGCCCGCCGGCCTGATGGCGCAGCGCCCGCTGGCGCCCGTCCGACCCCCGGCGCCGCCACACCGGTCGGCGCCCGTGGCCGCCGCGATGATGATGGCGACGACGATCGGGGCGCCGCGCGCGGCGGTCCGGCCCGTGGCCGCATCGTCCGTCCGGAACCCGCAAAGCCGGTAACCACGCGTCCGAAGACGGATGACGAGCGCCGCCGCGGCAAGCTGACGATCACCACTGCCGATGTGGACGGCGAGGACGCCGGCCGCAGCCGTTCGCTTTCGGCGATGCGCCGCCGGCAGGAGAAGTTCCGCCGCAGCCAGATGCAGGAGACTCGCGAGAAGATTTCCCGCGAAGTCGTCCTGCCTGAGACCATCACCATTCAGGAACTGTCGCAGCGCATGTCCGAACGCGCCGTCGACGTCATCAAGTACCTGATGAAAGAAGGCCAGATGATGAAGCCGGGCGACGTCATCGACGCCGACCTTGCCGAACTCATCGCCGGCGAATTCGGCCATACCGTCAAGCGTGTCTCTGAATCCGACGTCGAACTCGGCATCTTTGACATCGCCGACGTTGAAGGCGACCGCGTTTCGCGTCCGCCGGTCGTCACCATCATGGGCCACGTCGACCACGGCAAGACCTCGCTGCTCGACGCCATCCGCCATGCCAACGTGGTTGCCGGCGAAGCCGGCGGCATCACGCAGCATATCGGCGCCTATCAGGTGGAGCAGAACGGCCAGAAGATCACCTTCATCGACACCCCCGGCCACGCCGCCTTCACGGCGATGCGTGCCCGCGGAGCGCAGGCGACCGACATCGCGATCCTCGTCGTGGCAGCTGACGACAGCGTCATGCCGCAGACGATCGAATCGATCAATCACGCCAAGGCAGCCGGTGTTCCGATCATCGTGGCGATCAACAAGATCGACAAGCACGAAGCCGATCCGCAGAAGGTGCGCAACCAGCTTCTGCAGCACGAAGTCTTCGTGGAATCGATGGGCGGCGAAACACTTGACGTCGAAGTGTCGGCCAAAACAGGCAAGAACCTCGACAAGCTGCTCGAGGCCGTTCTGCTGCAGGCGGAAATCCTTGACCTCAAGGCCAATCCGAACCGCACCGCGGAAGGCACCGTCATCGAAGCCCAGCTCGACCGCGGCCGCGGCTCGGTTGCCACGGTTCTCGTTCAGAACGGTACGCTGAAGCCGGGCCAGATCATCGTCGCAGGCGACGTCTGGGGCCGTGTGCGCGCCCTCGTCAACGACAAGGGCGAGCATATGAAGGAAGCACCGCCGGCGATGCCCGTCGAAGTGCTTGGCCTTTCCGGCACGCCGCAGGCGGGTGACAAGTTCGCCGTGGTCGAGAGCGAAAGCCGCGCCCGCGAAATCTCGGAATACCGCCAGCGTCTTGCCCGCGACAAGGCGGCTGCCCGCCAGTCGGGACAGCGCGGTTCGCTGGAACAGATGATGACGCAGATGCAGAGCACCGGCATCAAGGAGTTCCCGCTCGTCATTAAGGGCGACGTGCAGGGTTCGATCGAAGCGATTGCCGGCGCGCTGGAAAAGCTCGGAACCGACGAGGTCCGTGCCCGCATCGTCCATTCGGGCGCAGGCGGCATCACGGAGTCGGATATTTCGCTCGCCGAAGCCTCGAACGCGGCCATCATCGGCTTCAACGTTCGCGCCAATGCGCAGGCGCGCCAGTTTGCCGAACGCCAGGGCATCGAGATCCGCTACTACAACATCATCTACGACCTCGTGGATGACGTAAAGGCAGCGATGTCGGGCCTGCTGTCGCCGGAACGGCGCGAGACCTTCATCGGCAATGCCGAGATCCTGGAGGTGTTCAACATCACCAAGGTCGGCAAGGTCGCAGGCTGCCGTGTCGTCGAAGGCAAGGTCGAGCGCGGGGCGGGCGTCCGCCTTATCCGCAACGACGTCGTCGTTCACGAAGGCAAGCTCAAGACCCTCAAGCGCTTCAAGGACGAAGTCTCCGAAGTGCCGATGGGCCAGGAGTGCGGCATGGCCTTCGAAAACTACGAAGACATGCGCGTCGGCGACGTCATCGAGTGCTTCCGCGTCGAACATATCACGCGCACGCTCTAATCCTCTGCGTTCCAGCAGCTTGACAAAAGCCATCCGCTCTCCGGCGGGTGGCTTTTCTACCTGCCGGCTTGACCTTTTCAGCCAAAAGAGTCATGGACGCTCTCCTTTGACGGGTTCGATTCCCAGCCGCATCGGCAAACAGAGATAACAATGACCAGACCAACATCCTCCGCGCCTTCGCAGCGCATGCTGCGCGTTGGCGAACAGGTCCGCGCCGCGATCACCCAGGTGCTGCAGCGCGGCGAAGTGCGTGACGACATCATCGAGGCGACCGTGATTTCGATCTCCGAAGTGCGCATGTCGCCCGATCTCAAGATCGCCACGGCTTATGTGACACCGCTCGGCGTTTCCGACCACAGCATCGTCATCGAGGCATTGAACCGCCATGCGAAGTTCATCCGCGGCCGGCTCGGGCCGCAGCTTCGGCAGATGAAATACATGCCGGAGGTGCGCTTCCGGGACGACACCAGCTTCGACAACTACAAGAAGATCGACGAGCTCTTGCGTTCGCCCGAGGTGAGCCGAGATCTCGACGGCGACAACGACGAACAATAATAGAAGAGACTGATGTCCAAACCACGCAAACCCAAGGGCCGGCCGATTTCCGGCTGGCTGATTCTCGACAAGCCGGTGGATTTCGGCTCGACGGAAGCCGTTTCCAAGATCAAGTGGCTCTACAAGGCGCAGAAGGCCGGCCATGCCGGCACGCTCGATCCGCTCGCCTCCGGCATGCTGCCGATCGCGCTCGGCGACGCGACCAAGACGGTTCCCTATGTAATGGACGGCCGCAAGATCTATGAATTCACGGTGAGCTGGGGAGAGGAGCGCGCGACCGACGACCTCGAAGGCGAGGTCACGCAGACATCCGACAAGCGTCCGACCGAACAGCAGATCCGCGACATCCTGCCAAAGTATATCGGCACGATCAGCCAGGTCCCGCCGCAGTTTTCCGCCATCAAGATAGGGGGTGAACGCGCATACGACCTGGCGCGCGAAGGGGAAGCCGTCGAGATCCCCTCGCGCGAGGTGGAGATCTTCCGGCTGACCCTGCTTGCCTGCCCGGACACCAATACCGCGCATTTCGAAGTGGAATGCGGCAAGGGCACCTATGTCAGGGCGCTCGCCCGCGATTTCGGCCGCGAGCTCGGCTGCTACGGCCATATATCAGGGCTGCGGCGCACCTTTGTCGCGCCCTTTTCGGAAGACGCCATGGTGCCGCTCGCAAACCTGGTGGCACTCGAAGCGATCGAGGATATGGACGAGCGGCTTGCCGCCCTCGACGCGCTGCTCATCGACACCTGCGAAGCATTGTCGGCCCTGCCTCATCTCGTCATCAACGAAGATCAGGCGCACCGGCTGAAGATGGGCAATCCGATCCTGGTGCGCGGCCGCGATGCGCCGATTGCTGAAAGCGAAGCCTATGCGACGGCACGCGGCAGGCTGATCGCGATCGGCGAAATCGGCCAGGGCGAGTTTCGACCGAAGCGGGTTTTCGCCTGAGTCCGTTACCACTGACGATTGTCAGGCGCTAGCGATGCGATATCTTCCTTTCGGGCCATAGCGCCCGAGGGGCCATGGTGGCCCGGCAAGGGGATGAAAATGCGCGCAACCGCTATCGGAGTACTGACGTTCTTTTCGATGTTTCTGACCATCGCCGGCGCTCAATCCGCCGAGCGCTGGGCCGAGCTGCCGGCCTTTCCTTCGATGCCCGCGGCGACGACGAGCGGCGTGGCCGATGTGAACGACATCAAGATGTATTATGCCGAATATGGTGAAGGCGAGCCGATCCTCTTCATCCATGGCGGCCTTGGAAATGCCGACGTCTGGGGTCACCAGATCGCCGATTTCGCCAGGGATCACCTGGTCATCGTCGCCGACAGCCGCGGCCATGGCCGCTCGACGCGCAGCGGGCAAGCTTTCGGCTACGATCTGATGACATCGGATTACGTGGCCCTTCTCGACCATCTGAAGATCGGCAAGGTGACGCTGGTGGGATGGTCGGACGGCGGCATCATCGGCATCGACATGGCAATGAAACATCCGGAAAAGCTGACCCGCGTCATTGCCCAGGCGGCAAACGTCACGACCGACGGCGTCAAGGCCGACGTCATGGAAAACCAGACCTTCAAAGCCTACATCGATGTCGCCGGCGATCAGTACCGAAAGCTTTCGCCGACGCCGGACGAGTACGATGCCTTCGTCACGCAGATCTCCCACATGTGGGAGACCCAGCCGGCATGGACGGCCGGCGATCTTGGAAAGATCACGGTTCCCGTCACGCTCGCGATCGGCGATCACGATGAAGCCGTCAAGCTCGATCATACGGAATTGATGGCCAAGGAGATTCCCGGCGCCAAGCTCGTGATCCTGAAGGATGCCAGCCATTTCGCCATGCTGCAGGATCCCGAAGGTTATGATGCAATGATCCGGGACGCCATGGCGGGCCGTTGAAAGCGGCTGCGGGGGTCCCCTCTTTCCATCGCTGCAGATTTGGTTTATAGGCAGCGCCAGCGTCAGGTTCGCCTGCTCGCATTCACGGCCAAAGCTGGACGGCATCCCGGCTTGTGGCGACTTCTTCTCCTCTCATAGAAAGGAACGTCCGATGTCGATCACTGCTGAGCGCAAGGCTGCGCTGATCAAGGAATATGCAACCGCCGAAGGCGATACCGGTTCTCCGGAAGTCCAGGTTGCGATCCTGACCGAACGCATCAACAACCTGACCGAACACTTCAAGGACCACAAGAAGGATAACCATTCCCGCCGTGGCCTGCTGACGATGGTTTCGAGCCGCCGCTCGCTTCTTGATTATCTCAAGAAGAAGGATGAAGGCCGCTATTCCAAGCTGATCAACAGCCTGGGTATTCGCCGTTAAAATTGTCCGGCGGACGCTTTAAGCGTCCGCCGGATCTGTTTCGGGACGACGCTCCCGATGAAATGTTCCACCCGCGCCCTATCTCAAGCGGTGGAACGACCGGCAGGCCCGGATGGGCCGGTTCTGCCAAACCAACCGCTGACCTGTCATGGGGCAGGATTGCCGGATGCTTTCGGCCAAAGCTCTCCAAGGCTTTGGCCCAAGTTTCTCAGGAACTCTCAAGTTCGGGAAACTGCCGATGAAAAGCCTCCCGTTGTCTTGCCCGTGATACGTCACATTGATTGCGGTCGACTGTGCGCTGCGCCCTGATATCGGCGATGGCGCGTGCTCCCGCATTGAAGGACAAGATATGTTTGATACACACACAGTGGAAATCGAGTGGGCCGGCCGCCCGCTGAAGCTCGAAACCGGCAAGATCGCCCGTCAGGCCGACGGTGCGGTTCTCGCCACTTACGGCGAGACCGTCGTTCTCGCCACTGTCGTCTCGGCCAAGGCGCCGAAGCCCGGCCAGGACTTCTTTCCGCTGACCGTCAACTACCAGGAAAAGACCTACGCGGCCGGCAAGATTCCCGGCGGCTATTTCAAGCGCGAAGGACGTCCGAGCGAAAACGAAACGCTCGTTTCCCGCCTGATCGACCGCCCGATCCGCCCGCTCTTCCCGGAAGGCTACAAGAACGACACGCAGGTCGTCGTCACCGTCGTCCAACACGACCTTGAAAACAATCCCGACATCTTGTCCATGATCGCCTCTTCGGCGGCGCTGACGCTTTCCGGCGTTCCTTTCATGGGCCCGGTCGGCGGCGCGCGCGTCGGCTACATCAATGGCGAATATGTTCTCAACCCGCATCTCGACGAGATGGATGAGTCGAGCCTCGACCTAGTCGTCGCCGGCACCTACGACGCCGTGCTGATGGTCGAGTCCGAAGCCAAGGAACTGCCCGAAGACGTCATGCTCGGCGCCGTCATGTTCGGCCACAAGGGCTTCCAGCCGGTTCTCGACGCGATCATCAAACTCGCCGAAGTCGCCGCCAAGGAGCCGCGCGACTTCCAGCCGGAAGACTATTCCGAGCTCGAAGGCGAGATGCTGAAGCATTTCGAAGCAGAACTCCGCGAAGCTTACAAGATCACCCAGAAGGCCGATCGCTACGCCGCCGTCGACGCCGTCAAGGCAAAGGTCAAGGCGCATTTCCTCCCCGAGGAAGGCGAAGCCAAGTATACGGCCGAGGAAGTCGGCGCGATCTTCAAGCACCTGCAGGCCAAGATCGTCCGCTGGAACATCCTGGACACCAAGAGCCGCATCGACGGCCGCGATCTTGAAACCGTTCGTCCGATCGTTTCTGAAGTCGGCCTTCTGCCGCGCACGCACGGTTCGGCGCTCTTCACGCGCGGCGAAACGCAGGCGATCGTGGTTGCCACGCTCGGCACCGGCGAAGACGAGCAGTATGTCGACAGCCTGACCGGCATGTACAAGGAGCGCTTCCTGCTCCATTACAACTTCCCCCCCTTCTCGGTTGGTGAGACCGGGCGCATGGGCTCCCCAGGTCGCCGCGAGATCGGCCACGGCAAGCTCGCATGGCGTGCGATCCGTCCGATGCTGCCGTCGGCTGAGCAGTTCCCCTACACGCTGCGCGTCGTTTCCGAGATCACCGAATCCAACGGCTCGTCGTCGATGGCAACCGTCTGCGGCACGTCGCTGGCGCTGATGGATGCAGGCGTCCCGCTCGCCAAGCCGGTTGCCGGTATCGCCATGGGCCTGATCCTCGAGGGCGATCGCTTTGCCGTCCTTTCCGACATTCTCGGTGATGAAGACCACCTCGGCGACATGGACTTCAAGGTTGCCGGCACGGCCGATGGCATCACTTCGCTGCAGATGGACATCAAGATCGCCGGCATCACCGAAGAGATCATGAAGGTCGCTCTCGGCCAGGCCAAGGGCGGTCGCGCCCATATCCTCGGCGAAATGGCCAAGGCCATCACCGAAAGCCGCGGCCAGCTTGGCGAATTCGCTCCGCGCATCGAAGTCATGAACATCCCGGTCGACAAGATCCGCGAAGTCATCGGCTCCGGTGGCAAGGTCATCCGCGAAATCGTCGAAAAGACCGGCGCGAAGATCAACATCGAGGACGACGGCACCGTCAAGATCGCCTCCTCTTCCGGCAAGGAGATCGAAGCGGCCCGCAAGTGGATCCACTCGATCGTCGCCGAGCCTGAAATTGGCCAGATCTACGAAGGCACTGTCGTCAAGACCGCCGACTTTGGCGCTTTCGTCAACTTCTTCGGCGCCCGCGACGGCCTCGTCCATATCTCGCAGCTCGCTTCCGAGCGCGTCGCCAAGACGACTGATGTCGTCAAGGAAGGCGACAAGGTCTGGGTCAAGCTGCTCGGCTTCGACGAACGCGGCAAGGTTCGCCTGTCGATGAAGGTCGTCGACCAGGCCACCGGCCAGGAGATTCCGAACGAGAAGAAGAAGGAAGAAGCGGCCGAATAAGCCGCCTCTGCCAGCTTTAATTCCGGGCGCGGGGATCTTCCGCGCCCTTTTTCTATTCTAAATGAGACGATATCCATGAGCCGCGAAACGCTGAAGACCCTTTTCCACCCCTTTGCCAGCGGCACAATCAAGGCGCCCGGCGAAGGCGAGCGTGTGCTCTTCCTCGGCGCCGAGGCTGGCTTTGCGCTGCCGGAAGGTTTTGCCGCCGCGCTCAGCGCCGTCCAGGGCTTCCGACCGCTCTACCGCCAGCTGCTGGCGCAGCGGATCGAAGCCACACCTGAGATCGACGGTCAGGACTATGACGCAGCACTCGTGCTCTGCACCAAGCACAAGGGCGAGAACGAGGCCAATCTCGCCGCCGCGATCACCCGCACGCGGGCCGGCGGCCTGATCGTCGTTGCCGGCGCCAAGGAAGACGGCATCCAGCCGCTGCGCAAGCGCATGGAAGGATTCGGCCTCGCCATCGACCATATGCCGAAATATCACGGCGTGGCCTTCTGGTTCGGCCGGCCGGCAGAAACCGGCGAAATCGTCTCCAAGCTGGCGAAGGCGCCGGTGCGCGTCGACGATCGCTTCCATGCGGCTGCCGGCATGTTCTCGCACGACCGGATCGATGCCGGATCGGAACTGCTCGCTTCGCGCCTGCCGCAGGATTTTGCCGGCGACGTCGCGGATTTCGGCGCGGGGTGGGGCTATCTCTCCGTCGAGATGGCGCAAAGATCGCCTGGAATTGCCCGCCTTGACCTCTACGAGGCCAACCACGCCGCCTTGGAGGCCGCCAAAGACAATCTGGCGGAGAACTGCCCAAACGCGCCTGTGCGCTTCTTCTGGCACGATCTGGCGAGCGAGCCGGTCAAGGACAAATACGACCTCGTCATCATGAACCCGCCCTTCCATGAGGGCCACGCCGCCGAGCCTTCGCTCGGCCAGGCGATGATCAAGGCCGCAGCATCCGCCCTTCGCGGTAACGGCCGGCTGATGCTCGTCGCCAATCGCGGCCTGCCTTACGAGCCGGCTCTGGCGGCCAATTTCAAGGAAAGCGGCGAAACCTGCCGCAATGCGCGCTTCAAGGTGCTGTGGGCGAAGAAGTAAGCTGTCCGCATTGGCTGATCTGCTAGACTTGCTGCAGATGGAGAAATCACAGGGGAGAGGGATGGAGACTGAAGCCAACAAGGCGCTCGTCATGGCGTATGTCGAGGCATTCAACCGCTTCGACATGGTCGCACTGCGCGAACTGTTTGCCGCCGATGCGCGGATTTACGGTGTTCTGGGGTATGGTGGTCTGGACGACGTCGAACCCATCTGGCGCGAGCTTCACGAGGGCATGAACATAAATCTCGAGATCCTCGATATCGCCGCGGAGGGAACGAATGTCGTGGTCCGCTACCGGGAAACCGGGCGCTACTCCGGTTTCTTTCGCGGTCTCGTGGGGCATGACCCGACCGGCAAAAGCTACGAAGTCACAGCAATGGAATGGTTCGTTGTCGAAAACGGAAAGATTGCGACCCGCTGGGGCGCCAGGGATTCGGCGGCTATCTTGCGGCAGGTCATTCATCCCTAGAGCAATTCCAGCAAAAGTGTGTAGCGGGTTTTGCGTTCGGAACTGCGTGAAAACAAAGAGATAGAGCATTTCCGTGATTCGAAGAAAAACGGAGGTGCTCTAGAGGATGAGTCTTGAAGAAAAGCCGGGCTCGCCTTCAAGCCCGGCTTTCTGTCTTTATTCCACGTCTGCCCTGCGCAGCGCTTCGAGCGTCGGCATGGAGGTGATGTTGAAGCCGGCATCGACGAAATGGATCTCGCCGGTGACCCCGGCGGAGAGGTCGGAGAGCAGGTAAAGCGCCGAACTGCCGACCTGATCGATGGTCACAGTCTTGCGCAGCGGCGCGTTCCGCTGGTTCCAGGAGAGGATCGCGCGTGCGTCCGAAATGCCGGCGCCGGCAAGCGTGCGGATCGGGCCGGCGGAAATCGCATTGACGCGGATGCCGCGCGGGCCGTAGTCGGCGGCGAGATAACGAACCGAAGCCTCGAGCGCCGCCTTGGCGACGCCCATGACGTTGTAATTCGGAATAACGCGCGTCGAGCCGTTATAAGTCAAAGTCAGCATCGCGCCGCTGCCTTCCATCAAGGGGGCGCAGCGCCTGGCGATCTCGGTGAAGGAGAAGCAGGAGATGACCATGGTGCGGCTGAAATTCTCCCGCGTCGTATCGGCGTAGAGGCCCTTCAGCTCGTTCTTGTCGGAGAATCCGATGGCATGGACAATAAAATCGAGCTTGCCCCAGCGCTCGCCGAGCGCGTCTACCACGGCATCGACCGAAGCGATGTCCTCGACGTCGCAAGGCAGCACGAAATCCGAGCCGACTTCGGCGGCAAGCGGCCTGACGCGCTTGCCGAGCGCATCGCCCTGATAGGTGAAGGCGAGGTCCGCACCCTGCGCGGCAAGCGCTTTTGAAATCCCCCAGGCAATCGAATGGTTGTTTGCGACGCCCATGATGAGGCCGCGCTTACCCTGCATGATTCCAGTCATGTTGTTATCCGTTGTAGCGCTGGAAGACGAGCGTGGCGTTCGTCCCGCCGAAGCCGAAGGAATTGGAGAGAGCGATATCGATCTTCGCATCGTCGATACGCTTGCGCACGATCGGCACGCCTTCGAATTCGGGATCGAGCTCGGTGATATGGGCGCTTTCGCCGATGAAGCCTTGCTGCATCATCAGCAGGGAATAGATCGATTCCTGCACGCCGGCCGCACCCAGCGAATGGCCGGTCAGCGATTTGGTCGATTGGATATGGGGGATCTTGGCGCCGCCGAATACCTCGCGGATGGCGCCGATTTCCTTGCTGTCGCCGACCGGAGTCGAGGTGCCGTGAGTGTTGATATAGTCAACATCGCCTTTGACGGTGGAAAGCGCCTGGCGCATGCAGCGGATAGCGCCCTCGCCGGAAGGCGCGACCATGTCGTAACCATCGGAGGTCGCGCCGTAGCCGACGATTTCGGCGTAGATTTTGGCGCCGCGGGCCTTGGCGCGCTCCAGCTCCTCCAGCACCAGCACACCGGCGCCGCCGGCGATGACGAAACCGTCGCGGTTGACGTCATAGGCGCGCGAGGCAGTCTCGGGCGTATCGTTATATTTAGAGGACATGGCGCCCATGGCATCGAAGAGATTGGACATCGTCCAGTCGAGATCCTCGTGGCCGCCGGCAAACATCACGTCCTGCTTGCCCCACTGGATCATCTCAGTGGCGTTGCCGATGCAATGGGCGGAGGTCGAGCAGGCCGACGAGATCGAATAATTGACGCCGTGGATCTTGAACCAGGTGGCAAGTGTGGCCGAAGCGGTGGAGGACATCGCCTTCGGCACGGCGAAGGGACCAATGCGCTTCGGGCTGTTGTTCTTGGTGGTGATCTCGGCCGCCTCGATCAGCGTACGGGTGGACGGTCCGCCGGATCCCATGATGATGCCGGTGCGCTCGTTCTGGGCATAGTCCTTCTCTTCCAGGCCGGAATCGGCGATCGCCTGCTTCATGGCGACATGGTTCCAGGCGCCGCCCTGCGACAGGAAGCGCATGGCGCGGCGATCGACCAGTTCGGCAAGTTCCGCCGGGCCGAGCTTCGGGCTGCCCCAGACTTGGCACTTGAAGCCGTGTTCGGCGAAATCGTTGGAAAAGGAAATGCCCGACTTTGCCTGGCGCAAGGATTCGGTGACTTCGGCCGCATTGCTTCCGATCGAGGAAACGATACCCAGACCCGTGACAACTACCCGTCTCATCTGATCAAACCTTTGTTGTTTTCGTCAGCCGCTCGAAACGCCGTCAGGCGGTCTTGTCTTTCGATAGACCGACGCGAAGGTCGGACGCCTGGTATATGGTCTCGCCGTCCGCCTTCAGCCAGCCGTCGGCCGTGCCGAGCACGAGGCGACCGCGCATGACGCGCTTGAAGTCGATGCCGTATTCGATCAGTTTGGTATGCGGCCGGACCATGCCCTTGAATTTCACTTCGCCGGTTGAAAGCGCCATGCCGCGACCTTCCTCGCCGAGCCAGCCCAGGAAGAAACCGGTCAGCTGCCACATGCCGTCGAGGCCGAGGCAGCCCGGCATGATCGGATTGCCTTCGAAATGGCAGGGAAAATACCAGTCGTCGGGGCGTACGTCGTATTCGGCCCTGAGATAACCCTTGTCGAAGGCGCCGCCCGTTTCGGAGATGTCCGTGATGCGGTGAACCATCAGCATGGGCGGCAGCGGCAGCTGCGCATTACCGGGTCCGAACAGCTCGCCATGGGCGCAAGCGATGAGTTCTTCATACGAGAAACTGGACTGTCTGGTGGTCATAAAATTTCTTTTTCCCCCCGCGTGAAGCCGATGGATGTGAACGTGTAGTCCAAGTTCTTCAGAAAATGAAGCACAAGCAAGGCAGCTTCATTCATCGGTTTGGACCAGGCTTACGCCATTATTTGGTGGTCGCATACAGGAAGGCCAGAGCTGCGACCAGACCTATTTGCATCAAAAGCCCGTTTTTGCCGCGTTTATCAGGCTCCTGTCCCCACTGAACTATTGAAAGGCTCCGATGCAAAAGTTATACCGCTTGAAGAAACATGATTGCTTTATGCAGGAATAATCGGAGTTCGTGTTGATGACGGGTACACTCCCGATCGCAATAGAGGTAAGGCTGCGCGGCGCGGGCCTGCGCCCTACACGCCAGCGCGTCGCGCTCGGCGACCTCCTGTTTGCCAAGGGCGACCGGCATTTGACCGTTGAGGAACTGCATGAGGAGGCGGTTGCCGCCGGCGTGCCGGTCTCGCTGGCGACGGTCTACAATACGCTGCACCAGTTCACCGAAGCCGGTCTCATCCGCGTTCTCGCCGTCGAGAGCGCCAAGACCTATTTCGACACCAATGTTTCCGACCACCATCATTTCTTCATCGAAGGTCATAATGAGGTGCTCGACATTCCCGTCAGCAACCTGACGATCGGCAATCTGCCGGAGCCGCCCGAAGGCATGGAGATCGCTCATGTCGACGTGGTGATCCGCCTGCGGGCCAAGCAAGGCTGACGGCACCTAAAAGATTCACATCACATCGTCTGGATGCCGACCGGGCTTGTGTTTGTAGATCGGGAAGGTCCAACCGAACCAAAGAGCGCCGCCGCGAACAGCAAAGGCCGCCACGACACCGCAGCCCGAGGCCAGATAGAGCGGCATCCCCAGCGCGTTGGCGAGCGTAAACACGCCGGCGCCGATCAGCGCCGCCGTCACATAGATTTCCGGCCGCAACAGCACCGAAGGCTCGTTTGCCATCAGATCGCGCAGGATGCCGCCGAAGGTTGCCGTCAATGTACCGGTGACGATCGCGATGGTCGGCGAGCCGGTGGCGGCAAGGCCCTTGGCGGCGCCGAGCACGCAATAGGCGGCAAGACCGATCGCATCCAGCCAGATCAGCAGGCGATAACGCGATTCCAGCAGGTGGGCGGTGAAGAAGACAATCACGCCCATGATGCAGCAGACGAGGATATAGGCGGGGTTCAATACCCAGAAGACCGGCACGCGGCCGAGCACGATGTCGCGCACCGTGCCGCCGCCGGTCCCCGTCACCATGGCGAAAAACAGAAAGCCGATCAGATCGAGCTGCTTGCGCGAAGCGGCGAGCGCGCCTGTCGCGGCAAACAGCGCAATACCGGCATAATCGAGATAGACAAGCAAGGACATGCGGACCCCGGGACCGGCGAACAGTTTCCGGAAAGAACCATGGCGGCAAGGGCGGCGCAAGGCGGCGCGGCCATAAAGCATCGGTCTTTATTCGATGCATGTCACTATCCATAAACTGCTGCACAGTTTTGGGCGGCATGCATGGACTACGGAGCCTTTGCCCAAAAGAGGAAAGCTTGTGAAAACGCTGGTGCTCGCCGTTCTCAACATCGTCCTGTTGCTTGCCATGCCGGTTGCCGCGCTTGCCCAGCAATCGCTGATCTCCGATCCCGAGATCTACGAGAAGAAGCATTTTCAGGAGCAGTGCAAGGCGGCCGAATTCGCTGACGGCTTCATCACCCGGCAGGACATCAACAATGACGGGCTGATCGACGCCGTGGTCAATGAAGGCCAGCTGACCTGCGACGGGCAGAAGGGGCCGCAATGCAACGACGACGGCTGCACCTATAACTTCTATCTGCAGGTCGCAGAAGGCGGTTATTTCATGATCGCGACGGCGCAGATCTACGGCTATGACTTCGTCCAGCGCTTCGGCAACATGGTGCTGGCGATGAAGATGCATCCGCGTTTCTGCGACCGCACCGAAGGCGACCCCTGCATCGTGACCGCGCGTGTGCGCGGCACGAAATTCGTCACCATCTCGAAGAAATAAGCTTAGCGCGGATAAAGCTCCGACGTCCGGCCGGCGAGATAGTAGCCGACCAGGCCGTACCATTCGCGGATCGCCGTTGCCATATTCTGGGCATTGAGGTTCGGCTGGGTGAAATCCAGGCCCGGACTCACCCGCCCGTCGGTCCGATAGTCGGTTGGCCAGGGCACGATGTCGATGCCGAGCTTACGAAAGATGCCGACGGAACGCGGCATATGGAAGCCCGAGGTGATCAGCAGGCAATTGGAAAGCCCCTGGCTCGCCAGGAATTCCTTGGTATTGACGGCATTTTCGAAGGTTGTGCGCGATTGCCGCTCCTCGATCAGACGATCCCTCGCGATGCCGAAGAGCGGGAAGAAGCGCTCGGATGCCGCCGCATCGCCTTCGTAAATGCCTGAGAGTGAGCCGTCGCCGCCCGAGATCAGAATCCGCGACTGCGGAAATTTCTGCGCGAGCCGCAGGGCTTCGACGAAGCGGTCGGCGGCAGGGTTGAATTCAATGCCGTGACGCGCCGTATTCACCTCGTTTTCGAAGGCGCCGCCGAGCACGATCATGCATTCGAGGCTATCGGGATCTGCGGCGGGTTTGGCGAAGCGCTGCTCCAGACCCTGCATCAGAAGGTTGCCGGCCGTGGTGTAGAGCGTGACGAAGAGGATGAGGGCTGAAGCCATCGCGCCGAGAATGCTTAAGCTGCGCCAGCGCAGGAGGCCGGCGGCAAAGGCGAAGAAGACGAGAAGGAATGCCAGCGACAGCGGCTGGGCAAAAATCCAGACGAGCTTCGAAATGACGAACAAGACCTACTCCTTAAGGACGAGCGGCATCCTTCCTATCCGATTCGACGGTAACAGGAATGCGACGGGTCCTATCTCTAGCGCAGGGCGCCCGTGTGGTGCGGCGCGAGCTTCTGGTTGAAGCGCCGCTGAAGCGGCCGGGGAATGAACATGGCGACAAGCGCCAGCGCCATGGCAAAGATGGAGACCAGCCACAAGGCATGGGCGCCGCTCAGCCGCGTCAGGACCGCACCGGCGATCGCGCCGAGCATCATGCCGCCCCAGGGTACGAGCTGGATGGTCCATTCGATACGGCGATCGCCGATGATCCAGCGGCCGATGCCGCGGCCGAAACGCGACAGCGCGCCTGTCACATAAGTCAGGCCGATCGGCAGACCTTCGATATGTTCGACGGCGGCGTTCACCATGCCCATGGATAAAACGATCATGTAGAACCGCGCGAGCATCAGGCCCTCAGCCGTCGTCATCGAAGCAAGCGCCAGAAGGGCGCCGACGCAGCCGAGCACGACGAAGATGCGCCGCTCGGAGACATGGGCGATGACGATGCCGGCCGCATTGCCGAGCACGAAAACGAGAATGGCGGAGATCAGCACCGCCGCATGATAAAGATTGCCCTGGCTGAGGGCGAGTGCAGCCCGGGTCGTATTCCCCGTCATGAAGGAGACGAAATCGCCGGTCAGCAGCAGCCCGGTCGCATCGGTCATGCCGGCCAGAAACGAAATTGAACCAACGAGGGCGAGCCCGGTCAGGGTTCGTCGTGTACGAATGATACGGCGGCGTCTTGCTCTGGTCATTGTCGAAGGGTCCTGAAGCCGAATCACTGAGATTCTTGCATGAAGGATAAGTCCTCTTCTTGAGGAATTGGCAAAGGATTGGCCGAGACGGACGCTTGCACGGCCGCATTTTTTCGGCGATAAAACGGCGTCGCTTCAGACCGAAGCTCCGTAAGCGTTTACGTCAATCAACGCGCAACCCGCCGGTCGGCGCTGCGCGATTGTTCGATCGGCACTTACGGAGATCAAAAATGCCCAAAGGCAAACTCCCCAAGCGTTACAATTCGATCGTCATGCCGCTCATCCTCTCGCTGCTGATGACATCAGTCGTCTCGGCGATCAGCATCGTCAGAGCACAAGGTCTCACCACGGCCGCACTTGCCATGTGGCCATCCGCCTGGGCTCTCTCCTGGGCAATCGCCTTTCCCGTGCTGCTCCTGGTGCTGCCGGTGGTGAAGCGTTTGACGGCAGCGATCGTGGAGGCTTGAGACGAAACACGCCGGCAGGCTGTGGGGGCGGTCTGCCGGAGTTGGCGGGCTGGGTTAAAGTCTTTTCTTTGCGAATGCTCTGCCGGATGCCGACTTCAAGTATCTCTCAAAGGCAAAGGCCTGAGCTTCGTCGGAGAAAGCGAGATAGGTCTTCAGAGACCAAGGGACGTATTTTGAAGTGTGCGAGACCTCTCCAGCATTGTGTTTTGCCAGACGCGACTTAAGGTCGCCCGTCACGCCAACGTAATAGCGATCCGGAAAGGTGATGCTATGGAGAATGTAGACATATTTCATGAAGGAATCACGGCCCGCCTACGTTGCTTCGCAACTTCGTTGCGGCAGCCTCCGCTTCCTTCTCGTCTTCGTCCGCCAAGCCTTCCGGCTTGCCGAGCCGAAGCTCGAAGAGCGTAGGCTGGTGGAGCTAAGCGGGATCGAAGATTTCGACTGCCAACCCCTTGAAGCAACTGGAATATAAGGGTAATTACCTGTCATAGTTGGTCAGAATGATTGGTCAGAATGGTAGGGAAAAGCAATAAGGGGTCCAAGCGACTGCTTGATCTAAAGGGGCAGACTTGGTGGTTTCGAATAGCCATTCCCGAGGCGTGTCGAAGCTATTTCAACGGCACGACGATGTACCTTCAGAGCTTGGAGACTGGGGACATCAAGACAGCCATCGCGAGGCGAGATAAGCTTGAGCCAGAGGTTCGGGCGCTGTTTGCCCGCGTCAAGTCGGGAGAGGTCATCAGCACCAGCGAGGAGCTGGCAGAGCTTAGGGGAGAGCTGTCCAAGGCGGCTATCGCCGAGGCACTAACCGAGGGCGGAGAGGCAGCCGAGGATGCGGTATGGGCCGCAGAGGCCGAAGCCGACAGCTTGCGAGGAAGAGCCCGTGAACGCTTCACAAGAGCCGTTGCTGGCGACCACCCCGTGGACCATTACCTTGATGCCTACCTGTCAGCAATCAAGCTTGCCGCTAAGACAACCAACGAGCGGCGGGGCCTAATCAATCGCTTTTCTCGCTGGTGCATGGGGGAGAAGTACCGGCTTCCCGATATCACCCGCAAGGCTGCCGGTCGGTATGTGACCGAGATCATCGAGCCAATGGACAGAAGCACCGCCAAGAAGCACATGACGGCTCTTCGCGGCTATTGGGAATACCTGATCAAGCGCGGCCACGTGGCGGGAACCGCTGACGATAATCCCTGGCTCGGGCAGGAAGTAGCTAGCGGGCGTCGACGGGTCGAGCGAGGGGACAATGAAGGCGAGCGGCCCTTCACTGATGCCGAGCTGAAGACCCTGCTTTACTCGGATTATCCCGATGGCATGGACGATGACCACCAACAACAGATTGCTGACGCGCTGCGTATCTCCTGCTTGTCTGGGATGAGGATGGCAGAAGTGCTGACGCTCTGGGTTGAGGAAGTCCACGATGACATCTTCGACATCCAGCAAGGGAAGACCCGTTCAGCAGCCCGAAAGGTGCCGATCCATCCTGACCTGTTAGAGATCATCGCCCGCCGTACTAGAGATAAGCAGCCGAAGGAATGGCTGTTTCACGAACTGAGCGAAGAGCGCGACCCCGGTGACACGTTCGGGAAGCGTTTCAATCGCTATCGAAAACACCTGAAGGTCGATGACGTGCGGCCGGGCAAGCGGAGAAGCCTCGTCAACTTCCATTCAGCGCGCCGCTGGTTCATCACTCAGGCCCGACATGCAGGGCAGACAGTGGAGACGGTGAAGGATGTCGTCGGCCATGTCTCTGACAAGAAGAAGGACATCACCTTCGGCGTCTATACGCAAGGAGCCTCAGAGAAGCAGATGAGGGACTGTGTCGGGGCCGTGGTGCTGCCGCCGGGTTGATGATCTCAT
This sequence comes from Rhizobium sp. BK049, assembly GCF_014193135.1. Classification (NCBI taxonomy): domain Bacteria; kingdom Pseudomonadati; phylum Pseudomonadota; class Alphaproteobacteria; order Hyphomicrobiales; family Rhizobiaceae; genus Rhizobium; species Rhizobium sp. BK049. Next base: position 90,737 of record NZ_JACHYV010000028.1, read on the forward strand.
GGGCCGCCCTCGCCTCTTCCACAGCAATCCACAGGTGCAGCCTGAACAGGAACCTTGCAGCCTTGCTTGGGCACGACTAGCGTCCTTTTGCGGTTCATTCCTAGTGAGCCGTAAGGAGCCTCACCGCCCCTTCGCTAGAGGGTGAGAACGGGGGTCGCAGTGTTCGACGCTGCGGCCCTTCCGTTTGCAGCCACCGCGACATCCGCGCCGTGATTGATGTCCTCGGCCTCAACGGCCCAGTTTTGGGGGCGTTTACATGGACGGAAAAGGCGGGGCACGGACGTGGCTTCTCCCCAAGCGGAGAGCATGATCCTCATTTCGGCAACAGCATCAAACTCCGCTGCTTTATTTATTTTGTCGTTGCCGACGCCTTGCCTTAAAAGCTTCGAAGCGATCCCTGTATGAGAACAAATAGTCCATGATCGCATTGGTGAATTCGAGCATGTCTTTGGCGTCGGCCTGCGCAATGGAAAGCCCTACCCCATGGGCTGCCTCGTTGCCGGCCATGCGAAGCATGTCAGACCATTCAAACAGCCGGCTATCAATCACAATATCATCGCTCATTTTGCGAAGGGACGCCGCCAACGTGCGTTCTTCAACCCCGTGAACGGCACAAATGCCCTCCAGGGTTTTCCGACACATAATCGCAGAAGCGGTAAACGCATTTGCTCGGTAGCAGGCGCAGGCTTCATCAAAAGCCTCCTGGATAGCCTGCGGAGCGTTGGGGTTTACGCGGAGGTCTGCCGTAGGGAAAACCGGAATCGGCGTCTCCCAAATATCACCCTCTGCGATGTTACCCACGTTTGTTTGTCTGACCAAGATGGGCGACCGGCATTCAGAGCATGATAGCAACAAAAATCGGGTCGATGGCCCGTTGCCGTCTGACAGACGCACGTATTGGCCGGCTTGGGCAGCATCAACATATGACCGACATTCCACGCATTCGACTATCACGCTATCAACCTCAGCTCGGGAAAAGCACGCGGATCGCATTGACCTTGCCCCGTTGAAATAATCCATTTTGAAGTAAGCTCTGGCCCGTTGAGAGGACCAGGGAATGAAGCGCAAGCGTTTTACAGACGAACAGA
>NZ_JACHYV010000029.1:0-84669 GCF_014193135.1 Rhizobium sp. BK049
CGTTCGCGAAGATCCTCAGAATATGGGTGCGTCATCCTTGCCGGCCGTCCTTTTCCGGTAGGACAGAGAATCATATTTCAGCTGATTTGCGAATCTGCGATTCTGAAAAATCGAAGCGTGCTCTAGACGTCTGCCTCCCATCGGGATCCCGCAGATGTTCCGCGGGCGCGGGACGTCGCTGGTACGCGCTGACGCTCTTGCCTGACACTCCGGGAAGATTTCAGTGTTCCCAGTGCGAGTGGCAGATGACCGAGCACATGTTCACCCGCTGGAACTGCGGATCCCTTGCGGCCAGGAAATCATTGTTGAAGGTTCCGAAGGTGGTTTCCGGTCTATGCTTCATGCCTTGGTAGAACGCGTCGATGATGCCGTCCTTGAAATCGGCTTCACGAGGGAACGCAGCGACGACCGCGTTCCGGTCTGCCTCATCGTAATGCTCGAATCCTCGGCCGGCGACGTCCATCCCGGCTCCAGCCTGGAGCAGCGCAATTTCCGCACGCATGAACTCCGGTATGCCAGGCGTTGTGTGCAAGGCAACCGCGTTCCACACTGTTTCGATGTCGCCTTCCGAGATGCCGCGTGCGCGCAGGAAGTCGCGCGCGGCATTTGCCCCATCCACTTCAAAGCGAAGGCGGCTGTCTGCGAACTGCGCCGTCAATCCGAGGTCATGGAACATGGAGGCGACGTAGAGCAGTTCGGGATCGTAGACGAGCCCCTTGTTTGTCCCGCCGATGGCTCCCCAGAAGTAGACGCGACACGAGTGGCGAAAGAGCAGCTCGCTTTCTGTGTCGCGTATGAGTTGGGTCACATCCCTTGCGAGCTTGCTGTCGGGAATGCGTATGCCGGCTATCTCCAGCGGGATCATGGCATGCTCCATTGGTGTTGGTTGGGGTCGGCCTTAAGCCGATTTAGCGCACTGCCTGGGGCGTGTTGCGGAAGCTGATGGCCATGCGATTATAGCTGTTCATCAGGCTGATCGCGATAGTGAGGTCGACAAGCTGCTTCTCGTCGAAGACCTTCCGCGCCGCCTGATAGGCGCTGTCGGGCACGCCGGTCTGGGCAACCAGGGTCACGCTCTCCGCCCATGCCAGAGCCGCACGCTCGGTCTCGGAGAAGAGGTTGCCGCCTTCTTGCCAGGCCTGCAGGAGGGCCAACTTTTCAGTTTTGACGCCCCGCTTGATAAGTTCGCGGGTGTGCATGTCGAGGCAGTAGGCGCAGTTGTTGATCTGCGATACGCGGAGATAGACGAGGTCGACGAGTTCTCCCGGCAGGCCGCTCTGGCTGACGTAGCCATACACCCCGCCAAGTGCCTTCGCGCCATTCGGTGCGACCTGGTTGTAATCAAGCCTCTGTGTCATGTCGGTTTTCCTTAGTTCTGCTTTACGGGGAAAGTGAGTTTCGTTTCGGAGGTATCGGTGACGAAGATAGCAAGCAGCCTGGCTGGCTCCGTCTGGCTCGCGTTGCGGCTGATGGAATGGACAGCGCCAGGTGGCTCCGACCAGCCTTCTCCGACCTTGTAGATACGAGCCGGGCCGTCGTTGACCTTCGACTCGACCCGGCCGGAAAGGACGTAGGCATAGATGAAGGCCGACTTGGCATGGGTATGCGGCTTGGAAGCCGCACCGGGCTCGTAGTCGACTTCGACTGCGACAAGCGACTTACCCGGTACGTTGGGGATGGCTTCCCGGAGCCTGGGGGTGACCGTCTCGGACCGCGGATCATGCGCCGATGCCTGCGACGCCATGATCCAGGACATTGCCGCGACGGCGACGGGCAACAGGTTTTTCATCTTCATGAGTGTGCTCCTTTCGATGGCCTGAAGATGCCGCTGCCGTGGCATAAAAAAAAGAACCAAGAACATGCAGAAACAGTGTACCATGAACCCATGGGGACCAAGCTTAGCCTTTCCATCGACCGCTCCGCATCGACATCGCTCTCGGAACAGATTCACTCCGGAATCAGGAAGGCGATCGAGGACGGCGTCCTGGAACAGGGAGCGCGCTTGCCTTCCTGGCAGGATCTTTCGGCCGAGCTTGGGGTTGCGCGCGGAACCGTCCGGGTCGCCTATGATAGGCTTGCTGCAGCGCAGCTGATCGAGGCTTCAAGGGCGGCGGGCACCCGCGTGGCGCAGCGGCCAGGTGCCGTTGCGGATATGCAGACGCGGGTAGATTCAGGTGCGTTCATGCAAATGTATCTGGAAATGACGCAGGGACCCGCGTTCTTCCAAATGGGTGTCCCTGCGACCGACGTCTTTCCCGCAACATTGTTTGCCCGTCTGTATGGCCAGGCCGTGCGAGCCGGTGCGAGCGCGCCGCTGCTCTACCCGGATCCGCGTGGGGAGCTAGAGCTGAGACGCGAGATCGCCTCCTTTCTGGCCATAGCCCGTGGCATGAACTGTTCGCCGGACCAGGTGATGGTGACCAATGGATATGCTGCAGGTCTGGGGCTTGCACTCGGCGCCCTAAAGCTGGCCGGACATCCCGCTTGGCTGGAGGAGCCTAGCTTTCCCTGGTCGAGAAGAGGCGTCGAACTGGCCGGTCTCTCAGTCGCACCGATCCCGGTCGATGCGCAGGGCATCGACGTGGAACACGGTATGCGCTCATGCCCCGGCGCGAAGCTCGCGGTTGTCACGCCGGGACAGCAGGCACCTCTGGGCCATACCTTGTCCCTGGGACGCCGTCTGCTTCTGCTCGACTGGGCAGCGGCGAATGGTGCATGGATTGTGGAAGACGACTACCTGAGCGAACTGCAGCTGACAGGCAGGGCAGCCCCCGCTCTTGCCTCGCTGGATCGAGCCGGGCGTGTCATCCACATCGGCTCTTTCAGCAAGACCATTAGCCCGGCGCTCAGGCTCGGCTTCGTCATCGTACCCCATGCACTGGTGCCGTTGTTCGCGGAGACGGCCGCCTGTCTCATGCCGGCGCCTGGTCCCGCAGTGCAGATGGCTGTCGCAGAGTTCATCAGGGAGGGCCACTATCTGAGGCACATACGCCGCATGAAGCGTCTCTATGCCTCGCGACAGCAGGCCGTGCTTGCTGCCCTTCCAAGCTCCGATTGCGTCGTTGATGTTTCGACACCGGGTCTCGCGGTCCTGCTCAAGCTGCGGGACGACATTTCGGACGTCGCCGTGGTCAGCGAGGCTCTCCCATTCGGTCTGTTTCCAGCACCGCTTTCGACGTGGTTCGCGTCGTCAGCAAGCGCTCAGCCGGGGCTGCTTCTGGGCGTCGCGAGTGCTCCCCAGAGAAATCTCCGCGAGGCCTGCCGCCGGCTTCTGGAGCTGGCCGAACGGTCGCGGCTTTAGGTGTGGCCACCCAATCACCGCGTGTTCCGAAAGCTTGCGCGATACTGAGCTGGAGTGACCGCGAGCCGTTGCGTGAAGACGGCCCGCAGCCTGTCGGCCGTGCCAAATCCGCAGTCGTAGGCCACCGTCTTCAGCTGAAGATCGCTACCCTCGAGCAGGTTCCTCGCGGCATCTACTCTTGCCCGCTCCACGAACTCATGCGGGGTGCAGCCTGTGGCCTGCACGAAGTGTCGAGCAAGGCTGCGTGTGCTCATTCCGACAAGGTTTCCCAGAGACTCAAGCGTGTGGCGTTCGCGCAGATGGTCCATCACATGCTGCTGGATCTTGGCGATCGGCGACGTCGGATCGGCAGGCGCGATAAGGTACGGGCTGAACTGAGACTGGCCGCCCTGTGCGACTACGACCAGCCGCTTCGCGACAGCGAGCGCTACGTCGTTTCCGTGCGTCTCCCTCACCAGAGCCAGCGCGAGATCGATACCCGCCGTCACGCCCGCAGAGGTCACGAGGCGGCCGTCCCGATAGCCGGGCGACAAATCGTAGACGTTCCTCCATCACCGAAGTCTCTTTCCACGGCATCAACACCTCCCGCCAAAAAGCGAAAAGTGTTACCCATGTCTCCGGTACGAAACGTCACCTATCGCTCAAGTCGGGCAGTCCGGCACTTCCCATACTTCAAGCCCTCTTAGTTGAAGTTTTCTGTGATGGCTCACATGGCCCAGTTGCGGCTCCGGCCCGAATGGTGATTGACTCTAATATGTATCTGCTTTAAACAAATACAAATAGCACTGGAGGAGCGCTATCGCGGCTTGAGCATGGGCTTGGCCAGCAGGTTTCCATTAGGGAGGAATGAATGTCAAAGATTTCGAAGATGCTCGCTAGCGCCGTCGCAGCCGTTGCGCTGATGTCGGGGGTTGCCGCTGCTCAGGACACTGTCGGTGTCAGCTGGCGCTATTTCCAGGACGAACGCTGGAAGATCGACGAAGCCGCAATGAAGTCCGTGCTCGAAAAGGCCGGGGTTTCCTATGTCGGCATCGATGCGCAGGGCGACCCGCAGAAACAAGCGGCAGACATTGAAAGCCTGATTGCTCGTGGCGTTAAGGTGCTTGTCGTCGTAGCCCAGGATGCCAAGGCCATCATTCCTGTTATCGACGAGGCCAAGCGCAGCAACATCGCCGTCATTGCCTACGATGCCCCAATCGACACCGGCGATGTCCTTTATACAAGCTTCGACAACGTGGCTGTCGGCCGTGTCATGGGCGAGGCTCTCCTGAAAGCTGTGCCAAAGGGCAACTACGTTGCGATGGACGGAGACCCTGCCCAGACGATCCAGCAGGTTTTCAAGAGCGGTCAGATGCAGGCGATCCAGCCCGCAATCGACAGAGGCGACATCAAGATTGTTGCCCAGCAGAACGTTGAACAATGGAAGCCGGACGTTGCGCAGTCGCTCATGGAACAGGTGTTGACGGCAACGAATAACAAGGTCGATGCGGTACTCGCGATGAACGACAGCATCGCCAACGGCGTGGCGGCAGCACTCGCCAGTCAGGATCTCTTGGGCAAGGTTGGTATCTCCGGGCAGGACGGCGACAAGAACGTCCTCAATCGCATCGCCAAGGGTGAGCAGACGATGACCGTCTGGAAGGACGCGAACGCGCTTGGAACGGTCGCGGCGAAAGCTGCCGTCGAAATCATCAAGGGCGCAAAGATCGATGCCGTGATGGGGGTGAAGCCTGGCAAGACATCAACCGGCGCTTCGCAGCCCGCAATAATTCTCGATCCCGTCGCCATTACGCGTGACAACCTCGACCTCGTCGTGAAGGCCGGCTGGATCTCGAAGGACGTGCTTTGCAAAGGCGTGACGAAGAACCCGCCAAAAGCCTGCGAATAAACAGTTCCAGCTGGAGTTCTGTCATGACATCCATTCTTCAACCTGCGTCCAGCTCGACGAAGCTTTTCCCCCGACTGCTACAAGCGGTCGGGGGAGGGGGCCGCGACACGCGCCTTGTGGCTATGGTGTCCGTTCTTGCTTTGATATGGCTTTGCGCAAACATCCTTACCGACGGCGTATTCCTGTCGCCGCGAAACCTGTTCAATCTCTCGCTGCAGGTCTCGGTCGTGGCCATTATGGCATCGGGCATGATCCTGGTCATCGTGACACGACACATCGACCTCTCGGTCGGATCTCAGGTCGGTTTTCTCGGGGTCCTCGGTGGTCTCGTGCAAAGCAGCTGGCTCTCCGACAGCCCGCACGCCTGGTGGATCTCCTGCCTCGTCATGCTCGCGGGCGGTATGGTGATCGGTTTGATCCAGGGTGCACTTGTCGCCTACGCGCGCATACCCTCATTCGTCGTTACGCTGGGGGGCCTGCTCTTCCTGCGCAATGCTGCTTATGAACTGAACGACGGCACCACGATCGCCCCTCTGAGCGCGACGTTCCAGAATCTCGGTGGGGGACAGAACGGGGTTCTCGGAGCTACCCTGAGCTGGGCGGCCGCCGGCGCGGTCACCGCCTATGTCGTGTTCAACCTTGTCCGCAGGTACCAGCGCAAAAAGTCCCTTGGCATACAGAATGCTTTAACGGCATCCGACATTGTTCCGGCGGCACTCTGGTGCGTTTGCGCATTCGGTCTGGTGGCAGTCATGAACAGCTACTATCGGCCTGGAACGACAGAGTCGATGGGATTGGCCGTGCCCGTTCTCATCCTGATCGCTGTGACAATCCTTATGACGGTAATCGCCAAAAAGCACAGGTTTGGACGCCACGTGTTCGCTGTCGGCGGCGATCCACTCAGCGCGCGATTGACGGGTATCAATACCCAACGCGTCGTCCTGAAAGTCTTCGTGCTGATGGGGTTCCTGTCTGGATTGGCCTCGATCGTTCTTACGGCTCGACTGAATGCCGCAGCGAGCGGAGCGGGCACGATGATGGAGCTCTATGTGATCGCGGCAGCAGTGATCGGTGGGACTTCGCTTGCCGGAGGAGCTGGTACAATTCTTGGCGGCTGCATTGGCGCCTTGATCATGCAAAGTCTTCAAAGCGCAATGGTCCTGATGGGGATTGCGAGCCCGCTGCAGAGCATGGTGCTTGCGGGCGTTCTCGTACTCGCCGTCTGGATTGATACAATGTGGCGCGAAAGGAGGCCATCATGACGACCCCGTTGCTCGAAGCCCGCAACGTCAACAAGGCATTTGGCGGCGTTCACGCAGTCGAGAATGTCAGTGTATCGCTCATGCCGGGCGAAGTCGTCGCGCTACTAGGCCATAATGGTGCTGGCAAATCCACCTTCATCAAGATGCTGTCGGGAGTCTTTCCCGCAGACAGCGGCGAGATCCTGATCGACGGCAAAACCGTTGATATCCGGTCACCCCATGATGCACAGGAAATGGGGATCGAGACCATCCATCAGACGCTGGCGCTCGCCGATAATCTCGATGCGGTCTCTAACCTTTTCCTCGGTCGGGAGCAAACCGACCGCTTCGGTTTCCTCGACACGGAAGCGATGGAGCACGGAGCACGAAAGACAATCGAGCGCATGCGGTTGAGGATACCTTCTCTCAACGTGTCCGTCCGATCCATGTCCGGTGGTCAGCGGCAAGCGGTAGCGATCGCACGCGCACTTCACTTCAACGCGCGCATCCTCATCATGGATGAACCCACTGCCGCCCTTGGACCCGAGGAGACGAAAAACGTCGGCATCCTGATTGAGGAACTCAAAAAGCAGGGTTTGGGTATTTTCCTCATCAGCCATGACATGCACGATGTCTTCGCGCTGTCGGACCGGATCACCGTGATGAAATCCGGACGCGTTGTTGGTTCCTATCCGACGCGAGACCTGACACAGGACGACGCGCTCGAAATGATCATCCTTGGCCGCAAGCCGGCTCGCCTTGCCGCGACGGCATGAGGCATACCAACCCGAGAATGGAAAGAAATATGACAGTCAAAGCACCAAACTTCAGTCTCGATGGGAAGGTTGCCCTCGTAACGGGCGCGGCGCGTGGCATAGGTCGCGCGATCGCACTCGCCTGCGCCGCCGCCGGGGCCGATGTGGTCATCGGCGTGCGAAGCGTGGAGGCGGTTGCCGATCTCGTTGCGGAACTGAAGACCACTGGCCGACGCGCTCTCGCCGTCACGATGGACATCTCGAACAGCGGTCAAATCGCCGAAGCGGTTGCCGAAGCTGTCGCGGCATTCGGAAAAATCGACGTGTTGGTCAATAACGTCGGCGTGGCGCCGGGAAACCTCGCGGAACTCGTCGACGAAAAAGCGCTTGACCAGATCCTCGATGTTAACATCAAGGGCACCTTCCTCGTCACGCAAACGGTTGCCCGCCATATGATCGAGCGCAAGAGCGGTCGCGTCATCAACATCAGTTCACAGGCCGGGACCGTCACGCTTCGCGGTGAAGCCCTGTATTGCATGAGCAAGGCGGCTATCAACCACTTGAGCAGATGCCTGGCGGCCGAGCGGGCGCAATATGGCATTACGGTCAATACGGTCTCGCCCACCTTCATATGGACGGATTCGACCCGCCCGGTCCTTGCCGATCCGGATTTTTATGCACGTACCGTGGGCCATATCCCGCTCGGGCGGATCGGTGATACCGATGACGTTGTCGGAGCCGTGGTCTACCTCGCATCCCCTGCCGCATCCTTTGTGACTGGCGCCAACCTGTTGGTGGACGGGGGATGGTCGATTGCATGACGATGTCCTTCGCTCAAACCTTTGCCTGCACGCTGGCATCTGCTAGTGCGTGGAGGTGTATTTTAAGCAATGATTCGAGTGCGTTGCCGGTGCCTGACAACAGCTCATGATCGACAATGCTGTCAGTGGGAGGAAACTTGACGACGAACAGTGTCTTGAGACACATGAATGCCGTGCGTTGTCTGCGCGTCCTGCGCAGAGACGTTCCTCTGTCGCGCGCAGATATTGCGCGCGAACTGAACGTGACGCGGGCAACCGTCGGCAATTCGATAAAGCAGCTTCTTGCAGAAAATCTCGTTATCGACCTCAACGAAAGCGCCGAGGCCAGCGGAGCCGGGCGCCCCGGGGCTCTCGTATCGCTCAATCCGGCAGGCGCCTACTTTATCGGTCTCGATATTTCCTCGGCCGAGATCAACGCGGTTCTGATCGACTTTTCGATGCGCGTGGTTGCCAAGCGGATCGTGTCGATTGCCGACCGCTATCACGAGCCGAAGCGGGTGATCGAATTGCTCGCCGCCTTGCCGAAGGAACTGGTTGACGTATCAAAGGTCCGGGCATCAAGGGTGCGCGGGGTCTGTATTTCCGCGCCGGGTATCGTGCGCGACGGGAAAATCATTTCCGCCCCGTGGTTGAGCTGGCGAGACGTCGACGTCGTTTCAGCCATGTCGGAAGCGATGAAGCCCTCGCTGCCGCTTCAAATTTGCAATGACGCAGTGGCTCTTGCAAGCGCGGTCGCCGCCGACTCGTCGGAAAGCGATTTGAGCGACGTACTGCTGTTATTGCTCGCACAGGGTATTGGCAGCGCGCATTTGCGGCAGGGGCGGGTCGTCGAGGGAGCACACGGACTTGGAGGGGAAGTCGGGCACATGGTGATGGGTGGGCGGCCTGAAATGGCGGCCACGCACACGTTTGAAATCCTCGCTGGCTACCAAAGATTTCTGCCCTTCATCGAGGATGGCGTCCCAATCCCGGAAGGTCTTGCCAAACTCGTGACCCGGGAAAAATCTCCGGCTCTCGACCAGGCTCTTCATGAATGGGCCTTGGGACTGGCAACTGGCATCCTTAACCTAATTCATATTCTCGACCCAAAAACGATCGTGCTGGGTGGGCCGCTTGCCGTCCTTTACCCTAAGGTGGCAGAGCGCGTCGAGAGACTCCTCTTTGAAAACCTCGTCCACGGCTTCAACGTCCCCCCTATCTCCGTTGCCCGGTTCGGTGGGGATGGAGCTGCCATTGGCGCTGCCGCTCTTCTTCGCGAGAGCCTCTTCGACCTTCCCGAACTGCCCGCCGTTTAATTCGGCGCGGAACGCCAAACGGGTTTGACTCCATATTTGTATTTGTATAATACAAACGCAAATAGTCAGCTTGTGGAGGAAACAGATGCTGAAGCTAATCGACCCCATTCTCTCTCCGGAACTGCTCTACTCTCTTCGAGCGATGGGGCATCGGCACGATATTGCTATCGTCGATGCGAACTTCCCGTGCGATGCCGGCGACGAGCGCCTCATCCGTCTCGACGGCGTTTCCGGGCCAAGGGCGCTGGAAGCCATCCTGAAGATCTTCCCGCTGGAAGAGCAGGAACCACATGTGGCGTGGCGTATGATCGCTGAAGGCGATGCTGCCAAGATCCTACCCGTTTTCGAAGATTACAGGGCCGGCCTTGAGAAAACGCAGGGCAGGGCGATCGAACTCACTGCGGTCGAGCCGGATGAATTCAAGGACCGCGTCCGGGCCGCCCATACGGTCGTGGTCACGGGAGAGCGACGCTTCTATGGCAGTGTCATTCTGCGCAAAGGTGTCATTGCACCCGAGTAAATCGGAATCCAAGCGGTAATCCAATGTCAGGTGACACCTTGCCCGATCTCTTCTCCTCTTCTTTCGACGCCTTCCTTTTTGATATGGACGGAACGATCCTCAACTCAATTGCCGCCGCTGAACGGGTTTGGGGAGCTTGGGCTTGGAAGTTCGGGCTTGATCCAGAAGTGTTCCTACCCAAGATCCATGGGCGCAGGGCCTTCGAAACGATCTCTTCCCTCGGCCTCCCCGATATCGATCCGCAGGCCGAGGCCGCCGCCATAACACAGGCGGAAATCGATGAAATCAACGGTATAATTGCAATCGGGGGTGCGCAGCATTTTTTGAGCAGCCTCCCATCTCATCGGTGGGCCGTCGTGACCTCTGCGCCTTCTGCACTGGCCAAAAGACGGATTGAGGCGGCGGGATTGCCGACACCATCAGTGTTCGTAACAGCCGAGGACGTACGGCAGGGAAAGCCGGCGCCTGATTGCTTCATTCTGGCCGCCGAGCGCCTTTCGGTCGAACCCGCACGTTGTCTCGTCTTCGAAGACGCCGAAGTGGGGATTGCCGCCGCAACCGCGGCAGGTTGTCAGGTCTGCGTCATTACCGAGACGCATAGGCGGCGGATGAAGGTGAACCACCACCAGTTTGAGAATTACGAACGCCTCAAGCCGAGGCTCGTTAACGGGGCCTTGGGGCTACTGTCATTCTGATCATTGAGCGCGTCCGGCGTCTATTTTCGGGCGACCGAAGACAAGGTTTTCGTCCACGGACAACATCTGCTTGTGCAGCATTGATGCGCCGCCGATCGCAGGGCCTTCGCGGCCGAGCGACGAGAGTTTTATTTCCGGGATGGGATGCCCGTTGAGGAGATTGCTCGCAACTTTCTCGAGCGTCTCTTCACGGCAAAGGTCGAAAAGTGCTGCGACCGGTCCGCCGAGCACGATCCGCGTGGGATTGAAAATGCTTGTCAGGGTCGCAATTCCTCTTCCGAGATAAAACGACCAATCCTTGAGAGTCGATAGAGCGCTTTTTTCCTGTCGCCTGGCCGCTTCCATGAAAGCAGGAATGTCATCTGCCGAGCCACCGTGAAAGCGGTAGCGCGCAAGCACAGCTTCGCGCCCGATGAAGCTCTCGAACGATCCCGAAACGGTTGCCAGTTCAACGAAACCCTCGTCCCCCAGTATGATGTGGCCAAGCTCACCGGCATAGCCGTCCTGGCCCCGGAGAAGCTGACCGGAATTTACGATCGCCCCACCGACGCCGGCGTCCAGATAGATGTAGATCTCCGTCTCGCCGCGCTCATCCTTGGACTGGTAGATCTCGGCAATGGCGAAGGCGTTTGCATCGTTCTCGGCAATCAGCAGGGGAATTTCCGGCAAGCGCTGCTGTAATCGCTCCAGGATCGGTTCTTGCCGCCATCCCAAAATGGGCGCTCGCAAAACGGTGCCATTGCGATCGATGACACCAGGGGCGGTCAGGCATAGGCCGCGGATGCGATAATCATTGCCGAGCCTTTGCCTGATATTCTCAACGACATCCACTAACTTTTGCACCACGAGGTCGGGGCCTGCCTCAAAGAGGCTGAAGTCCGCCGTCGACTGAGCGATGACCGACGCCTCCATGTCGAGAGCGACGACGTTCATGCGACCGACGCCGATATCTGCGCCTATGAACATCCCATAGTTTGGGTTGATACGAACAAACGTCCCGGGCCTGCCCGTGCCGGCGCTTTTGTCATCCTGTGACTCGTCTTCCACCAGCAATCCTTCGTCAGCCAGGCTGGCAACGATGCTGCTTGCCGTCGAGCGAACCATGCCCAGCTCTTTGGCGATATTCGCGCGGCTAATCCGGCCATGGCGAAAAACAACATCCAGCGCCCTGACTTCATTAATGTGCCTTACGGCGCGCGGCATGGACATTGGCGTTCTCCAATAAAGTCAGACTCACAAAAAGAGATGTACAATCAAGGAAGTGACGAGCGCATTCAAGCCCATGGCCAGTCCTGAGAAAAGACCCGCCACCGGGTCGACCGAATAGGCACGAGCGATGCCAATTCCGTGTGATGCAAGCCCTACGGCGAACCCTCTCGCACTATAGTCGCGTATCTTCATCGCGTTCATCAGCGGGGTCACGACGACGGCGCCAGTAATGCCGGCCATGATGACGACGGCCGCGGTCAAGGCCGGATCGCCGTGCAAACCAGACGAGATAGCCATGGCGACCGCCGCCGTGACAGATTTCGGAGCGAGAGAAGCGACGACCGTTGGATCGAAGCCGAAGAAGCGGCCCAGATAAATCGTGGAGGTCACCGCCGTCAGGCTTCCGACGAAAAGCGCCGCGACCATCGGAATAAGATTGGCCCTGACCAGATGGAGCTTCTCATATAGCGGTATACCGAGCGCCACAGTCGCTGGCCCCAGCAGAAAATGAATGAACTGCGCACCGGCGAAATAGGTCTGGTATCGAATGTGGAAGATGGAAAGCAGACATGCGATTGTCGCGACCGACAGCAGCACCGGATTGACAAGAGGATTGGCGGGAAGCGCGCGTGCGAACCTGAGCGCGGCTATCCAGACAAAGAGCGTCACGGAAAGCCATGAGAGCGGGGACGCTGCGAGGTAAACCCACAAGCCTTCATCCATGGCTTGCCCCTCCGATGAGCCGCTTGATCGCCAAATAACACCACACGGTGACGATCAGCGTCGCAACCGTCGAGGTGGCTATCGTGACGAAAAGCGCCACGCCTCTTTCAGCAAGGAGGTCCAAATGCTGGATGATCCCAACGCCGGCTGGGACAAACAAGACTCCAAAATTAGCCAATAGCATATGCGATGTGGGCACGGTTGGTTGCATCAGTCTGCCGATTAGAGTTCTTCGAGAAGCAATCAGCGCCCCGAATATTAACGCCATACCTATGACCGGCCCCGGTACGAGACCCTTAAGGTAGTAAGCGATGATTTCGCCAACGAGCTGAAATATCAGCAGAAGCGTGATTCCAACCATCATTGTTCGGCTTCACAACAAACTCGCTTGACTCATAAACCCCAATATGTTTGTTTGCAATCGAAACAAACGAGAGGAGCGTCGTTTGTCGAAGATCCGGCGTGGTGCCGGTAGGTTGGAGGAGGACTACATGCGTTTATCGTTCAAAATGCTTGCCCTGACAGCTGCACTGACCGCATCGGTCAGCGGCCATGCGCTTGCGGCTGAAAGCGTCGAGGTGTTGCACTGGTGGACATCGGGCGGGGAGGCTGCAGCCGTGGGCGTTCTGAAGGACGACCTGCAGAAGAAGGGCGTCAGCTGGCAGGATATGCCGGTCGCCGGGGGCGGCGGTGAAGCTGCAACAACCACTCTCAAAGCCCGTGTCGCCGCTGGCAATCCCCCGACGGCTGCTCAGCTGCTCGGAATGGCGGTCAACGAGTGGTCCGAGCAAGGTCTTCTCGGCGACTTGACCTCGGTGGCTCAAAAGGAGGGATGGGACAAGGTCGTCCCGGATCAGATCAAGCAGTTCGCTGTTCATGATGGGAAGTGGCAGGCCGTTCCGGTTAACATACATCGGCCCAACTGGCTCTGGATCAACGCCAAAGTGTTCAAGGACAACGGGCTGGAGCCACCGAAAAACTGGGACGAGTTCAACGCGGTTGCCGAAAAGCTCAAGGCCAAGGGCATTACGCCCCTGGCGCATGGCGGACAGCCTTGGCAAGACACGACGATTTTTGACGACGTGGTTCTGGGGCTCGGCGGGCCGGACTTTTACAAGAAAGCGATCATTGAGCTGGACGAGACCGCGCTTGGCTCGGACACAATGATCAAGGTCTTCGATCAAATGCGCAAGATCCGCGGTTATGTCGATCCGAACTTTTCCGGCCGCGACTGGAACCTTGCAACGGGAATGGTGCTCAAGGGCGACGCAGCGATGCAGCTCATGGGTGACTGGGCCAAGGGCGAAATCGTCAAGGCCGGCATGAAACCCGGCGTCGATATCCTCTGCGTTACCGCGCCAGGCACCGAGGGCTCGTTCCTTTTCAACACGGATTTTCTCGCAATGTTCCCGGTCGGTGCCGACAAGGTCGATGCACAGACCAAGCTTGCATCGAGCGTTATGTCGCCTGAATTTCAGCAAGCCTTCAATCTCGTGAAAGGATCGATCCCAGCGCGTTCCGACGTGCCGGGTGACAAGTTCGATGCTTGCGCTCAGAAATCCATGGCCGACCTGAAGACGGCCGAGAAGGCCGGCACCCTGATGGGGTCGCTTGCTCACGGCCACGCGGAGCCCGCGTCGATCCAGCGTGCGATCTTCGACGTCGTGACCCAGCACTTCAACTCGGACATGTCGTCTAAGGATGCCGTGTCCGCGCTGATCAGCTCCATCCAGGCTGCGAAGTAACCAGTTCCTCCCTGCCCCTGCCGTCGAGAGGCGGCGGGGGTATCCTGCAGCGAGGTTGCGCACCCGTCCGACCACGGGACGCCGACCAGTTGATTCCGAGCCAGCCGATGTCCTTTTCAAAACGCCTTGGCAAGGTAATGCCAGCAATCGTCCTGTCGCCATCACTGGCGGTCATCACGGTCTGCGTCTATGGCTTCATCGCCTACACGGCGCTGTTGTCCCTCACCGGATCAAAGATGTTCGCCAACTTCACTTTCGTTGGGTGGCGACAGTATGGGAGACTTTTTGAGAACCCCCGATGGATCACAGCCATTGAAAACATGGCGATCTTTGGTTGTCTCTATATCATTGGAGCGACCTGCCTTGGCCTGCTCATCGCCATCCTGATTGATCAGCGTATCCGCTTCGAAGGTGTGTTTCGGGCTGTCTTCCTTTACCCGATGGCACTCTCATTCGTCGTCACGGGCGTCATCTGGCAGTGGCTGTTGAACCCCGGCCTCGGCCTGGAGCACATGATGCGCGAGCTTGGCTGGACGTCTTTTTCGTTTCAGTGGCTGATCGAGCCCGACCGTGCGATCTACACGATCGTCATCGCCGGCGTCTGGCAGGTAACCGGTTTCGTCATGGCGCTTTTCCTGGCCGGCCTTCGCGGGATAGATACCGAGGTTCTTCGCGCTGCCCGCATAGACGGGGCCCCCATACACAAAGTGTACACGCGCATCATCATTCCGGCCCTTCGGCCAGCCTTCCTCACAGTTTTCGTGATCGAGGCGCATCTCGCCATCAAGAGCTACGACCTTGTCGTCGCACTCACGAAGGGTGGCCCTGGCGTGTCCACTGAACTTCCATCGACGTTCATGTATTCGATGACATTCACGCGCAACGAGCTTGCGGTCGGCGCGGCCAGCGCGACCGTCATGCTCGTTACTCTGGCAAGCATCATCATCCCCTACCTTTATTCGGAGCTGCGCAATGAGCCTGCGACTTGATGCGGAAAGCGCCGCAATCCTATCGAAGGGCACCGACATAAAAGCGACCCGTATTCTCGGCCGGGGCTTTATCTATGGATGCCTGATTATCGCAGCCGCGGTTTTCCTGGCGCCCCTTGTCTCCATGATCTTCACGTCCCTGAAAAGCATGGACGAAATTCGGTCCGGCAATATTCTGTCGTTTCCGAAAGCGATCACCTTCGAAGCATGGAAGCACGTTTGGGATTCAGCATGCATCGGGGTTACCTGCGGGGGGCTGAAGGGCTACTTCGGCAATTCCTTCCTGATTGTCATACCGGCCACACTGCTGTCGGTGGGCTTCGGAGCACTGAACGGATACATTTTCGCAAATTGGCGGTTTAGGGGCGACAATATCCTCTTCGGCCTCGTCCTGTTCGGCTGCTTCATCCCCCTACAGATCGTACTGATCCCGATGGCCGGCCTCCTCGGCCAATTGAAACTCGCCGGCACGATACCCGGTCTCGTTCTCGTTCACGTCGTTTACGGGATTTGCTTCACGACGATGTTCTTCAGGAACTATTTCGTGACCGTGCCGGCGGAGATCTTCAAGGCGGCACGTATCGACGGGGCCGGGTTCTGGGCCGTGTTCATCCGGATACTGCTGCCGATCTCCTGGCCGATCGTGATGGTGTCCATCATCTGGCAGTTCACGGGGGTCTGGAATGACTTTCTGTTCGGGGTCTCGTTCGCAGCCGGCTCCAGTCAACCGGTGACGGTCGCTCTGAACAATCTGGTCAATACATCAACAGGCACCAAAGCTTACAACGAAGACATGGCCGCCGCGATGATCGCCGCGCTGCCCACCATAATTATCTACGTGGCGGCGGGGCGGTACTTCCTTCGTGGTCTGATGGCCGGTGCAGTGAAGGGATAACGACGATGGCCAACCTGGCGATCAATCACATCAACAAAAGCTTCGGGAGTCTGACGGTCCTGAAGGACATCAACATCTCCATTGAAGACGGGGAGTTCCTTGTCCTTGTCGGTCCTTCAGGCTGCGGGAAATCGACCCTGCTCTCCATTATCGCTGGACTGGACGAGCACACATCGGGCTCGATCACCATCGATGGTAGATCTGTTCAGGGCCTTGAACCGAAGGAAAGGGACATCGCGATGGTGTTTCAATCCTATGCGCTCTACCCGGCAATGACGGTCGAGCAGAACATCGGCTTTTCGCTGGAGATGAGCAAGATGCCGAAAGCCGAAAGGGTGGAGCGCGTCGGCAAGGTTGCAGATCTGCTTCAGATCCGCCACTTGCTCAAGCGGCGTCCGGGCCAGCTCTCGGGCGGGCAGCGTCAGCGTGTTGCCATGGGACGAGCGCTGGTTCGGGAGCCGAAAATCTTTCTCTTCGATGAGCCGCTATCGAACCTCGATGCGAAGCTGCGTGTGGAAATGCGCACCGAGATCAAGAAGCTGCACCAGCGGCTCGGAGCCACCATCGTCTACGTCACCCATGACCAGATCGAGGCCATGACGATGGCGACCCGGATCGCCGTGATGAAGGACGGTATTCTGCAGCAGTTCGGTACGCCCGAAGACATCTATGATCGACCCGCAAACGTGTTCGTCGCGACCTTCATGGGTTCGCCGCCGATGAACCTGCTCCCCGCCATAGTCACTTCCGGCTCCCAGAGCCTCTCCATTAAAGGCGCGGATACGACTTTGCCGGTCCCCATGTCAGTCATCGACATGCCTGCCCCCGGCAGGGAGGTGCTTCTGGGCCTCAGGCCGGAATGGATTTCACTGGCGACGGACGGCAACTCCTCCAATCCAACACTGACGCTGCATGTGGATGTCATCGAGCCCACTGGCCCGGATGTGTTCGTGGCCCTGCGCACAGGTGAGCGCGAAATCATGTCGCGCCTGCCCACGGGCACTCCGGTCCGGATCGGAGAGAAATCATCCTTCGCACTCGACCTTTCAAAAGCAGTTCTCTTCGACGCCGAGACCGGCGTCGCTCTCTAAACACTAACTTCCCAAGGACTTAGCAATGCCAGCAAAACAGGAAAGACGCCTTCGCGTCGGCGTGCTCGGAGCCGGTCAGATCGCCCAGGCAGCGCATTTCGAGGCCTGCACGAAGGCCGCAAACGCCGATCTCTATGCTATCTGCGATGTCGCGGACGATTTGCGCGAGCGCATGGTGATCACCCACGGTGCGCAAAAATCGTATAACGACTACGACAAGATGCTGGCTGATCCGGATCTCGATGCCGTCATCATCGCCACGGCCGATGCCTTCCACGTTCCGGCCTCGATTCGAGCACTGGAAGCGGGCAAGCATGTCTTGTGCGAAAAGCCGGTCGGCATCACCGTCGAGGAGTGCGTGGACCTCAAGGCCGCCGTCGAAAAATCCGGCAAGACCTTCCAGGTCGGCCACATGAAGCGCTTTGACGCAGGCCTGCAGGCTGCCAAGTCGTTCATCCGTGACGAGATGGGCGATCTGATCGCGCTGAAGGCTTGGTATTGCGACAATACTCACCGCTACCCAATGACGGATGCGGTGCAGCCACTGATCGTGACCAGCGCACATGCCAAGCGTCCGTCCACGAACCCGAAGGCTGATCTTCGCCGCTACTATATGCTGGCTCATGGCTGCCATCTGATCGATACCGCGCGTTATTTCGCCGGCGATATCGTCTCTGTAAACGCCCGGCTTTCCGAGCGCTCCGGCATCTGGTGCTGGTTCGTTGATGTCGAGTTTGCCTCCGGCACACTTGGTCATCTCGATCTGACGGTTCAGGTACGCATGGACTGGCACGAAGGTTTCCAGATCTATGGCAAGAACGGCAGCATTCTCGGTAAGACCTACAATCCGTGGTATTATAAGTCGAGCGAGGTCGATATCTTCCGCGAGGCAGATGGTGCGACCCACCGCGTTCTCGGCGCCGACGGCCACTTCTACCGACGCCAGGTCGAAGGGTTTGCACGCACTATTCTCGACGGTGCACCGATGGAAGGTGCCGACATCACCGACGGGTTGGCCTCGGTCCAGGCTATGGTTGCGATTGCCCGCTCCGCTGAAAGCGGGAAGCCTGTTGCACTTGCCGACGTCACGGGTGGCCTGTGATGAAGCTCGGGATATTTGCAAAGACCTTTGATGGCAACGATCCCGAAACGGTCCTCAAGGCCGTCGCGGCCGCCGGGTTCGTCTGCGCACAATACAATATGGCCTGTTCCGGCCTGCCATCCATGCCGGAAGTGATTCCTGCGGCGCAGGCCAAAGCGGTAAGCGATGCAGCAGACGCTACCGGCGTGGACGTCGTCGCGGTGTCGGGCACGTACAACATGATCCACCCCGACCCGGCCATTCGCGCCGCCGGTCACGCCAAGCTTGAGATCATTGCCCGCAATTGTGCGGGCATGTCGACCGGGTTCATCACGCTGTGCACCGGCACGCGCGATCCTGTCGATCAGTGGAAGGAGCATCCGGATAACAATACGCCAGAAGCATGGCGCGATCTCTTGGAAGCCATGGAAACGGCAGTCGGTATCGCCGACCGCTACGACGTCGATCTCGGGATCGAACCGGAGCTTGCCAATGTTGTGAATTCGGCGGCTAAGGCTCGGCAACTCATTGACGAAATAAAAAGCCCGCGCATCAAGGTCGTGCTCGACCCGGCCAACCTCTTCGAGATCGCAAGCCTTGAAGAGCAGCGCGCGCTCGTATCGGGCGCCATCGACCTTCTCGCTGATGGCATCGTCATGGCCCATGCAAAGGATCGCAATCCGGACGGCAGCTTCGCGACGGCCGGCAAGGGCGTGCTCGACTACGGCCATTACCTTGGCCGCCTCAGGAGCATCGGCTTTGAAGGCAGCCTGATCACCCACGGTCTGTCGGCAGGCGAAGCGCCCGGCGTCTCGACTTTTCTGAAAAACCATCTGCAGGACGGAGTGGCCTCATGAGCACGGCCATCAGCCCGTTCGAAACCTCCGACGGCACGCTGCTGAATGTCGAAGCAGCTGGCGAAGGGCAGACCGTCGTCTTTCAGCACGGCCTTTGCGGCGATGCTGGCCAGACGCGCGAAGCCTTTCCGACCGAGCCGGGGCTGCGCCGGATAACGGTGGAGGCGAGGTGCCACGGCCGCTCACAGCCGGGCAGGCTTGACAAGCTATCGATCGCGACGTTCGCGGAAGACATTGAATTATACATCGAGCGTAATCTGCAGGCGCCCGTGGTGATCGGTGGCATTTCGATGGGGGCGGCAATCGCGTTACGGCTTGCGGTCAAGCGGCCCGATCTCGTCAATGGGCTCGTGGTTGCTCGCCCTGCGTGGGTTATTGAGGCCGGTCCGGAAAATATGGCGCCGAATGCCGAAGTGGGCAGGCTGTTGAAAGCCATGCCGCCTGAAGAGGCAAAGGTCGCCTTTCTCGACGGATCGATTGGCCGCCGCCTGGCAACGGGCGCCCCTGACAATCTGGTATCGCTTGCCGGTTTCTTTTCACGGGATCCGATCGAGGTGACCGCGGCACTCCTGAGCGCGATTTCCAGCGACGGGCCAGGAGTGACAAAAGCTGAGGTTCGCAACCTTGATGTTCCAACGCTGGTGATCGGTCATGAGAAGGACCTGATTCACCCGCTCACCCACGCGCAAACCCTGGCGCGCATCATACCCGGTGCACGCCTCGTTCAAATCACGCCCAAAGTGGAACACCGGGAGAAGTATGTTGCCGACTTCCGGCTTGCGATGGGCAATTTCCTGAAGAGTCTGAGACATGAGCAAGCCTGACAAAAACTGGATTGCCAGCCTGCCGAGAGACCGATTGATCGCGGAGTTCTCCGTGTGGTCAGCTGATCTCGTACGGCTTGCCGATGATCTCGCGCGTGTGGAACCATTCGTCGACGTCCTGCATATCGATGTCGCCGATGGTCACTTCGCGCCTGCGATGCTCTTCTTTCCTGATCTGGTCGCGGGCGTGCGCAAGGTCTCCTCGCGGCCGATCCATGTTCACCTGATGGTGTCCGACAATGTGCTGTTGCCGCAGATCGAACAATTCGTCGATGCCGGCAGTGATCTCATCAGCATCCATGTTGAGAACGAAGCGGTGGCTGACGCAGCGATCGATCTTCTGGACCGGCGCGGCGTTGCATCCGGCATGGTCCTGCGGGTCGAGTCCCCCGTGGACCGTATCGCCAAATATGTCCCACGCCTGGATTTCGTAACGCTGCTCGGAACGGCCATCGGCGTAAAAGGGCAGGGGCTCGACGGACGGGCCGGCACGCGGCTTGAGGAAGCTGGCCGGATCATAGCGGCCAGCGGCGCGACGCATCGCATCGTTCTTGCTGCCGATGGCGGTATCCGGGAGCATACGGTACCGCTGCTGCGCCGGGCAGGCACGGAGACGGTCGTTCTCGGCTCTCTGGCTTTCAATGCTCCATCGCTTGAAGAGCGGATGGCGTGGCTACGCGCACTCTAACGCACGGTATGAACATGCATCAGATCGCCATCGGGATAGACTTAGGGGGAACTCAGGTGCGCGCGGCCCTCATCGACAAGCACGGCACGATCGTTGCGCGCATGGAGGAGCCGACCGAGGCCCAGGCGGGTCCTGAGCGAGTTCTTTCGCAAATTCACAGCCTCACCGAAAGATTGCTGGCCGCGACCAAGTCTTCCGTGGTCGTTGGCATCGGCGTCTCGACGCCGGGTCCGATCGACACCGTCAGCGGCATCGCGAAGGATATTCCGACCCTTTCAGGCTTTGCGGATTTCCCGTTGAAAGCGGAACTGCAAAAGCGCTTTGCCTTCCCCGTAAGCCTCGAGAACGACGGCATTGCCGCAGCCATCGGAGAATGGCAATTCGGGGCGGGCCGAGGGCTCGAAAATCTTGTTTACGTTACTGTGAGCACGGGCATCGGCGGGGGTGTCGTCGCGGACGGCCGCGTGGTGCGTGGCCGCAAGGGCATGGCCGCGCACATCGGCCACATGTCGGTCGAGCCTAACGGCGCGCTATGCCCCTGTGGCAATCACGGCTGTTTCGAAGCCTATGGTTCCGGCACGGCATTCACCCTGCGCGCCAGGACGCGCGCCATCGGCTGCGAGGAGACGACGCTGGGAAAGAACGGTAGCGAGATCCACGCGCGCGATGTCTTCGTGTCGGCGCGGAACGGCGACGCCCTTGCCAAGAGACTGATTGACGAGGAGGCGGAGATCCTCGGGCGCGGTTTTACCGGCCTGATCCACATCTTCAGCCCCGACATCGTCGTCATGGGTGGCGGGATCTCGCACGAGTTCGAAAGCCTCCAGCCCGGCATCCAGGCCTACATCGGCCAATGGGCAATGCCTGCCTTCAAGGATGTAAAGGTGGTGCGTGCCGCCCTGGGCCAGAATTCTGGCCTTGTGGGGTCGGCTGCGCTTGCCTTTCTGGCGAAACGCCCCGAGGCGGATACCTTCGCGCTTGCTGCGCACAATTGAAAGCAAGAAGGAGAAGAAATGCTGACGATTAACAGATTGAGCCTGGCCGACGCCCGCATTTTGATCGAGGGTGCTCGCGGACGCGCGGAAGAAATCGGAGTACCGATGTGTATCGCTGTGACGGATGAATCGGGGCAATTGATCGCGTTCGAACGCATGGACGGGGGAAAATTACCAGCACCATCATAGCACAGGACAAGGCCTACACTGCCCCCGGCGCCAAGCGAACGACAGAGAGCTATGGAGAAGTCAGCCAACCGGGCAAGCCGGCCTATGGCATCAACTCGGCCATCGGCGGGCGACTGCTGGTCGTGGCTGGCGGCATCCCCGTCATCGTCGACGGTCAGGTCGTCGGCGCCGTTGGGGTCAGTTCTGGAACGCCCGGGCAGGACAAGGATTGCGCCCAGGCAGGAATCGACCTTTTTTCGCGACCTCAGCGCCTGAAAAGTTGCCGATGGCTTGATGCCAGCACGAAGGAGTTAGCCGTACCTGTTCCGGGGATTGGGTCACTGGCCCAAGGTCCCTCCGAGACATAGGTCAACTTCAGCTTTGAAATGCACGCTGGCTTCATCTTCGGTGGTCGGTTCCATAAAACAGCGTTATGTACCAACTCGTTGATTTAGTTCGAGCGCCGGCCTGCCTGTTGCGGGTTGCTGGTTCAGATCCTTTCAAGAGCTCCGCCTAAAGGTGGGGCGCTTGAAGGGTGACGAAAATTAAAGCGCCGGAATAGCTTCCGTCACTCTGTCGCGATAGATTTCACAGCGGACGCGACGACGGCGAGAGCATTCTCATCAAGACCAATTACACCATCCTGCTTTTCACCGATCAGTTTGGGCTTTGCACCGCTGTTGTCCCAAATCCAGGCTCTGTCAGCACGTTCAAGAAACCAAGGGAGTTGATCGAGAGATCTTGCGTAGCGAGCACGTACCTTATCGGCGGGAACGTCATGTCCACCCTTCGCGACGCGTAGCTTGATGCGCTCGATCGATCGTTCCGGACTGTCCAAAACGGTGTAGAAAAGCCATACAGCAAATCCCAAGGCCTCAGCGGCTTCCACAAGACGTCGATATTTATCTGTAGATAACACGGTCTCGACGCCAATTGTTTTATGGACGGCTATGGATGAATGGATCCAGGCCTCGATGCGTTGAACTGCAATCAAATTGGCTTCGGAGAGTGGTTTCTTTTCTACTTCACTGATCCGGGCTGCTAGAAGATCAGGATTGACAATCCATACGGACCGCCCTTCCAACTCAAGATCTGCATTTGCATAGACGCTACTCTTACCGGATCCGTTGGGTCCTGCAACGATCAGAAAGACCGGCTGCTCAAGCTTTTGCAGGAGCACGGTCGACGACGCCTGTCACAGCTTTGTTATCACGGCGAGCCTTGGCCACATTCTTGCTGAAGACGTAGGTGATGTCTTGTCCAAATGTTTGGCTTTTCGCGTCAATCGTGCGCACAGTGACGAACTGCCCGCTGCTCGAATCGCGAACTCGCTTCTCCGTCACCGCGTTGCCACGCACTCCGGAGTTTGGGCCACCAAGCTTTTTGACGACGACTTTTGCCATGTTTACTCCAATTCTTCACGGTCCAATATAGCAAGCATCATCGAGCCCGAAAAGACCAATCCGAGCAGGTTGCGGATGGGATTGTTGGACGGCAGCCGGCCGGTCGAGATACGAGCAACCAGGTTGCAGAAGCATCGTGCAAGCTGCCTGCGCGCATTCTGCTTGGCCAAGTTCCCCAGTGTGGACAATGCTCCCGCGCGCGTGATGGAGTTCAAAGATACTTTGCTGAAAGGCAGACACTGCGGGAACTCTCTTCAGGCATATTCCGGCGCGGCGCCTGATGCGTTCTGCTACACTTGGCTGATAGTCATCTCTATTGCGGTTGCCGGATGCCATTTACCTCCAGCGGCATACCAGGCGACAGATTGTGTCGAGGAGTGACGCCTTAAACGGGACTTTACCACCATCTGCGCGTAACTCCCGTGGTGTGGGTTGCCGAATAACGATTCCGTGACGTTCATTGTCGTCATCCCACGTCGCTTGACTGCGACCAGAAAATGCAATCCAAAACGGCGATGCCGCAACGGTTTCGTCGGTGCGCTTGTACAGATTTTCTTTGAAAGTCTTCTTATATTCCGTCTCGGCTGCAAGGTGATCCTCGCGAATCTTGATTAGTCGGTCACCTCCCTCGACGAATTTTGCTATTTTAACGACAATCCGATCGGCGTTGGTCCGGGCAAGATTGATTTGGCTCAAGTCAGCAAAACGTTCCCGTAGAGCAATAGACCGCAGACCGTCGTAATACATGAAACAACGCATCGTCGGCCCGGCGTACAGATCCTCTCGGCCGCCGGCCAGCCAAAAGGCGAGCAGCGAGTGTCCAACCATCGCCGCTTCTAAAAAATCCATAGGATCTTTCAGGTTGAAGAAATCACCCATCATCCTACGCAATTCTCGATCAACAAAAAGGCAAAGCGAGCCCACGCCGCCACGACGGTCTGCATCTAGTTCCTCGAGAAAGCGGGACCCGCTAATGTTGGTCTCCACTTTTTCCTTGTGGCCATAAAGGCCATGAGAATACTCATGGGCGAGAGCAGTAACCACTGCAGCAACCACGAACGCCATCGGGTCATAATTACGTGCAGGAACCTCGTGCACACTGACAATTAGGTCGAAAAGCCGCTCTACCGAGGCCAGTGCTATTCGCGCGTAGTAGAACAACTCGCCGTCCTTCTTATTCATACCCGCCGGCCCGTTTGGCTCTCCACTCGGGTCAAGGACGAACGTAAATTCAGCCTTAGCTTCTTCTTGAGACGAGGTCGAAACATATCGGGAGATTGTTGCCAAGATAGTCGCCGTCTGCCGGACAAGGCGGTCAGCTCTTACGACGTCTTGCGAAGTATGGCGCTGCGGATCGCTAAGATACGCTTCGGCGAGAGCGGCTGCGGCATCGTCGGTCAATTCAGGCATTGGTTCACCAGCGGAAAAGAAA
Organism: Rhizobium sp. BK049; assembly: GCF_014193135.1. NCBI lineage: Bacteria > Pseudomonadati > Pseudomonadota > Alphaproteobacteria > Hyphomicrobiales > Rhizobiaceae > Rhizobium > Rhizobium sp. BK049. The sequence continues at coordinate 24,617 of NZ_JACHYV010000029.1, forward strand.
TTGAAGTTGCAGATCGATATCGCAAGGAAGCGAAAGAATTAGCTAAGAACAATTTTTGTGCGCGTTTATGCTCGTCGAAGTTCGCTTAGAGATGACAAGGTCCTCACGGCGACACATTCGCAGCATTGACCCCTCTTAAATATCGCCGCAGGCGCTTCACCGTCGCCACGAGGCCGACGCACAATCTTTCTAATCAGTGTCTGGGATTTTCGTCTCGCTGTGGACGACTGTCCGCCGAACGCCGATCCTGAACTTCGGCAGCGAGAACGGACATCCATGTCATTGCCGCCAGCGATTTGCCATCGGCCGCACTCCCGTTATTCCCCGCCCGGCTAGGCTCCTAAGATTCCTAGATAATGTGCCATAGTGAGGTAACAAGTTTTCGGGTCTTCGGTTCTGATCCCTTCAACTGCCGCAGCTTGGTTTTTCGAGTTGGACGCGGCCTGCACTCTCTATCTCTGGGGTACCTCATTCACTTTCCTGGCGATAGTGTGCGGCGTGTGGACCTGGAATATCTTCTCCCCAGGCCTCCCTGTGGCGCTGGTGGCGGGACTGATCATCTCGGAAACGGCTTTCGGTCTCATTGGGTGCCTTGTTGTTCATGGCCGATGGCCGAACATAATGGAAACTACCGGCGTGGCGGTAATGATCGCCGGCGTCGTTTTGGCGACCCCCGTCTTCCATAGTTAGCGGCCCAGATTGAAGATGGCTTTGGCCCGAATGCCTTGAATTGGCGACCCTTCGCAGGGTCGTAAGTGCCCATCCTACATTAGCCGTCTCCGTCCGAGATTAGCGGCGTTCCATTAAGTTTTATGGCCACGGACGCACGAAATCAGCCCCACGCCCGCCGGATTGCGTCCAAGGCTGCCAATATTGTCGGATCTTGGACGCGAGCCTCCAGGCAAAGGAAACTCAGTGTCGTCGAGATTTTGATATTCTCAGCGATGACAAGGCCGTGTGCCTGTTGTTCATGAAGGGCAATCGACTCTCGGCAAAGGCTCAATCCCACCCCTGTCCGGACCATGGCGACCATGGACGTCTCCTGATCCACCTGGGCGACGATATTTTGCCGGACGCCTAAATCGGCAAACAAGCGCGACAGCAATCGATTGTGGACCGAGGCCTGTGGTGTGCCGATCCAGGGAAGCGATGCGAGTTGCGGCCAATCGGCGCCGCGCACGAAACCGGCAAGCGCTGGCGGAGCGACGACGCGATAGGTCAATTGTGCCAATTCACGGGCATGAAACAGCGGCGCGGCGTTTTCGCCGGCCCTATCGGCGGAAGGATCGTAGTCGCTTGGGTCGCCGAGAAAGAAACCGGCATCGAGTTCATTTCGCCTTAGCCTCTCCGGAACATCGCCGCTCATTCCGTGACGCAGCGTGGTTTCGATGCCCGGTCCGCTTTCGATAAGCGCCTTCAGAAACGCGCCCAAGCGGGTGAATTCCGGATCGATGATCGTGCCGATCCGCAATTTTCCCCGGACGCGTGTCGATAGATGTCCGGCCGTCTGGCCGAAATCCGTCAGCGCCGCCAGCACCTGTTCGGCCTTGGCAGCGAGCAGCGCGCCCTCCTGCGTCAGCTCCAAACCCGTGGAGGTTCGCTGGAACAGGAGGAGGCCGGTCTCTGCAGCAAGACGTTTCAGTTGCAGCGTCACGGCCGGTTGGGTGACATGCAATAGCTCCGCGGCGCGGGTGACATTGCCCTCCCGTGCGACGGTGACGAATGCCCTCAATGTTCTCAGGTCGGCCGACTGCAGCATATTAGTTTCATTTATAATGCCTTCTATCATTTGTCATTGGATTTTCCGGCTGAACCTCCGCTATGGCATTGAACACTGTAGGCAGGGAGGCTGGCATGCAGCGGCAGGATGTCGAAGCTTATGAGTATGCGTGGTTCCGTCTGAACGGGCGGGCAGTACAATGACCCGGGACGCTTCCCTCTCTTCCCATGATGCTTTTGATTATATCGTTGTCGGCGGCGGCTCAGCCGGTTGCCTGCTCGCCAACCGCCTCAGCCGCGATCCGGCGATGCGTGTTCTGCTGCTGGAAGCCGGTCGCAAGGATGACTATCCGTGGATCCATATTCCCGTCGGCTATCTTTATTGCATCGGCAATCCGCGCACCGACTGGCTGTACAAGACCGAGCCGGATGCCGGCCTGAACGGTCGGTCGCTGCGCTACCCGCGCGGCAAGACGCTCGGCGGCTGCTCCTCCATCAACGGCATGATCTATATGCGCGGCCAGGCGCGCGACTTTGACGGCTGGGCCGCGGAAACCGGAGACGCGGCGTGGAACTGGCAGAACTGCCTGCCGGATTTCAAGGCGCATGAGGATCATTACCGGCTGGACGCCGGCGCGGATCCGAAGACCGGCGGCAACAGCCGTTTCTCCGACATGCACGGCCATGGGGGCGAGTGGCGGATCGAGAAGCAGCGGCTGAAATGGGACATTCTCGAATCCTTCGCCGAGGCCGCAGTCGAGGCCGGTATCCCTCGCTCCGACGATTTCAACAGCGGCGACAACGAGGGCGTCGGCTATTTCGAGGTCAACCAGCGCTCAGGTTGGCGCTGGAACACGTCGAAAGCCTTCCTCCGTCCCGTTAAAAACCGTCCGAACCTGACGATCTGGACGCAATCCCATGTCGAACGGCTGATCCTGGAAACCGAGGGTTCCGGCCGCAAACGTTGCGCCGGGGTCGTGGTCCGACGGCAGGGGCAGCGGGCAGAGGTTCAGGCGCGCCGGGAGGTCATCCTGTCCGCGGGCGCAATCGGCTCGCCGCAAGTACTGCAACTGTCGGGTATCGGCCCCGCCAGACTGCTGAAGCGCCATGGCATTGAGGTCGTGCATGACTTGCCGGGTGTCGGGGAAAATCTCCAGGACCATCTGCAGATTCGCGCCGTCTTCAAGGTCGGTAATGCAAAGACGCTGAACACGCTCGCCAGCAGCCTGTTCGGCAAGGCGATGATCGGGCTCGAATATGTTCTGAAACGCAGCGGCCCGATGAGCATGTCGCCCTCGCAACTCGGCGCTTTCACCCGGTCGGACGACAGCCAGGCGCACGCTAACCTAGAATATCACGTCCAGCCGCTCAGCCTCGACGCTTTCGGCGAGCCGTTACACAGCATACCCGCTTTCACCGCGAGCGTCTGCAATCTCAACCCGACCAGCGTCGGAAGCGTGCTCATTCGCTCCGATAAGGCGTCGGACGCCCCGGCAATAGCGCCGAACTATCTCAGCACGGAAGACGACCGCCGCATCGCCGCTGAAAGTCTGCGGCAAGTGCGTAAAATCGTGTCGCAGCCGGCATTGGCCAAATACCAGCCTGAAGAATGGAAGCCCGGCTTGCAGTTCCAGAGCGACGAGGAGTTGGCGCGGCTGGCGGGCGATATCGCCAACACCATTTTCCATCCGGTCGGGACAACGAAGATGGGACGTGACGACGATCCGATGGCGGTGGTGGACAGTCGTCTTAAGGTGCGCGGTGTCGATGGCCTGCGCGTCGTCGACGCGGGCATCATGCCGAAAATTACCAGCGGCAACACCAATGCGCCGACGCTGATGATTGCCGAAAAGGCAGCCGGCTGGATCGTCGCCGATGCGCGTGCGTAGTAAATTGTTGGGGAGACAAGAGCAATGACATCGATCGCACGTTCCGCGCTTCCGCTTTCCGGCGTTCGGGTGGTTGATTTCGGGCAATATATCGCCGGCCCGGCCGTGGCCATGATCCTTGGCGATCTCGGCGCGACCGTCGTGCATGTCGATCCGCCTGGCGGTCCACTCTGGGACAATCCGGCCAATGCCATCCTCAACCGCAACAAGCTGATCGTCACCCTCGACCTCAAGACGGAACAGGGGCTGAATGAGGCGAAAGCGCTGGTGGCCGAGGCCGATATTGTCGTCGAGAATTTTCGCCCTGGCGTGCTTGCCCGGCTTGGGATCGATTTTGCGGCGCTGCGGACGGCACGGCCGGAGCTGATCACCCTGTCGATCCCAGGCTTCGCCTCCGACGACGAGCTTCGCCGGGATTGGCGGGCCTTCGAGACGGTGATCGCGGCCTCGTCCGGCATCTTTACGGATATGGGCCTCAATCGCGTCCTGATGGGCATCAACCCGTCCTTTTCGCCGCTGCCGCTGTCTTCCGCCTATGGCACGATGCTTGCGGCGTCCGCGACGGTGCTGGCGCTTCAGGCGCGCGAGCGCACGGGGCACGGCGACCACATCGAAGTGCCGCTGGCAAGCGCCGTCATGGAAGGCCTTTCCTACAATTCCATCCTGATCGACGATTATCCGCTGCGCTACCAGACACAGCGCGAGCGGGAAATCGAGCGCCGGCGCGCAGAAGGCCTGCCGATGGATATGTCCTATGACGACCTCCAAGAATTCCTCGATCCCTTCTATCGCAGTTATATGTGCGCCGACGGGCGGATGTTCTACGTGGTCTGCCCTAGCCACAAGAACCATGCGAAGCGCTGCCTGCAAGCCCTCGGCATCTACGACGAACTGGTCGCTGAAGGTCTGCGCGAGGAGGAAGACACCTACCTTCCGGTCTCGCAGTGGTCGTCGGACGTGTCGCTTGGCGTCTACCCGCTTCCGAAATTCTGGGCCGACAAGATCGCGGCCCGCATGAAGCAGGTTTTCCTGACCAGAACGGCGGCCGAATGGGAACGCGTATTCGGGGAGGGGTTGTTTCCGGGTGCGCCGCAGCGCTGGCTGAAGGAATGGATCGCCGACGATCATGCCAAGGCCGCCGGCCTGATGATCGAGGTGGACGATCCGACCCTGGGCCGGATGACCCAGCCGGGGCCGCTGGCCTGGCTGCAGGAGGGCGCCGAAGCCATGCTGACGCCAAGCCCGAGGCGCTGGGGGACCTTTGAGGACGCTCTGGCGATGCTTTCGGGCGTGGAGCGCCCGTCCTTGCCGGCGCCGACGACCGACGCCCACGGGGGCTGGCTGGACGGCGTCAAAGTGCTCGATCTGTGCAACGTGATAGCCGGTCCACACTCGGTCGCCTATCTCGCCCGCTTCGGCGCGGAGGTGATCAAGATCGACCCGGCCAAGCCGCTCTATGACTGCTGGAACACCGTGATCTTTGGCATGTCCCACATGCGCGGAAAGCAGTCCGTGCTGCTGAATATCGGTTCGCCCGATGGCCGTGTCGTCTTCGAGGAACTGGTGCGCTCCGTCGATGTCGTGGTCTGGAACGCCACCGACCGCCAGGTCAAGGCAATGGGGCTCGATGCCGAAAGCCTGAAGGCGCTCAATCCGCAGGCCATCTTCTGCCAGCTCGATTGCTTCGGTGGCGTGCGCACGGGGCCGCGCACCGACTATCTCGGCTATGACGACCTCGTGCAATCGGCGACCGGCATCATGCTGCGCTTCGGCGGCTCGATGGATACGCCGGAAGAGCATGCCCATGTCGGCACCATCGACGTCATGTGCGGTTTCGGGGCAGCGTTGGGAATTGCCGCCGCCCTCTACCAGAAGTCCATAACCGGGATCGTCGGCCGCCCGCGCACGTCGCTGTCGGCGCTGACCGGCCTCGCGCAGATACCGTTCTGCTACGACTATGCCGGGCGCGGCCCGTTCGACGAGCCGTCCGGCCGAGACACCAAGGGGTATCATGCCCTGTCGCGGCTCTATGAAACGGCAGGCGGCGATCACCTTCTTTTGTGCGCTTCGGAAGCCGATCTTCCGCGCTTCAGCAAGGTTGAAGGTCTGAGGGGGATTGTCGAGATGGCCGCGTCCGATCGCGAGGCCTATCTGGCGAAAGCCTTCCTGACCGCGCCGGTGGAAACCTGGCAGCAGCGCCTGCGGGAAGCCGATATCGGCGTATCGTTCTGCGAGAACATCGAAACGATCCGCAGCCGCAGTGCCCGCATTGCCGACGGCACGCCCGGGATCGACCGGGGCAGCTACTCCTTCTCCATCTTCCCGGACCATCCGAGCGGCCATACCGTCACGCAGCTCGACCCCTTCGCCGTCCGGCCGGCTGTCGGCGAGGTCAAGGCTGTCACGCCGGCAGAAAAGTACGGAGCCTCCACGCGCGCCGTGCTGCGGACCCTGAACTACACCGAAGCCGAGATCGATCGGCTGATTGCCTCCGGTGCAATCAGCGAGACCTGGAGCGAGGAATATCTGCCGAGCTAGCAGGAACCGGCGGCTTCGGGTTCTGAGGAGGATACCAAAGCCGCTCGCAGCCCGCCGAGATATGCGATGGCGTCGACGGGCATGGAATTTCGACATCGCACATAGGGAGGAAGTGCCATGAAAGAACTCTTCGCCTCGACATGCCTTACAGCAGCGATGCTGACCTTTGGCAGTTCGGCGCAGGCTGCGGATTGCGGCGACGTCACCATCGCCAGCATGAACTGGCAGAGTGCGGAAGTGCTCGCCAGTCTGGATAAGTTTATCCTGACCGAGGGCTACGGTTGCAACGCCGAAATCATACAGGGCGATACCGTTCCGACCATCACCTCGATGACCGAGAAGGGGCAGCCCGACATCGCGCCCGAGGGATGGGTCGATCTTCTGCCCGATGTCGTCAATGCCGGCGTTACAAACGGCAAGCTCGTCGTTGCATCGACCGTGCTGACCGACGGCGCGGTACAGGGCTGGTGGATGCCGAAATACCTTGCCGACGCTCACCCGGACATCAACACGATCGATGATGTCCTCAAGCATCCGGAGCTCTTTCCTGATCCGGAAGACGCGTCGAAAGGTGCGGTCCACAATGGCCCGCAGGGCTGGGGTGGTACGGTCGTGACCTCGCAGCTTTACAAGGCCTACGGCGGCGAAGCGGCGAATTTCACGCTCGTCGACACGGGTTCGGCGGCCGGCCTCGACGGATCGATCGCCAAGGCCTACGAGCGCAAGGAAGGCTGGGTCGGCTACTATTGGGCCCCGACAGCGCTCCTCGGCAAGTACGATATGGTCAAGCTCGACTATGGCGTGCCGCATGATGCGGCCGAGTGGAAGCGCTGCAACACGGTCGCGGATTGCCCTGACCCGAAAAAGAATGAATGGCCGAAGGACAAGGTCCAGACGCTCGTCACCAAGGGCTTCTCGGAGCGTGCTGGTGAGGACGTGATGGGTTATCTCAACAAGCGCGCCTGGTCGAACGACACAGTCAACAAACTCATGGCCTGGATGACCGACAACCAGGCAAGCGGCGACGACGGTGCCAAGCACTTCCTCCAAGAGAACAAGGCCATGTGGAAGGAATGGGTGTCGCCTGAGGCAGCCGAGAAGATCAAGGCGGCGCTTTGATCGAGTTCAAGTCGTTGCCGGCGCCTATCGCGCCGGCAACGAACGGCGCTCCGGAGGATGCGCTCGCCATTATCGAGGAGGATAGATTTTGGATTGGCTGTTCAGCTTTCCACACATAGACGATACGTCTCTACGCAATCTCAAGAAAGCGATCGATGAAGGGTTTCGCGGCTTCACGCGTGCCTATGGCGACGGACTTGAAGCAATCTTCGAGCCGCTGCAGCATTTTCTGATCTGGTCGGAACGTTTCATGACGAAGACGCCCTGGCCGATCATCCTGCTTCTCATTGCCGCCGTCGCGTGGTTCGCGAGCCGTAACTGGAAGATCGTCGCCGGCACGGTCGTGACGCTCCTGCTCATCGGCTATTTCGACATGTGGGACGACACGATGAAGACGGTCTCGATGATCTTCGTTTGCACCGTGATGTCGATCGTTGTCGGTATTCCGATAGGCATAGCCATGTCCCGATCGGACCGCGTTCAGAACATGGTCAATCCGGTGCTGGATGTGATGCAGACCATGCCGAGCTTCGTCTACCTGATCCCGGTCGTCATGCTGCTCGGCATCGGCAAGGTGCCTGGCCTCATCGCCGTCGTTATCTACGCCATTCCGCCGATGATCCGCCTCACCAATCTCGGCATCCGCCTCGTCGACAAGGATGTGCTGGAAGCCGCCGACGCCTTCGGGTCGTCGGGCTGGCAGAAGCTGAAGAACGTGCAGATGCCACTGGCGCTGCCCACCATCATGGCCGGCATCAACCAGACGATCATGATGGCGCTCGCCATGGTTGTCATCGCTTCGATGATCGGCGTGCAGGGCCTAGGCCAACCCGTTCTGAAGGCGATCTCCAACCAGTATTTTACGCTCGGCATCTTCAACGGCCTTGCCATCGTCGGCATCGCAATCATCTTCGACCGCGTCAGCCAGGCCTTTGGCACACGCCTTCAAAAGCACCGGGAGGTGGTTCATGGGTAACAAGAAAATCGGTGGCTCCGGCATCGAAATAAAAAACCTCTACAAAATCTTCGGTCCCAACGGCGCGGATTGCGTAAAGCTCATCGAGCAGGGTGTAACGAAGACGGAACTGAACGCGAAACATGGCCATGTCCTTGGTCTGAAAGACATCAACATCTCCATGCCTGCCGGTGGCATTCAGGTGATCATGGGTCTTTCGGGATCGGGGAAGTCCACGCTCATTCGCCACATCAACCGCCTTATCGATCCGACCTCAGGTGAAGTCGTCATCGGTGACGAGGATGTGGTCAAGATGGATGCCATGCAGTTGCGCGAGTTCCGGCGGCATCAGACCGCCATGGTGTTCCAGAAGTTCGCGCTTCTTCCGCACCGCACCGTCCTGGAAAACACCCTTTATGGCCTGGAGATACAAGGGGCGCCACGGAACCGGCAGGTTGACTGTGCCATGCGATGGATCGAGCGGGTGGGGCTGAAGGGTTTTGAGGGCAAATATCCCAATCAATTGTCTGGCGGCATGCAACAGCGCGTCGGTCTCGCCCGTGCGCTGGCGAACGATGCCCCGATCCTCCTGATGGACGAGGCGTTTTCGGCGCTGGACCCGCTCATTCGTGTCGACATGCAGACTGTTCTCCTCGACCTGCAGAAGGAGATCAAAAAGACGATCGTTTTCATCACCCATGATCTGGACGAGGCGCTGAGGCTCGGGGACCGCATCGCGATTTTGCGGGATGGCGAAGTCGTGCAGCAGGGTACCGGGCAGGATATCGTGATGAACCCGGCCGACGATTACATCGCCAGCTTCGTCCGGGAAGTGAACCGCGCGCGCGTCATCAAGGTCGAGACTGTCGCCACAGCGCCCAACGGCTCGTCCGGCGAGCTGAAGATTTCGGTGCAGGCCGGCGCCACGCTGGAGGAGGCGGTGAGAGCGATGACGCTGGCCGGGACAAGCGAGATCGCCGTCGTCGATGTCGACGGTCAGGCCATAGGCGCGTTGACGCTTCCCCAGGCGGTTCATGCCATGGTCAATGCGCAAGTTGCCTGCGGAACGACCGACGCCAAGAAAGTTGCCTAGGAAGGAAATCCAGAAATGGGAGCCTCAGATGTTTGACGCCGTCCTGATCGAAAAGTTTGACATCGGGCAGGAAGCCGGTCTTGGCAGGGTCGATACCGCGCAACTGCCACCCGGAGAAGTACTGGTGGACGTCGCGTGGTCGACCCTGAACTACAAGGATGCCTTGGCAATCACCGGCGCCTCGCCGGTCGTTCGCAGCTTCCCGATGGTGCCGGGGATCGATTTTGCGGGCGTCGTGGCCGAAAGTTCCCATTCCGGCTTTAAGCCTGGCGATCGGGTCGTGTTGAACGGCTGGGGCGTTGGAGAGCGGCATTGGGGTGGGCTGGCGGCCAGGGCGCGCGTAAGCGGAGACTGGCTCGTCCCTTTGCCGGAAGGGGTCAGTCTGCGGAACGCCATGGCGATAGGAACGGCCGGCTACACGGCGATGTTGTGCGTGATGGCACTTGAACGCAACGGTGTGCTGCCGGACAGCGGAGAGGTTGTGGTAACCGGCGCGGCCGGTGGAGTCGGCAGTACAGCAACCATGCTTCTGGCCGCGCGCGGTTACACCCTTGCTGCCGTTACAGGGCGGATGGTCGAGGCGGACTATCTCACCGGCCTCGGTGCCAAAACGATCGTTGATAGGGCTGAGTTCACGCAGGCTGGCCGACCCTTGGCCAAGGAGCGTTGGGCTGGAGCCATCGATGTGGCAGGCGGAGTGGTGCTGGCCAATGTACTGGCTTCGATGCGCTATCGCGGTGTCGTCGCCGCATGCGGGCTAGCGAGCGGCATGGAACTGCCCACGACTGTCGCGCCCTTCATCTTGCGCGGGGTGACGCTGGTGGGCATCGACAGCGTTATGTGCCCCAAACCCGAGAGGCTGGCTGCCTGGCAACGCCTAGCGGAAGAACTCGATATGGAAAAGCTTGACGCAATGACGACCGAAGTCCAGCTCGCCGATGTTGTCGCGGTGGCACCGCGGTTCCTTGAGGGCGAGGTGCGAGGCCGGATACTAGTATCCGTCAACCCGGAGCTTAGTTGAACGTAATACTGACGTGTACTTGATCGAGTAAGCCGCGTAAGATCGCAAAGAGAGTGGCTGCATGTGTTTGGCATCGTCGGCGAGCTACGCGTGGAGACGCAAGAACCTAAAAACAATAGCGTTAGGGGAAGATCTCGACTTTGAGGGATGTTCGCTCTGTATGCCGAGCAAGTTGCATTGATGGGGACTGCAAGTAGCCTCTAATTTTGAACATCAGGAAAACCAGAGACGTAGGCCACTACAGTGGTAGAGCGACGGTTCTAATCCTTTCAAGAGCTTAAGCTTACGGCAGCTTTGCGCCGATATCGTTGAAAACATCATTCGACGCGCTGTCGAGCTTGCCAATGCATTCCGCGGCGGCAAAAATGTTCAGTTCGTGCTCGCTCTGGCCGAGCTTTGATGTCGAGCTGCCGCCGCGAATACGCGCAGTCAAATGAGAGAGGGAATGATCGCCGACATCATTGATCCAGAAGTCGCTCTAGGCTCGGAATACCTTGGCATACATTCAAGCGGGCAGGGGTGCAGCGGAGTTCACAAGCCTTGATTCCCGCAATTCGTGCCAGAAATCCGCTGGGACGGCTTCCTGAAGCGCTGCGCGGTCTTCGGCGATGCGGCTCGGCTGGCTTGCTCCTGGAATGACCGCCGCCACGGCCGGGTTGGCGAGCGCGAATTGCAGGCCGGCAGCCTTCATGCTGATGCCGTAGCGGTCGACGATCGTTTTGATGCGGGCGATCTTTTCCCTCATCGGCGCCGTCACCGGTGCGTATTCGAAATTCGGTCCGCCAACCAGCGCGCCAGAACTATAAGGACCGCCGACCACGATACCGAGCCCCCGTTCGGGAACCATCGGCATGACACGCTGCAATGCGCGATCATGGTCGAGCAGGGTATACCGACCGGCCAACAAGAAGCCATCCGGCCGCGGTTCCTGCAATTCGAGCAGAAGTTCGATCGGCTCGACGCGGTTGACGCCAAGGCCCCAGGCCTTGATCACGCCTTCGTCGCGCAGTTTGTCGAGTACCCTGAAGGCGCCCTTGCGGGCGGTTTCGAAAACATCGAGCCATTCGTCGCCATAAAAGTCCTGGGCAACGTCATGACGAAGGCGATATCGATATGATCGGTGTCCAGCCGCTTCAGGCTGTCCTCGATCGAGCGCAGGGTCGCATCGGCGGAGTAGTCGTTGACGATCTTGTTGGGGCGGCCGTATTTGAACACGTCACCCTTTTCGCCGAGATCACGGGCGCTGACATCCTCGACCTCATCGAGAATGACGCGGCCGACCTTGGTGCTGATGACGTATTGGTCGCGCGGCTTGTCAGCAAGTGCTGCGCCCATGCGGATTTCCGCAAGGCCGGCACCATAGAAGGGTGCGTTGTCGTAGTAGCGAATGCCGTCGTTCCAGGCGGCTTCCACGGTTGCCCGCGCTTCCGGTTCGGGAATGTCGCGGAACATGTTGCCGAGCGGGGCTGCGTCGAAGCCGAGCTTGCTCGGCAGGATATCCTTGATTGCCATTGTCTTTGTCCTCTGGTTCGTGTCGTTTGATGATCAGGCGACCTTCGCCGGGTCCAGCACGAGCGCGGACCGTTCGGCGATATCGTTGATCCTGGAAAAATAGTTCTGGAAATGCGGTGTCTCGCGATGAGCGGCGATCGCGGCCTTATCGGTATAAAGTTCATCGAGCACGAAGCGGGTCGGATCGGCCTGGTCCTGACAGACGTCCCAACGAAGGTTACCCGGTTCCGCGCGGCAGGCATCCACCATGCCGAACAGCAGCTGCTTCAGGTCGCCGGCCCGGCCGGGCCGCTCGGCGAGGATCGCCATGATCTTGATGGGGGCGGACATCTTTTTCTCCAATGATGTTGCCAATGATCTTTATGATCGGCGGGGCGCCTCGCAGCGCCCCGTCATGCCGTCGACGGTTCAGGCGGCCTTGGCCGTGGCGAGCGAACGGTCAAGGGCAGCGACCAGCCGGGCGGCCAGCGGCTTGTCCGAACGCGGGTTCTGACCGGTGATCAGTTCGCGGTCCTCGATGACGTTGGGCTCGAAATTGACGGGCGTGGTGATCACCTCTCCGCCAGCGATCTCGAGGGCGTCGACCACATTGAAGTAAAGCTTGGCTTTCAGGATATAATCCTCAACGACCGTCTCTTCGGTGTTAGAGAACACCGTCATCTTGTAGCCGGCATATTGCCAGTCCTTCGCCCATTCCCTTGCCTTTTCAGGCGCACCTGCAAAGAGGGCACCGCGGAATTCACGGGCATGCGGCATGGCTGAGGCCATTGCGATCGGGCCGTGGCAGAGAAGCGCGGTCGGCTTGGCCTTCTCATGAAAGTGGCGGAGGATTTCGCCGAGATCGGCATCCTGCATCAGGTCGACAACCGGCGCCTGGCCGCCCGGAACGAAAACGCCCACATAATTGTCGAGACCTTCCTCGATGACCGAACGCAGCGTGCGCGGAGCGTTCATGGCCGGGTCGTCGGCATAATAGGCCTTGCCGCGGCGATAAGCCGCCTCGTCGCCTTCGAAATGGTCGATGCTGTCGGATGCTTCGTCGATATGGGGCTTGGTGCCATCAGGCGTGGCGAGAACGATCTCGTAACCGGCGTCAACTGCGGCCATGGCCGGCACGACGGTCTCGTTGAGGTACTGGCCCGTGGCGCCGGTTCGTCCGCCCTGGACTTCGATGCGTGTGGCGTTGGAGCCGATCAGAAGAAGTTTACCCTTGCTCATTTTAGTCTCCATCAGGTTTGCAGTGAGGCTTGGTTGCCATCCGTTTCGGATGTGCTGACTATGCTCCGGGCCAACACATTTCGGAAATTTATTTGTTTTATTCCAGATATTCATATGGCATTATAACTGTATGCGATACGACCTGAACCTGTTGCCCGTCTTCGTGGCGCTGATGGAAGAACGGAACGTCACCCGCGCCGCCGAGCGGCTGGGCATCACCCAGCCTGCGCTGTCGAACGCACTCAACCGTCTTCGCGAGACGCTGCGCGATCCGCTGTTCATTCGCGAGCGCTACGGCATGCGGCCGACGCAATTGGCCGAGGAAATGGCGCCGATGATCGGCGCGGCACTCGCGCAGTTCGACGACCTGATCACCGGTCAGCAGGATTTCGAACCGGCCAAGGCAACGCGATGCTTCACGCTGGCGCCAAACAGCTATGTGGAATTCGTGCTCATGCCCTCGGTGGTCGCCCGGTTGAGAGAACGGGCGAAAGGCATCAAAGTTCGCCTCGTTCCCTATGGCAGCGACCTTGCGGAAACCGGTGTCATATCCGGAACCACGGAAATGGTCTTCGGTCGGATCATCGACCCGCCGGACAATCTTGTCGTGCAGCATCTGATGGATGACGGACTTGCCTGCGTCGTTCGGGCGGGTCACCCGGAGATATCAGACAGCATTTCCCGCGAGCAATATGAAGCGATGATGCATGTGAACGTCCTGCCGCCCGGCCGACTGCGCGCCGGCCTGTTCCAGGCGCTCGGTCGGCAGGGGTTGAAGCGCGACGTGGCCGTTTCGGTCACCCACTTTCTGGCCGTGCCCGAAATGATCGCGGTCACGGATTACTGCGCGACGCTACCGCGCCTCATCTGCCGCGGACTTGCGCGGGACCCCCGCGTAAAGGTGGTGCCTGCACCGGTCGATCTTGGCACGTTCCCCGTCGAGATGGCTTGGCATGTCCGTTACCGCAACGATCCAGCCCATCGCTGGCTGAGGACAGTAATAACCGAGGTCGCGAAAACAGTGTCGGCAGATGTGGCGTTGAAAGCGTGACTCTCGACGACCTCGAGCCGGGGCATAAAATACCCTTATGCCACAAGGCATGCTTCTCAGACATTGACGCTGGTTGGGCTACCCGTCGTCGGTTCGATTCCGCTCAACTGCAAAAGCTATCTCGCGATTCGTCAGGGCGCATCACGAACGCGGGCCAAATTAGCGAAAAGACCGGACTCCTGTGCCAGCGCCTCCTCGGTCGTGGTAAGATGCTCAGCTCCCTGTATCGAAAAGGTGGGGCAGAGAAATGGATAGGCGTCTCGCCGCGATACTCTCCGCTGACGTGGTAGGCTATAGTCGTCTCATGGGAGTGGATGAGAGCGGCACGTTCGAGCGGTTGAAGGCCTGCCGTCGGGAGCTGGTCGATTCCGCCATCGAAGAGCACCATGGCCGGATCATCAAACTCATGGGTGATGGCGCGCTCGTCGAGTTTGCCAGCGTTGTGGATGCGGTTCAATGTGCGACCGAAATCCAGCGGAAAATGCCCAGCAGAGACCAGGGAGTTTCCGAGGAGCAGCGCATTCGATTTCGCATCGGGATTAATCTCGGCGACATTATCGTTGAAGGCGACGATATATATGGCGACGGCGTCAACATAGCCGCCCGTCTGCAGGGAATTGCCGAACCTGGCGGAATTTTCATATCTGGGACCGCATTCGACCACGTTGCGCACAAGGTTGACGTTGGCTTCTCGGCACTCGGCGAGCATCGGCTGAAAAACATAGCGGATCCGGTTCGCGTCTATCGCGTTCTGCTTGGCCCGGGGCACACTGGCACGGTCGTCATTTCCAGTCGGGCAAGGTCACGAGGCGTGGCGCTGTTGGCGCTCGCAGGACTGTTGATCGTTGCGAGTGCGGCTGTCGTCGCTTGGCAATGGCCCCATAAACAACGCGCATCGATCGCAGTGCTACCCTTCGCCAACTTGAGTGACCAAACCCAGGATTACTTCGCCGATGGCATTACCGACAACCTGATTACCGATCTCACCAGGTTGTCGAAACTTGATGTCATTTCCCAGAATTCCGTCTTCGCCTACAAGGATAAGCCCCACTTGCTGGCAGACATTCGTCGCGATCTCGGCGTGCGCTTTGTCGTGGAGGGCAGTGTGCAGCGAATGGGCGACCTGATGCGTGTCAACGCGCAACTGGTTGACACTGTAAGCGGCGATCATCTGTGGGCCAATCGGTTTGATCGCAGCGGGGCGGACGTGTTTGCTGTCCAGGATTCGATGAGCCGCCAGATCGCCGATGCGCTCGGTCTGGAACTCACCCCCTCCGAGGCAGAGCGAATTGCCCGTCCGCCGACCGCCAATCTCGAAGCTTATGATTATTATCTGCGTGCCGAGCAGGCGGCCCGTACCGGACGTCGTTCTCGGATGCTGGAGGCATTGGCGCTTTATGACAAGGCCGAGGAACTCGACAACGGCTTTGCCGAAGCATTCGCATCCGATGCGCATGCGACGGCCTTTGTCTGGCGAAGCGCATATGACGACGTCCTCCAGAGTGCCCTGGCGCGAAAGAGAGCCTACGATAAGGCAAGTCGAGCACTCGCCCTCGATCCTGAACTACCGTCGCCATATGCAGTCCTCGCTATCATGCAGGTCGTGGACCGACGTTATGACCAGGCGATCGCCTCGGCACAGAAGGCCGTGTCACTTGGGCCCGCCGACGCCGAGGCCCATATGGCGGCCGCATATGTTCAATCGGTAACGGGCAACCACGCCGACGCTACTGCGGCGGTCGATAAGGCGCTCAGGTTCGATCCGAACCCGTCCGCTGTCGACCGGTATACGGCGGGTATAGTTTTTTATCTGCAACGAGACTACGAGAGGGCGATAGACAGTTTCAAACGCGCAGGCTATGGCTCCCAGGGGAACGGCGAGTTCGTTACCCCTCTCGCCATGGCCTATGTCCGCGTCGGTCGCATTGATGAGGCTCGAGCGACTGTCGCCGAGGCCCAACGTCTTATGGGGGGGCGTGACTGCCTCGCGTCATGGCGGCTCGGCAATGCCCATTTCAGGGACCAGGATTTGGCATTTATGCTGGACGCGCTACGCGAGGCGGGGCTGCCGGAATGGCCGTTTGGCTTCCGCGGGGACGAGCAAAATCGGTTGCAGGGTGCCGAGATCGCCGCCACCGTCATGGGCAAGCTTCTGCAGGGAAAGACCGAGCCGTCCGAAAGCCCTGCGCTGATGCAAGTCCAACTGGACGGAAAGGCCGCATTCCGCTCGGCGTCCCAGATGATGACCGAGAAAATTTCTGTCAAAGGGAACCTGCTTTGCGAGCAAAGTGAAAACGCATTTGGCCGAGCCGATTGCGGTCCGGTCTATAGACACGTAAACCTTGCCGGCGAAACCAGCTATGCTTACGTAAATTCGACCAAGGTCTTTTATTTTTCACCTGCCCAATAGGCGCTTGCCAGTCCGTCAGTGATACTGATCCCGTTCGAGATCGGCCGCGACCTTCGGCCATTTGGCGTCGGCCCGGGCCACAGTGTCCGCCGGATGCGCGGCAAAGTCCTCCGCATCAGCCTTGTCATACATCAGGTAAAGCTTGCCTTCGACAATCTTGAAGGCTTCCGGATCGATGTTGACCGTGACGGACCCGCCACTCACCTCGCCCGTGCAGTAGCCGCCGTACTGGGGCGCGTATTTAAGCGGTTCGCTCATGAACATCTCCCGATGTTTGGCATTGGCGAAATGCCATGGCGTCCCCATCCATTCGTAGGAGATTTTTTCCGAGCCTTTCGTCGCTTTGCCTTCGGTAAAGTAGGCGACGGTATCGTACCCCATGATGGCGACACCGCCGAAGTAGCCCGTATTTACCGAATCGTCGGCTATGGCCGGCGATCCACCGACAGTGCCTGCGACAGCCAGACCGATCGTTACCAAACAGCGACCAATGCAGTATTTCCCGTATCCAACGTGCATCTTCGCCTCCTGTTATTCGTGGATTTCCATGCATTTAGCGTAATTTCCCTCACCCAGGACGCTGGCCGGAGGACATGCCACGCCATGGCGCTTGAAGAGGCGCACGATATCGAAATTGCCTTTCCACATGGCCCTCGTTATCGGCGCGTAGCCGTGAACCTCGGCGTGGGTGACGTCAGCCCCCTGGTCGAGCAAAAATTCTGCGAGGAGGACGTGGTTCTCTTCGCCCGCAACCATGAGCGGCGTAACGCCCGCTTTGTTGGATGCATCGTCGAGAATTGCTCCGCGCTCCAGAAGCAGCTTGGTAATCGGTACGTTACCGGAAAATGCCGCGGCGTGAAGGGGTGTGAAGCCGCCTGAATTCCTCGCCATAACGTCGGCATTCCTGCCTATCAACAACTCGGCGACGGCAAGCTGATTTTTAAGGGCGGCGGTGATGAGCGGGGTCGCCTGGTCCCGAGTGCGGCGGTTGACATCGGCCCCCGAAGCCAGAAGCTGTTCCACGGCGGCGGTGTTGCCCGCTGAAACGGCATCGAACAAGGGATCATCCGCGGCCGCCACTGTCGCAGACAAAAACAACGCTACCGATGTAAGGAACCGGCGCATGGCTTCACCTTGGAGATTTCCCGCAGCATAGCACGCCGTCGGCACTTCGGCTACTAGCACCTGCGGCGGCCGCCCTGACGACGCTTCTCGTTGGGGCGATGAAGAAGGAAATTTCCGCCTCTTCCAGATCAGCACAAACTAGGCGGGAAATTTCCCGATCGATAGCCAGTGCGTTCAGCAAATGGTGTCACATTGGTGCGTCAAAGTGGGGTATTCGCTTTAAAATGTGGACGCGAGCAACCGCAGAGCCACTGCCCGGCTTGTGAACTGCCTTACCAGCCATAGCTGAAGGTAGCGCCACTGCCGTTATCCCCATCCTGCACGACGTCCGTTTCAGTATTTCGCCCATACTGGAAAATGCCATAGGCATTGTTGTTGCCGTTCTGCCGCAACGTCGCGGAATGACCATTGCCCCGTTGCCTGACAAAGCCGAGGTTGCCGCGGCCAGCCTGAGCGATACCAGCCGCGTTACCCCGACCCAGCTGCCTGATGTCAGCGTCTTTCAGACCGCGGTAGAGCGAATAGACGCGCAACCCGGTTGAAAAAAGTCCGGCATCCCGCGCATTGTCCGGTGCGAGGTTGAATGAGATCCGGCCGCCGGCATAGGCTGGCGCAGACAAGGCTACTTGGCCGAGGTTCCCAGCAAGAAGGGTAACGGCAAGGATCTTAAACAGGTTGCGGGTCATTCTGATCTCCATTTGCGGCTGCCTCAGCCGATGATCAACTTTCACATCTTGCAGCTGAACCCAGTCGGAATCGCCCGTTCAGTTGTCGTTCAGTCGCTTCGGCCCGGTAGAATGTGGAGGCCGATTAGCTGCCGCCGATCTGCTTCACGCACCTGAAACTCTCATCCCCGACGACGACGTCCAGCGTGGCTTTGTATTTGGCTCCTTTCGAGTCGAGCGAGACCGAACCAAGGATTGCCGCATGTCCCTCGACTGCATCGAAATCGCCACTCTGGTTGATCGTGGAGCTTCCGCCGCCTCCCACTTTTTCGACATGGAAGGTGTAAGTCCCGCCGACATGCATGTCGGCGTGGACGAGCGCGTCCAGTCTCACCATACCTGCCTCCGGGGTTGCTTTGATTTCGCAAAGCTGCACCCGGTCAGATTGGTTGGCTTTCGTCATGGCGGAAACCGCGCCGACGGGAAGCAGGACCAGCGCGAGAATCGTCATCACGCGGTGCGGATGTTTGATGCTATTTGGCATGGTCGTTTTCCCCTGATGGTCTGCTGTTGCGATCACGTCACGTGCAGGCGCCTAAGGGCAGGCCTGGACGAAGGCCGCGACATTGCCGTTGCCGCCCTGGCTGACATTCGCGCTGCAGCCATGGCCGACCTGAACGCCGGCCGCGATGTTGCCATTACCGTCCTGGGTAAGAATGGTCGTGTGGCTGGAGCCGAATTGGCCAATGCCCGCTACGTTGCGGTTGCCGCGCTGATAGGTGGCGCCATAGTTGTCATCGCCTTCCTGACCGACAGCTGAAAGATTATGTCGCCCATATTGACGGCCGAGAATCCGGTTGTAGCCACCGTTCTGATAGGTTCTGATCCGGTTTCCGTATCCTTCCTGTGCCCCACCGGCAGAGTTCGACCAGCCATATTGTTCGATACGAACATCATTGGCCATGGCGGGGGCTGCGGCGGCAATGCCGACGAGAGCGACGAGTGCGGTTGCAATGATAGACGTGCGGATCATGAATATGTCTCCTCAGGCGGATAAGACCGCGGTTGAACGTCTTTCTTCTAGACGCTCTCTTCGGAACGGAAGCTGAAGACACCATTCAGTCGGGGTTCATTCGCGGAGATCGGCGCCCCTCCGCGGCCAGATCACCCCTATCCTGCCTACTCGAGAGTTCAGGGAAGGGGTAGGTGGGCCCGCTCACGCGACACCAGCCAAATTCCGCTCAGACGATTGCTGTGCTTGCTCCCTCGCAAGGTCGCTCAGCATCTGTCGGGCTACGGCTGGCACAACATGATGTGGAAGGTGGCCGACGCCCTCGATCACCCTGATCGTCGGCCTCGGATGCTTCTGCCGAAGGCCATCGATATGCCAGGCCGGCTGAACTATGCGGTCCTCCGAACCGAACAGGACGTGCAATGGAAGATTGCCGGGCAGCTTCGGCTGAAGTTCCATGTCTTTGTTGAAGGCCCGCAGCTCGTTAGCCATTGTTTCAATTGCGCCCGGATTAACCATATGAGCGGCGGGCAATGCCGACAGCTGGGGAGGCAAAGGGTTTGGAAAGGACGACGATCGCAGACCATGCTCGAGAAAAAACGCTGCCCATCGGCTGATTACGTGCTGGCGGATCAAGGATCCCACCACCGGGGCGACGGATGCCCGGAGGATGGGCAGCGGTTTCGGTGGGACGGGCCTGCAGCACGGCGAAATCAGAAGCAATCCGTTCACCAGCTCCGGCCGGCGCGCGGCCAAATGAAGTGCCGGCGCGCTGCCGATGGAGTGGGCTACGATCGAGACGCAATGCAGGTCCATTGCATCGATTAGGCGCTCAAGCCAAAAGGATTGGCCTATCGGTCCTCGTTCAGCGAGAGGAAGAGGGCTGCTGAAACCGTAGCCCGGGCGATCCGGGGCTACCATTCGGAACGGGCTCTGAGCAAACGGAAGCAGAACCTCTTCAGCCAGGCTCCCACAGCCATGGAGGACAACGATCGGCCTGGCGTTCAAGTCGCCGCTCTCCAGAACATGCGCCTGGTGCTTGTCAATCTGGTGAATCGTTCCGATCCGGGGGCGAGATACCTGCTGCTTCAACATGATCCAACAAACGCCCGCGGTTGGTTCTCGGTTCCGCGACGCTTGTGGCTTAGTTCGACCAACCTGTTCTAGGCGGAGCGGGCCTGGGGCAAGCCGTTGTAACAAGTCCCCACTGACACTGCCATCAGGGTTAACCTGCTCGCCCCCGCAATGTTGTTCTAGTGTCGCCTGGCTTCCCGGCAATATTTCCATTCTGATATCGATGACAGGGCTGGCGCTCCAAAGATCCTCTGATGCGCTCTTTCTCAGAAGCTTGAAAACATGCTAAGTTTCGTCGGCTACAGAGGGGAAAACCAATGCCACGCATCGCAAATCTTTACTTCAAGACCGCCATCATTTTCCTGATCGCCGGTATCTCGGTCGGCCTTCACATGTCGATTTCAGGTAACCACGCACCGACCGGGGCCCATGCCCACGCCAATCTGCTCGGCTGGGTCACCATGGCGCTCTTCGGCGTTTACCACGCGCTCAATCCACACAAGGCCGAGAGGCGCCTGGCGATGATCCAGTACGTCGTCTATACCTTCGGTGTCGCGGTGCTGATCCCGTCCCTCTATCTGCTGCTTTCCGGAAACATGGCAATGGAACCGATTGTCGCCATTTCCTCGCTCATCGCCTTCGCCGGCGTGCTGATGTTCGCCGTCATCATCTTCTCGGGCAGCGAGGCTTCGAGTCGGGCCGGCGTCTCCCGGGCGAGCTGATCCAATCGGGAAAGAGCGACGATCTCGGTTGCCAAGTTGCATGTTCGAATTTTCTTAGTGCATCTCCTGCTTTTGCACTGAGAATTATCGGGAGTTTCGGGCCTGGCTTGGCAACCGTTGATCGACACTGTCAAACGCGGGTCGCGCCAGGTTGCGAAGGCTTGGATTGAGCCGATCGCTGTCACATCGGCTCCGCGAGGGCGGAGATCTCCTAGAATGCACTGAGGCCCATTCAGCAATCCGATCGCCAGGACATGAACGCGTTCGTGCCTGACGGCAGGCTGCGATTCGTTCGATCGGAAGTGAGCGCAGCTCGTTCGGATCGATAAGCTCTTCGCAAGCCTGGCTATCTCAGTGCTTTTTCAAACCTTGTAAAGCTCATCGAAGTAGGCGCAGATCGGCCCGATGCGGCGGTGCAGATCAAGAAGATAGGTTATTGCAGCGGCGTCGACAGGGGTCATGAATATCTGCATGGCCTGAATGACGCTGTCGGCGGCGAGCGTCTTCACGTCCTCGCCAATCAGCCCCGGCGACACTTTTGGCACCGGGCTCATCTTGCCGTCCGCCGCCTGCTTCAGGAAAAACAGAGGGCCTCACGACGGGAGCACGTCAGGCCCGGGCCAGACTTCCCATTATTTCACGCGACGCAATAAACTCGCAATTATTCCCGCAATTGTGGAGGTGAGGATATGACGGCAATATTACCCCTGTCAGACGAACACAAGTTAGCTGAAGTTTTCAATAACGAAATCGCAGGACGAAGATGACCCAACCTCGCCATTCCATGACCCGCCGAGACGCGCTGTTGTCCATAGGCGCCGCTGCAGCAGCCATGGCAAGTTCACCCTCTCTCAGTTTCGCAGCCAATGCGGCTCCCATCATCAACCCAATCGAAGGATCCAAGAACATGCCATATGTAACCACCAAAGACGGCGTCGAAATCTTCTACAAGGATTGGGGCTCTAAGGATGCCCAGCCGATCATGTTCCACCATGGATGGCCGCTGTCGTCCGACGACTGGGATGCGCAGATGCTGTTTTTCCTGTCGAAAGGTTTTCGCGTCGTCGCCCATGACCGGCGTGGCCATGGCCGATCCGCCCAGGTGGCCGACGGTCACGATATGGACCATTACGCAGCCGATGCCTTTGCCGTCGTCGAGGCGCTCGACCTGAAGAATGTCGTCCATATCGGTCATTCCACCGGTGGCGGCGAGGTCGCCCGTTATGTGGCCAAGCACGGCGAACCTGCCGGCCGCGTCGCCAAGGCGGTTCTCGTTTCGGCCGTGCCGCCGCTCATGCTCAAGACAGAGGCCAATCCCGAAGGCCTGCCGATGGAAGTGTTCGACGGTTTCCGCTCGGCACTTGCCGCCAACCGCGCGCAGTTCTTTCGCGACATTCCGACCGGGCCGTTCTACGGCTTCAACCGCGAAGGCGCCAAGGTGCAGGAAGGCGTGATCCAGAACTGGTGGCGTCAGGGCATGATGGGCGGCGCCAAGGCCCATTACGATGGCATCAGGGCTTTCTCCGAAACCGACCAGACGGATGACCTGAAGGCAATCACCGTTCCGACGCTCGTCTTGCATGGGGAAGACGACCAAATCGTTCCGATTGCGGACTCTGCGCTGAAGTCGATGAAGCTTCTGAAGAAAGGTTCGCTGAAGACCTACCCGGGGTTTTCGCATGGCATGCTGACCGTGAATGCCGACGTGCTGAATGCCGACCTGCTGGCCTTTGTCCAGGCCTGATCGGTCCTGGCGACGGGTGCGGCCTCCCACGCACCCGTCGCCTCACAAAGATCCACAGGCGATCGGCGCGCTACCCTCTTCGATAGAAGCAGTCCCCGTTAAATGATCAGGCGACCCCCAAGAACTGCCGGATGCGATGGTCCTTCGGCGTTTATCTCGTTGAAATAATTGCCACATGCGAAAAACAAGCACCGCCAAGACACCGGTACCTGTTGCCATGCAACTGACCCCGGACCTCGTAGCCAAAACCTTCAAGCCGGTCGAGGACGAGGGCCCAGAGCCTAACTGGACTCCAATCTCGGGTCAGCGGCTCGATGAACTCGTCAGCAGAGTAGAGCGGGAGGCTGGTGACGAGGAGATATGGGTGTTCGCTTATGGGTCTTTGATGTGGAACCCGGGCTTCGAAGTAGCGACAAGTGAAGAAGCCATTGCCTACGGGTGGCATCGTGCGTTCTCGTTGAGGATAGAACGGCTAAGGGCCACCTCCGATGCGCCGGGTCTGATGCTGGCGCTTCGGCCGGGAGGGAGTTGCTCTGGCCTCGTCCTGAAGCTCCCCTGCGCCACGAAAAGGCAGGATCTGCGTACGCTTCTGGCGCGCGAAATCCGATATGCCGAGGTGTGCGACATGGTGCGATGGGTTTCGGTCGAGACACCGACGGGTAGACGCCGCGCCCTCACATTTTGGGCGAGCACGAAGCGATCACGGCTCACGGAGAAGATACCGCTCGATGACGCCGCAGTGTTGATCGCTCAGGCATGCGGACCGGCGGGATCCTGCGCGGAATACCTGCATCGGACGGTCTTGAATCTGGCAGACCGGAACATCTTCGATCGAAACCTGTGGCAGCTACAGCAAATCGTCGCCGCAAGACTAAGAGCGCTTTCACAGGACGGCTCGATCTGAGGAAGGTGTAAGTCTCCTGAGGATCCGTGATGATGCGCGGCGGTGTACGTCAATCCAGCATGACCATCTGCGCCGCGACTTGCTCTTCGAAGAATTTCGAGAATGAAGCGATGCGCGGTGGAAGGGCTTGGTACGGCGGGTAAAACAGCGTCAGCCACAGGTCAGGCGGCGCCCATCCCTTGAAGACGTGGACGAGACGACCGCTCCTGAGGTGATCGGCGATGTTGAATCCTGGGAGCAGTGCGACACCTGCACCGTCGGCGGCCATGTCCGCCAGTACCTCGCCACTGTTGGCGCTGAAGGCCCGACCTGCCGAGATCGTGATACTTGAGCCACCGTCGGACAATAGCCAGTTCTCGCGCCGGCTTTCGCCGCTATAGGCGAGGCAGTCGTCTGGCTTTAGTTCGTTGGGATGTTGCATCTCGGCGAAACGGCTCCCCGGGGCCGCGACCAGGATACGCGGCACTACCCTGATTTTTCTCCAGATCGTGTATTTGTCCGAAGGCTGTGATGAGATCCGGACCGCCAGATCGTAATCGTCATCGACGATATTCACTAAACCGTCGGACAAGGAGATCTCAAAGCTCATCTTCGGATAGCGTTCCTTGAAACCTGACAGGATCGGCGGAAGCACGGTCTTGCCGAACCACGTCGGCGCGCTGATCCGCAGCCGCCCTTCGTCAGCCTTGTGTGCATTCATAACTTCGCGGCGCGCTTCTTCCAGCGTCTTCACCGCTGGCTGGATCTGCGCGGCGAAGATTGCGCCGTCAGTCGTCAGCGAGACTTGCCTTGTCGTGCGCAC
Organism: Rhizobium sp. BK049; assembly: GCF_014193135.1. Taxonomy (NCBI): domain Bacteria; kingdom Pseudomonadati; phylum Pseudomonadota; class Alphaproteobacteria; order Hyphomicrobiales; family Rhizobiaceae; genus Rhizobium; species Rhizobium sp. BK049. The sequence goes on from NZ_JACHYV010000029.1 coordinate 49,190, forward strand.
GAAAAGCTGCACGCCAAGTTCCGCCTCGAGTGCTGCGATCGCGCGTGTGACGGCTGCCGGCGTCATGTCCAACTCGCGGGCGACCTGGGCGAAATTTCGTTTTTCGGCAGCGAGCAGAAAGGTTCGGAGAGCTTTGTAGTCGTTCATCTCATTGTTTCATAAACTGCAATTCAATCGAGAGGAATATTGCAATACCGGATGGCGATCAACGGGCTTAGTTTTGAAATCAACAGTTTCAACGCCCACTGAAAGGCATCGGCATGATCAAGGACATCAAGGGACTGCACCACGTCACTTCGATGGCATCGGACGCGCGGCAGAACAACCGCTTCTTCACCAACACTCTCGGTCTTCGTCGCGTTAAGCAAACGGTCAACTTCGATGACCCCAGCGTCTATCACCTCTACTACGGTGACGAGACGGGTTCGGCCGGGACAGTGATGACCTACTTCCCGTTTCCGAACATGATGCTCGGCCGCCCCGGTGTTGGCGAAGTTGGCGAGACACAGTTCTCCGTGCCGAAGGGTTCGCTGAAATTCTGGCAGGACCGCTTCACCGCGCAGGGCGTGGACGGACTGGAACTCGACACCGTGTTTGGCGCCAATCGGCTTCGCTTCATGGGGCCAGACGGCGACGTCCTTGCTCTCATTGAATCCTCCGACGACAAGCGGGCACCCTGGGTTGCCAATGGAATTCCCGACGATGCGGCAATTCGCGGTTTCGCCGGCGCAAGATTCAGTCTGCACGACACCGCTGCGACCGAAGAGCTGCTCGGCTTCATGGGCTACCGGCGCGCTGACAAAGAGGGCGACGTGACCCGATTCATTATCCCCGACGGCAATGGAGCCGACACGATCGATCTGGCAGCGTTGCCGAAGACGCCTTTTGCGCGCCAAGGCGCAGGTTCGGTGCACCACATCGCGTTCGCCGTCGAAAACCGCGAGAAGCAGCTCGAAGTGCGCAAAGCTCTGATGGATACCGGCTATCAGGTGACGCCCGTCATCGACCGCGACTATTTCTGGGCGATCTACTTCCGCACGCCTGGCGGGGTGCTGTTCGAGGTCGCGACGAGCGAGCCCGGCTTCAACCGGGACGAGGATACGGCGCATCTTGGGGAGGCTCTCAAGCTCCCAAGCCGATACGAGAACTACCGCACCGAGATTCAGGCCAACCTCGTGCCATTGGCGTCGTGAGCAGCAATCTCCCGTCAAAGCCACGATAAGAGCGCCGCGTCCGAAAGGGCCGCGGCGCTTTCCATTTCGGCCGCGCTTGCGGTCTAACGATTGTTGCAGATACCGCAATTCAATGGAAAGTCTTATTGCAATTCCGTGGGCATCAGCCGTGCGATAAGTTTGTTTTCAGCAGCCAAGACAACGAGTGAGCGGCTCCGAGACGGATCCAGGAACAGGTTCTCCGAACGAGCGTCGCACCCGCGTCCGATCAATTGCTGCTGCCCATTATAACACCGCAACAGGCGGTCCAAACAACCGAAGAGGAAGTGACCATGTCCAAGCTCGAAGTCCTGACCCCGGCAAACAGCCAGCTCATCTTCATCGACCAGCAGCCGCAGATGGCGTTCGGGGTCCAGTCGATCGATCGTCAGACGCTGAAGAACAATGTCGTCGGGCTTGCCAAGGCCGCCAAGATCTTCAACATCCCGACCACGATCACCACAGTCGAGACACAATCCTTCTCGGGTAACACGTATCCGGAACTGCTTGCTGTCTTCCCGGAGAACGACCTTCTCGAACGCACCTCGATGAACTCCTGGGACGACCAGAACGTCCGCGACGCGCTGGCGAAGAATGCCGCCGAGGGCCGCAAGAAGATCGTCGTCTCCGGTCTGTGGACCGAAGTCTGCAACACGACGTTCGCGCTTTCGGCCCTCCATGATGTCCCGGAATACGAGATCTACATGGTTGCGGATGCTTCCGGCGGCACTTCAGCCGACGCGCACAAATACGCGATGGACCGGATGGTGCAGGCCGGCGTGATTCCAGTCACCTGGCAGCAGGTCCTGCTCGAGTGGCAGCGCGACTGGGCCCGCAAGGAGACCTACGATGCGGTCACAGCCCTCGTTAAGGAGCATTCGGGCGCGTACGGAATGGGCATCGACTACGCCTACACGATGGTTCATGGCGCAGAAGAACGCGTCAAGCACGGCAAGCGCATCGGTCCGAATCCCGCAAAGTAACAGTCTGATCAGACCGCTCCGATCACCTCATCGGAGCGGTCCTTTCCGCAATCGGAGAACATCTCATGAAAATCTATCTAATGTCGCTTGGCGCTGGCCTGCTCGTCGGGACCGTCTATAGCCTTCTCAACGTCCGATCACCAGCACCGCCTGTCATTGCCCTGATCGGCCTTCTCGGAATCCTTGTCGGCGAACAAATTATTCCGTTCGCGAAGACGCTTTGGAGAAACGAGCCGGCGGCGATCTCATGGGTTCATCAGATCAAGCCGCACATCTTCGGTCACCTGCCGAGGGGCGGCGACCGCATCAACATTGCTCATAAGGCAAAGGCGAGTGTAGAGGAGCGGGGCTGATGACCACGCGTCGATCCTTTCTCGGAGGTGCATCGAGCTTGGCCTTCTCGAACCTCTTCTCACCAGCGAAAGCTGCCGATCCCAGACAGACCGGAGTAGATACCATGCATCCCGACCTGATCCTCCACAATGGCCGCGTGACGACCCTTGACCGGACCAATCCGAATGCGACGGCAATCGCCATTAAGGATGGGCTGTTCCTCGAAGTCGGATCCGATAGTGAGATCATGGCGCGCGCTGGTTCCAGCACTAAGATCATCGACCTCAAGGGCAAGCGCGTTCTCCCCGGCCTTATCGACAACCATACCCATGTTGTTCGCGGTGGCCTGAACTACAACATGGAACTGCGCTGGGACGGCGTGCGCTCGCTCGCCGACGCGATGGACATGCTGAAGCGCCAGGTGGCGATCACGCCCGCGCCGCAGTGGGTTCGCGTCGTCGGCGGGTTCACGGAACATCAGTTCGCCGAAAAGCGGCTGCCCACTCTCGACGAGATCAACGCTGTCGCGCCTGACACACCCGTGTTCCTTCTGCACCTCTATGATCGTGCGCTGCTCAACGGTGCGGCTCTCCGCGCTGTCGGCTACACCCGTGACACCCCGAACCCGCCCGGAGGCGAGATCACACGCGATGCCAACGGCAATCCGACCGGTATGCTGCTGGCCAAGCCGAATGCAGGCATTCTCTATTCGACGCTTGCCAAGGGGCCCAAGCTTCCGCTGGACTACCAGGTCAACTCTACCCGCCACTTCATGCGCGAGTTGAACCGACTTGGCGTGACAGGTGTGATCGACGCGGGTGGTGGTTTCCAGAACTATCCTGACGACTATGAGGTCATCCAGAAGCTGTCCGACGAGAACCAGATGACGGTGCGGCTGGCCTACAATCTCTTCACCCAGAAGCCGAAGGAAGAGAAGCAGGACTTCCTGAACTGGACCCAGTCGGTCAAATACAAGCAGGGTAACGACTACTTCCGGCACAATGGTGCGGGCGAGATGCTTGTGTTCTCGGCCGCCGACTTCGAGGATTTCCGCCAGCCCCGTCCGGAGATGGCTCCGGAAATGGAAGGAGAGCTGGAAGAGGTCGTCCGCGTCCTGGCCGAAAATCGCTGGCCGTGGCGTCTGCACGCCACCTATGACGAGACGATCTCCCGTGCCCTTGACGTGTTCGAGAAGGTCAACAAGGACATTCCACTCGAGGGACTAAACTGGTTCTTCGACCATGCCGAAACCATCTCGGATCGCTCGATCGACCGTATCGCCGCGCTCGGCGGTGGTATCGCCACACAACATCGTATGGCATATCAGGGCGAATACTTCGTTGAGCGCTATGGGCACGGCGTGGCGGAAGCGACACCGCCGATCAGGAAGATGCTCGACAAGGGCGTGAACGTCTCGGCCGGGACCGATGCCACCCGCGTCGCCTCCTATAATCCGTGGGTTTCGCTGTCGTGGATGGTGACTGGCAAGACGCTCGGCGGCATGCAGCTCTATCCGCGTGCCAATTGCCTCGACCGCGAGACGGCGCTTAGGATGTGGACCGAAAAGGTCACATGGTTCTCCAACGAGGAAGGCAAGAAGGGCCGCATCGAGAAGGGTCAGTTCGCCGATCTCGTGGTACCGGACAAGGACTTCTTCTCCTGCGCCGAGGACGAGATCTCCTTCCTTGTTTCGGAACTGACAATGGTCGGCGGCAAGATCGTGTATGGCGCGGGTGACTTCAAGGCGCTTGACGAGAACGACATCCCGCCCGCGATGCCCGACTGGTCGCCTGTCCGCAAGTTCGGCGGTTACGCGGCTTGGGGTGAACCGGAAGGGGCAGGCGCTCGTTCGCTGCGCCGCACTGCTATCTCTACATGTGGATGTGCGAGCAATTGCGGCGTGCACGGCCACGACCATGCCGGAGCCTGGACATCCAAGCTCCCGATTGCCGACCTCAAGGGCTTCTTCGGCGCTCTCGGCTGCTCCTGCTGGGCGGTCTGACGAACATTCAGCTCGGGTGGCCAACTGCCACCCGAGAGCCGCTCTATAATTGCTATTTTTGCAATTAAGTCGAAACTATTGCTGCAATTGTTGGCAATTCGATAACCGGCCAATATCGCTCCAAGCAACACAGCCGCTCGCGGCGGACATACAGGAGCCGACATGACCTACCAATCTCAATCATCCAATCCAATCCGGAGCCGCGTGGCAGGCGTCGTCGAATCGCCTGTGGTGCGGACGGCGTCGCTGCTGGCTCTTTGCGCAGCCTACATCCAGGGTCCGCTCACCAAGATCTTCGACTTCAACGGTGCACTGGCTGAGATGGATCATTTCGGTCTGCATCCCGCCGCGTTCTTCGCGATCGCCGTGATCGTATTCGAGCTGACGGCCTCCGCGATGGTGATCTCGGGTTTCCTGCGCTGGGCGGGCGCGCTTGCGCTTTCAGGCTTCACCCTACTTGCAACCTTCATCGCCCTTCGCTTCTGGGAGATGGCGCCTGGGATGGACCGCATGATGGCCACCAATGCCTTCTTCGAGCACCTCGGCCTCGCAGGCGCATTCGTCTTCGTTACAGCATTCGACCTCGCCAAGGGAGCAGGCAAATGAGCGCCGCAAAATCATCCGGGGGAACCTTCGCGCCCCTCGCACAGCCCGTGTTCGCCGTCCTCTGGATCGCCACCGTTATTGGTAACACCGGAAGCTTCATGCGCGATGTCGCAAGCTCCTGGTTGATGACGGATCTGTCCGCATCGCCGGCCGCGGTCGCCATGGTCCAGGCTGCCGGAACCCTGCCGATTTTCCTGCTTGGCATCCCCGCAGGCGTTCTCACCGACATCCTCGATCGCCGCAAGTTCCTGATCGCCATTCAGGTGCTACTCGCCTCTGTCAGCATCGCGCTGATGGTTCTCTCGCAGACAGGCATGCTTTCGGTCAGCGCGCTGATTGGCCTGACCTTTTTCGGCGGCATTGGCGCGGCATTGATGGGACCGACATGGCAAGCAATTGTGCCGGAACTGGTGAAGCGCGAGGACGTGAAGAGCGCGGTGGCGCTCAACTCGCTCGGCATCAACATCGCCCGCTCCATCGGGCCTGCCGCGGGTGGCCTGCTTCTCGCAGCCTTCGGAGCCGGGATCACCTATGGCGCGGACGTGGCCAGCTATATCGTCGTGATCGCAGCTCTTGTCTGGTGGCCGCGGACAAAGAACTCCAACGATGCGCTTCAGGAGAACTTCTTCGGTGCGTTCCGGGCCGGACTTCGCTACACCCGCTCGAGCGAGCCACTGCACGTCGTGCTTCTGCGGGCCGCGATCTTCTTTGCCTTCGCCAGCGCGGTCTGGGCTCTTCTTCCGCTCGTTGCCCGACAACTCCTCGGTGGTGATGCAAGCTTCTATGGCATCCTGCTTGGTGCGGTAGGTGCTGGTGCGATCGGGGGAGCCTTGGTGATGCCGAAGCTGCGTGAACGCTTGAGCTCGGACGGACTGCTTCTCGGCGCCGCGCTTGTCACAGCAGCCGTCATGGGAGTCCTGTCGCTTGCGCCGCCGAAGATCATTGCCATCGTGGTCCTTCTTTTCCTCGGGGGAGCATGGATCACTGCCCTGACTACACTCAACGGGGCAGCGCAGGCCGTTCTCCCGAACTGGGTGCGTGGTCGTGGTCTTGCCGTCTATCTGACCGTCTTCAACGGTGCGATGACTGCCGGAAGTCTCGGCTGGGGTGCAGTCGGCGAAGCTGTCGGCATCCAGTCCACCTTGCTCATTGGAGCGGCCGGCCTGCTCATCGCCGGGTTCATCATGCACCGCGTGAAGCTTCCCGCAGGCGATGCCGACCTTGTGCCGTCCAACCACTGGCCCGAGCCGCTCGTTGCCGAGCCAGTTGCCCATGATCGTGGCCCAGTTCTCATCCTGATCGAATACAAGGTCGAGAAGCAGCACCGCACAGCCTTCCTGCACGCTCTCGACCATCTTTCCAGGGAACGTCGCCGCGACGGTGCCTACGGATGGGGTGTCACTGAGGACTCGGCGGACCCTGAGAAGATCGTCGAGTGGTTCATGGTGGAATCCTGGGCTGAACATCTTCGCCAGCACAAGCGGGTCTCGAACGCCGACGCCGATCTGCAGGGGAAGGTTCTGGCTTACCATGCCGGTCCTGAGAAACCCGTCGTCCGGCACTTCCTGACAATCAACCGACCGGCGGCGGCTTGACACGGAAAAAAGGGGTGGCGGCTACGGCCGCCGTCTCCAGATCCTCTGGCGAGCTAGGTAACTCCTGCGATCATTTTGCGATGCGAACGCCGCCAATCCTACCGCAGCAGGCCTTCGTTCCCGAACTCGTCCCAACCGCTCAGCCCGGTCGCGGGGTCGTCATCGTTCGCATCAGCTTGTTTGACTTTTTCTTGTTTTTTCAGTGAACGCGTCAGCTTCGCCTGATAGGCGGCGCGTCGCCGGTTTTCCGCTTTCACCACCGCGTCTTGCTCGCGCCATTCGTCCACGGCCCCGCGGTCGAGCAGATCCTCTACAACCCGTGGATCAAATACGTGGAAGGTGATCCGTCGCGCTCGGCCTTGCAGCCGGACGGTTCTCGTTCCAGCGCTCGGAAGACGCCCATCCTCCAGCCAACGCATCCTTTCAGAGGCCGTGATCGTTAGGATGTCCTCGATCTCGCGAGGGATGATCCGAAGGTCTGAAATGTTCTGGAGGGCTTCGGTCACAATCGACGAGGTCGCGCGAAAAGCCGTCTTCGAAGTCTCCGGCATGACGAGGGTAAGCTCGCCCGACTGCACATCCAGCGACTTTCTGACCGCCGGGGGCAGGCGGGACCGGATCTCCTGCAGGATTCCCTTCACCCTGACAGCCGATCCGAGCGTCGCCTCCACGGGGAGTGACCACTCCCTGATCAGCTCGGGATCATCGCTCTTATTTTTCGTCTTCGTGTTGGGCATACCGGAGCAGATGGGGTCGGAAGCGGCGAGCGTCAACCGGCTGCCTGTCCGATGCCCGCCTTTGGCGCTTCGCACATTCGGGCGATTTTGCTTGATCCACCAGGGCCTATGTGTCCGTTCTGTTAGCCAGGGCACCCACCCTGCCGTGAGGGATCACCCACTTTAAAGCGGCAGGGCCGCTCAAGTCCTTCCACCGCCAGCGGCCAGCGATTTGATCGGCTTGACTTCGTACTACATTGACGGGTTTTACCACAAGGAACGCGGCCATTCAGGACATCGCCAAGGTTCCGACCAACTCCCTCGAGTCTATGTCCACGTTGACGAGCGCCCTTGAAATCTGCGGTGAAAGGAATGCCCGCAACCTCGGCAGAAAGCCGCGAGTCAAGCCGCTGACGTGCGGTAGGTCGGACACTCGAGAGGATCGCCCGTACCGTGACAGACATCCAACTACCGGTCGTTGTCTTCCCCTCGCTTGAAATAGGGCAGCAGAGGCGGCGCCAATCAACAGAAAGACGCCCACGCCGGAAAGGGGTCCAAATCCCGGCAAGCGTATCGTCAGGGTTTAGGGCAAGCGACGGATGGGCGGCGGTGGGAATATCGGCTGATCGAGAATGCACAATCGACTTGCTTCGGCACAGGCCTGAGATTGGGTCGGCCGAGATGCGCGAGAACAGACCGGCGGACGTCGCCACTCGGCAGCTGGGCAAAGCGGTCAGGCTTGATACCGTATTTTAGGGTGGACCATGTATTTGAACCTTACCTTTCTAGAGTTTCAGATGACCTGTTCCGGCGGACGATCTTTGCCGACATTTTCCGCAAGGAAATCTATGAAAGCGCGAATGCGGGCTGCGAGGTGCTCGTGCCCGGCGAATACTGCGTGGATCAATTCTATGTCTTCAGGATTGTATTCTTCCAGCACGGGGATGAGTAATCCAGAGTCGATCTCTGGCTCTACATGAAATTGGCCGATGCGAGCCAAACCAACGCCGGCAAGGCACAGCCTGCGTATGGCCATTCCGCTGTTGACCGCGCTGTTGCCGGATACGGGCAACCGATACATCTCGGTCGATCCCGGCGCTCGAAAGGGCCACTCGTTGAGCGTTCGGCGGAAATTGAAAGTCAGGCAATTGTGGCCAGCCAGATCGGCCGGTGTCTTTGGTATGCCATGGGCATCCAGATAGGCCTGAGATGCAACAATGACGCGCCGGCTTTCAAGGAGTTTTCGGGCTTTCAGGGACGAATCTTCCATGGGGCCGGAGCGGATCGCAATGTCGGTCCGCTCTTCGATCAAGCCAATGACGCCGTCCGAAAGTGATATGTCGAGTTGCACTTCGGAATAGAGTTTGAGGAACTTCGGGACGAGCGGGAGGAGATAGCGTTCGCCAAAGCCAACGGAGGCATTGACCCTGAGAATCCCTCGCGGCGCGACTTTTCTGCCAGACGCGATGATCCGTTCAGTCTCCGCAATGTCGCCCAGGATTCGCCGGGCTCTCTCCAGATAAATTTCGCCTTCCGGCGTGAGCGTCATCGTGCGGGTTGAGCGGACGAGCAGTCGGGTCCCGAGCCGGTCCTCAATCCTGGTGACAAGCTTGCTCACCGCCGATGGCGAAAGTTTCAGGCGCCGTCCGGCCGCCGAAAAACTCTGCAATTCCGCCGCATTTACAAATACTTCCATTTCACCAGTGCGATTATCCATCGTGTTGTCCTGTGAATTCGATTCACATCTGTTTCCTCAATATTGCCAATTATCACAAAAGTCCCGTGCAATCATATTGCGGTCAACAACTTCATCTGACAGCGCTGCTGTCTTTGCAGCCGCCACCTCAACGGCGAGCGGAAGGAATTTATCATGCCTTTAGCAATCTTAGCCTTGACGATCGCGGCCTATGCGATCGGTACCACAGAATTCGTGATTGTCGGTCTTTTGCCGACCGTTGCCAGAGACCTCAACATTACCCTGCCGCTTGCCGGGCTTATCGTGAGCGTCTATGCGCTCGGCGTCACCTTTGGCGCGCCGATCCTGACGGCGCTCACTGCCAAAATCGAAAGAAAGCCGTTGCTGCTCGGCCTAATGGCCTTGTTCATCGTTGGCAATACAGTCGCGGCGTCGTCGCCGGGCTACGATCTGCTGCTTGTGGCCCGGGTGATCGCCGCCTTCGCCCATGGCGTGTTCTTCTCGGTCGGCTCGACCATTGCCGCCGATCTCGTGCCGGAGAACCGCCGCGCTTCGGCCATTGCCATGATGTTCATGGGCCTGACAGTTGCCATCGTCACGGGCGTGCCACTCGGCACCTATATTGGCCAGATCCTCGGTTGGCGCGCGACTTTCTGGGCCGTTGCCGCACTCGGCGTCATCGCCTTCCTCGCCATTGCCGCCCTGTTGCCGCACACGCTCAAGAAGGCGCCGCCGGCAAGCCTGCTCGATCAGCTTCGCGTTCTTGGCTCCGGTCGTCTGCTCATCGTCTTCGCAATGACAGCGCTTGGCTACGGCGGCACCTTCGTCGCCTTCACCTTCCTGGCGCCAATCCTGCAGGAAATCACCGGCTTCTCCGAGGAGAGCGTCAGCCTTATTCTGGTTCTCTACGGCATCGCAATCGCAATCGGCAACATTGCCGGCGGCAGGATCGCCAACCTTAATCCGGTCAAGGCATTGATCGGTCTGTTCATCTTGCAGGCTATTGTACTTGTCATCTTGACCTTTACCGCGGCCTCGCCGGTTCTGGCGATCGTCACCCTTGCTGCGCTCGGGTTCCTTCAGTTCGGAAACGTGCCCGGCCTCCAGCTCTATGTCGTCAAACTGGCCAAAGAACACCGTCCGGGTGCCGTGGACGTCGCATCGGCTCTCAATATTGCCGCCTTCAACCTAGGCATCGCGATCGGCGCATGGCTGGGGGGTCTGGTGGTTGAATCGCCGCTTGGCCTCGGTGCGACCCCTTGGGTTGGTGCCATCCTGGTTGTCATCGCTCTGTTGCTGACCGTGTTGAGCGGCGCTCTCGACCGTCGCGCGGTTCCGGCCCTGAAGACAGCCTAACACAGCGACCCGGCGCGTTCGGCGCCGGGTCGCTCCCATCGGATCTCACCCAGGAGAATTCCCATGTCTACGTTGAAAGCCCGCCAGTTTTCCGCGCTTTCGGAGGACGCCTGACGCCCGGGGGGCGAAATTTCGTTTCTCGGCTGATGGCGATCAACGGGCGTGGTTTTGAGACGATCGCTGCCTTCATTGAGGGCCAGATTGTTTCCCCGACTGGTTACCGAAGGAGAATCCAAGAGATCTGCTGAAAACACGACTGCTGATGGCCGATGAACTAGTTGGCGGCTTTGGACGAATTGCAGATACCGCACGGAAACAAAACGGCAGCTATGTGGTTACTGATCAGACGCGCAGGAGCGTTTCCCTTGCGAGGAAAAGTAGCCGTAACGGGAGCAAGACGATGGACACAGCAGCACATTGGGCGCTTCTCCTTGGCATATTGACGTTGGCGAGCTGGTTGGTCGGAGGCTTCGCGGCTGTGCTTGGAAACGTGGAGCTTGGCCATCACGGGCAAAAGACAGCCGAATATCTGACATTCGGTCTGAGCGTCACCGGCTTCATCTCCGCCATCGCGATGGTATTGATCCTGGTGATCCGATGACCTCGATCACCCGACTGGCCATAGGTCCGGCCTTCCCGCGACCGTCAATTATGTGGCTGCGGGCTGGATGATCGTTCGGGGGATGAGCTCTGATCGATCTGCCTATCCGCTACCCTGACGTCGCGCGGCGGTCTGCCCGGCGGCAGCAGGCGGACGACGAAAGATCGAGACTTGGTTGCGTCCGGCCTCCTTGGCGCGGTAAAGCGCCATGTCGGCCTCGTGCTGGAGATTGGCCAACGAAACATCCGTATCGAGTGCCGATTTGAACGCCACCCCGACGCTCAGCGTCACCGAGGGGCCAACGCTGGAGGCCGGGTTCGGCAGGGCGGCCGCTTCCACGCTTTCGCGTATTCGCTGGGCGACCGCGACGGCCTCTTCTTCATCGACATCAGGAAGCACGATGAGAAACTCCTCGCCGCCATGTCGAGAGACAAGATCGCGATCTGCGCGCACGCAGCTCTGGATGATGCCGGCAACCTTGACGAGGCAGCGATCGCCTTCGCCATGGCCGAGCTTATCGTTCAGCCCCTTGAAATGATCAATATCGCACATCAGCATGGCGACGCCAGTTTCGCGGCCATTGCGCCAGAGGCCCTCGAGCGTTTCCATCATCCAACGGCGATTGGCGATCCCGGTGAGCGGGTCGGTTCGGGCCAGCCGCTCCAATCGGGCGTTCGCGTCGGCCAGCTCCGCGACACGGCGTTGATCCCTGCAGTCCAGAAGAAATGTCTTCTGCGCCAGGATGTTCATCGTTCGCCTGGCGACCACCGTCGCGATGATCCCACAGGAAAAGAACAGGGTCGCGGCGACGACACTGCCCGCCTCCAAGAGCGGGTTGTACCATTGGAGGATAAAGTAGAGACAAAGGGCATAACAGGCAATTGCAATCGTCCAGGCCAGCGGTACGCTGAAGATGGTGATTGCGCTCGTCGCGACGAACAACATGATGCTTAAATGCCGCTCGTAAAATTCGCCGCCGGCATAAACGCCGACGAGCCCGACCGAGAGGAGAATAAGGAACATTCCCACAAGCAGCGACGCCCGCTGAACGGCCGCCGGCCGCGGCTTGTTCCAGACGACCGCGGTCAAGATTGCCGCCGGCGGCAAAAGGCAGGCGGGGGCAATCATCGACAGAACGATCTGCCCGGGAAGCAGGAGTGCGTTCAGCGCCAGCGTCAGAACATCGACGAATGCGACCCAAATCATCCAGGAGCGGATGACCTTCGCGGTCTGCCGCCACAGCCTTTCGTCAAAACGGCGGCGCAGCTCGCCCGTCAGGCGGATATCGCGGGTTCGGCCCGATAAAAGACGTTCGACCTCATCCGCCATTACGCCAGACAGCGGCCGTGGGGGCACAGACCCCGCTGGTGAGGTTTCAGAGGAAGTGCTTTTGGCATCACTCATCTTTGATTTAACTAGCCGCGATGCAAAGCCCGGCAAGGCTTACGTACCCGCATCGGGATTCGTATGTTGATATTTTGTAAACAAGATTGCGCGCGCGGTCTGGGCCGGATCGTCTCGCTCATGCTACCAACCCTTTTCCGAAAGGGGACAGGATGAGGCTCAAACTGGTTGCAGTTGCGGTTGCGGCGCTGGCGCCGGTGGTTGCGATGCTCGTCTACAACGAAGTCGCGCTCCGCCACCAGCGCAACGAGGAAGTGCGCGCCTCCGCGGCGCAGGCGGCGCGGCAAGCCTCGTCGGAAGTCGAACGGATCATCGAGGGTCTGCACGCCCTTCTCGTCGCCGTATCCGCCATGCCTTCCGTCCGGCACCTCGACGTCCAGGCTTGCAACGATGCACTGAAGTCGGTTGTCGAAAGCATCCCCAACATCCGCACCATCTTCGTCGCCGGTCTCGATGGGCGGCCGATCTGCGGAAGCATGGCTTTTCCCCCGGACGTGGTGTTTTCCGACCGCGATTACTTCCGGCAGACTCTGGAGACCAAAGACTTCGTCGTCGGCACCTATACGCAGAGCCGCCTTTCCGATCGCCCGGTGTTGCCGCTCGCGATGCCGCTGATGGAAGGCGATAGCATCAAGGCGATGATCATCAGCGGAATTCGGCTGGACTGGCTGCAGAACCGCATCACCGAGCGCGGTGTTGCTCCCGGCAATGCGGTGACGCTCGCCGACGCCAAAGGGACTATCATTGCGCACGTTCCCTCTCCCGAACAGTTCGTCGGTACGGTTATGCCCGAGGAATACCAGCGGCTGATCCACGCCGAACAGCCTGATGTCATCGAGATGACCGGCCAGGACGGAACAGCGCATATCGTCGGCTATCGCCCGATAGCCTTGCCTTCCAACCCACTCTATGTCAGCGCCGGCTTCTCGAAAGCGGAAGCCTTCGCGCCGATCGACCGGGCGACGCTGATGAATACGCTCGCCATCATCGGCGGTGCGCTTTTCGCCTTCCTCGCCGCGATTTTTATCGGCAACCGCTTCATCCTGATACCGATCTCCAGGATCGCGGATGTGATGGAAAGTTGGCGCAGCGGTCAGACGACGGCGCGGACCGGCATGAAGGGACCGGGCGAGCTGGGGCAGGTCGGCGCAACCTTCGATCGGCTGCTCGATGAACTCGAAGAGCGCAGGCGCCAAAATCAGCAGGCGGAGGAGGAACGAAGCCTGCTCGTCCGTGAGCTGGCGCATCGCGTCAAGAATGGCTTCACGCTCGTGCAGGCGATTGCCAGACAAACCTTCTCGCGGTCCGATCCGGAGAGATACAGTTCCTTCGCCGAGCGGCTCGCAGCCCTCGCCGGCACCTATGACCTCATCCTGTCGCGGGAGGGGTCGGCTTCGCCCATTCGGGATATCCTCTCCGCAGCCCTGCGGGCGCATGTCGCCTCGCAAGCCGAGCGCATTCATTTCGAAGGACCGGACGTCGTTCTTCCCGCAGACACTGCCCTCCCGCTCTCGCTCGTGATTCATGAGCTGGCGACCAATGCAACCAAGTATGGAAGCCTCGGCAGCGAAAATGGAACAGTCACCATCGAATGGAAACATGAGGATGGATGCGTCCAGCTTCTGTGGACGGAAGCCGGCGGCCCGCCGGTCTCGACGCCGACGAAAAAGGGCTTCGGCTCGGTGCTCATAGAACGTGCCTTCCCTTCGAAGGCGCAGGCGCGATCCCGGGTGGACTACCGGACCGAAGGCCTCATCTTCGAAGTAATATTTTCGATTGGGGAACCGGTTGCCAAAGGCGAAGTTGACCCTCCAAGCCGGGACGAAAAGCATACGAGCCAGACATGAAAACCAAGGTAGTCGTGGTCGAGGACGAAGCTCTGCTGCTGATGATGGCGGTCGCCATCGTCGAGGAGGCAGGCTTTGAGGCGCTCGAGGCACGCAATGCCGACGAGGCGCTGATGCTTTTCGAAAGAGTGCCCGGCATCCGGATCCTGTTTACGGATATCGACATGCCGGGCAGCATGGATGGCTTGATGCTGGCAAAGGCTGTCCGCGACCGCTGGCCGCCGGTGGAAATTATCCTCGCCTCCGGCATGAAGCAGCCGGACGCGAATGACCTGCCTGAGCGCGGCCTCTTCTTCTCCAAGCCTTACGACATCCGCAAGCTCACCGATGCGCTCGTCAGGATGGCTGCCTAAAGCATGGTCTTCAAAAACGTCGCCGAGGCGTCTTTGGAAGCTGAGCCATGCATCCTTTTGGAATCTTGTGCGTTTCCCTAATCCAACAGCAAAGGAGACGATCATGTCGAAACGTGAACTGGTAGATACGGGCACCGACAAGCGCTACGTCCGCCGCGACAATCGCGGTCGCTTCAAGGAATCCGACGACGTCGGCCGCTCGCTGGCGGCAGACAAGCGGCGGCGGGCAAAGAATGACACCAAGCCTGGGGAAGGCGACCGAGGCGACCATCACGCCAAAAAGCACTGAAGGCGCTGCGGCGGGAAAACCTCTTGACGTCAGGAGGAGGCCTCACTTCTTCGCTGGCGAGGGACGCTGTAGATCGATGCGGCTCGTCACGACCGACTGGCCCGAGGCCGGATCTCGGTCAACCGTTTGCAGTCGCAACCTGTCTTGCCCGACTTTCTCAATCATCAGCGTGGCGTCTCGATCGCCATTGACGATCCGCGCCCAGGTCACGCGCAGGTTCAGTGCTTCACCGTTCCTGCTGCCGGCAAGCTTGGACGGCTGCCCCGATGGACCGATGTAATTGCCAGTGTAACGCTGCCCGGCTGCCTTCACACTTGCCGAGAAACTTCGGGTGAAAACCGCCAAGCCGCGGCATTTTCCGTTCATCGAGACGGCGGATGCGCTGGCATCTGATCTGAGGGTACACGAGACATTGAAATTGGTGCCGCCTATCTTGGTGAGCACCATTCCACCCCCGCTCCAGTCACCTGCCAAGGATTGCAAAAATCCTGCCTCGGACGCCTTTACGTTCGACGGCAAGCAGGAGAGCGAGAGCAAAGTCGCGATCAGGACGGCACGCATGATATCCCCCACGCTAGCGTGCCCTTACAACTGGCGAACGCGGCAGATTGTTCCCGGCGCCGAGGCGCTGGCGCCATCGTGGCAGCAGCGGGCAGTCGCCTCCTTATTCAATCTGGGACGGCTCGCTGAGATACGACTTCGATCTTGCGGAGATTGAAGAAATAGCGACGGGGATCATTATCGACGCACATCATACCGGCCACTTCGTGATCTCCCATCCTGCGGAAATAGTCGGCGATAGGCTGCCTGTCGTAGACCATCGCAGCAGTGCTGACGTTGTCGAACGTCCGTAGCTTCAACGAGGCGGTCGTGCCCCGCGCCCGGAGTGCCTTCTGCAGATAGGAGAACCAGTTCCGGGCGATCCGAGTGCGGCCGAACGGCGCCGCCTTGATCGCCAGGCTGATTGGGATAATTCCGGGTTCGATCGCCACCAGCCGATCCGACCGCCACTGAAAGAGGAGGGCGTCCGCGCGCATGTCGGCGTGAAACCGCTTGCCGAACCAGCCGAGGTTCTCGAGAACGCCGTCGAGCGGGTGATCCGATGGTATGCCCGCACCTCGCCACAGGCCGAGCATCTCGGTCGGCAGGACCGGCGCCAGCGAAGAGAACCAGGCCGTCATTTCGTTCTGTCGCTTAGCGCTTTTCAGCGGCATCATGACCCCGGCTTGGTTGACAACAGGGCTTGCAGCGACACCGGCCTGAGGCCCTGCGCATCGACGCCGACATCGTACTGGCGGGGCAGGGGCTTGAGGCGGCCGTGGGAATGTCCGTGCAGATTGATCGACTTCTTCCCCATCTTCTTCCAGGTGCGGAAGGGGTAATGGCACAGGATCAGCAGATGATCGTCCAGCGTCATCTCACTGTAGTGCTGAACGCTTGCCCATCCCGTCGCCTCTGTCGTCGCCGGGGGATCATTATTCCCGATGATGAGGTGCTTCCGCCCGTTCAGCATCGAAAGGAGCTGGTCGCAGTCCCCACCGCGGAACGACATGAAGTCGCCGAGATGCCAGATATCGTCCTGCGGGCCAATGATTTCGTTCCAGTTCTGGATCAGGGTCACGTCGTGGGACGTCATGTCGGGAAAGGGGCGTCGGTCGATGCGAAGGACGCGGGGATCTGCAAAATGGGTATCGCCGGTAAAATAGATCATCTGACAGAGATGGCGCAGCCCGCCTGCTTGGGAAGCCGCCGTTTTTGCTAATGGCCAGGTGTGGGGATCGAATGTTTCACGTCGTCAAGGGACGGGCTGTGCACGATGCGATAGCGCGCTTCGACGAGGTTATAGATCCCGAAGGCCGCCAGTCCGATCGCCACGGCGATATAGAGGATGGCGCCGAAAGGAAGCCGTCTCACCCATTCGAGCGCGTCCGCCATGCTGCCTGCCTGCTCAGGGTCAACACGAAAACCTGCATAGGCGAAAAAGATTCCGGTGATCACAAAGACGATGCCGCGGGCGACGAGGCCGTAGACGCAGACCGAGGTCACCACGCCGCTGGCGTCGGCGAGCCTGAGATAGCGCTCGAATTTCCTGGTGATGCCCTTAACCGCCGTCACGACCCCGCCGATGATGAAGCCGAGACCGACGGCCATGGCAAGATAGGCGCCGAACGGCTGCGACATGATCCACTGGGCCAATCCCTTCTCACCCGAGCCTTCGCTTCCGCCGCCGCTGAAGAGTGCGTGCCCCAGCGCGTATCCGGCAAGCCCGAGATAGACGACGGCGCTGCCGAAGAAAACCGCGCGGATGGCGATGGCCTTAGTGTCGCGGCCATGGCCGTCGCTGTCGGCGAGCGACTGCGCCAGTCGCCAAGCGACGAAACCCAGAAGTCCGACGCCGATGAGCCCGACCCAGACGCGACCGAAGGGCTGTTCGAGAAGCGTCGAAAGTGCCGATTTCGTTTCCGGCTTCCCCCCGGCAACGCCGGAGAAGAGAGCGAGGCCCGCCACGAGGAGGAACACGATACCGCGCGCCACATAGCCGCTCTTGGCAAGCAGGTCGAAACGAAATCCTTTGGGCATGATATTCTCCGCGCGTCTGTGTGGCTGTCAGCTCTAACGCGCCACCGCGCGGAAAGTTGTCCTCGAGGAAAGACCATGATCATTGAGGGAGTTGCCGATGCCGGTCCGTAGCGCCGGGCTTCTCATCTACCGCCTTTGCGAGACGAGGCCGGAGGTCCTGCTCGTTCATCCCGGCGGTCCCTTCTGGGCAAAGAAGGACCAGGGCGCCTGGTCGATCCCGAAAGGATTGATCGAAGCCGGCGAAGACGAACTGTCGGCAGCAATCCGGGAGGCGCAGGAGGAACTCGGCGTCGAAATCAAGGGAAGCTTCGTCCCGCTCGGAGAATATCGCCAGCCTGGCGGAAAGGTGGTGGTCGTCTGGTCGGTGGAGGCGGACGTCACGCTTGATGTCGAGAAAGTACGGAGTTCGGAGTTTCAGATCGAATGGCCGCCGCGATCGGGTCGGATCCAAAGTTTTCCCGAGGTCGACCGCGCCGGGTGGTTTGCGATCGCAGAGGCTGAGATCAGGATTCTCAAGGGCCAGGCCGCAATGCTTGCCGATCTCGTAAAACAGCTCGGTCGAGACCAGTGAACGCGCTCAATCGCCTGAAGCACGCGAGGCCTTTAACCTCGATCGACTCCGGTGATCTCCGGAGTGAAAGCAATTACTTTTTCGCATATCCGGTTTTCGTCACCGCTGTTCGCGGCTAGCAGAAGCGCGGCGGCGGCTTCGCCCATCTGGCGCCGCGGCGAGATCGAGGTCGCAATCCTGACGGGGAGGGCACTGGCAACATCCAATCCGTTGAAGCCGGCGATCAGGATTTCGGCAGGGCTGGAAATGCCGAGTTCCAGGCATGCGAAGACGCCGCCCGTTGCCATGTCATCGTTGGAATAATAGATGCAATCGAGATCCCGGGTCGCGGCAAGCATGGACATCGACAGCCGCTTGCCGTGCGCCACTGAGGAATAGGCGGCGTTGAACCGCTCGTCCACGAAGGAAAGGCCGCTCTCGCGCAGCACTTTCTCGAAGCCGGCCTTCCGCTTGCCTGCGCGCAGATCTCTGTCGATCGCGCTGCCGATATAACCGAACCGCCGGCGACCGGCCGCCAAAAGCGCTTTTGCCATCTCTTCCCCAGCCTTGCCGTGCGAGAGGCCAACGTTGAAATCGATCGGTGTGCCGTCGAGGTCCATCAGCTGGATGACGGGAATGGCTGCATTCTGCAGCATTTTGACCGTTTCCGCCGGCTGATCGAGGCCCGTCACGATGATGGCGGCAGGCCGCCAGGAGAGCATGTCGCGGATGATCTCCCGTTCCTTCGCCATGTCATAGTCGGAGATGCCGAACACCGCCTGCATGCCGGATCCCCGCAGCCCGGCGGAAATGCCCGCCAGCATTTCGGGAAAGACGATGTTGGACATGCTGGGAACGACGACGGCGACGAGATTGGTGCGCTGCGACGACAGTGAGAGCGCCAGCCGGTTGCCGACATAGTTTAGCCGCTCGGCCTGTTGAAGCACCTTTTCGCGGGTCTCCTTGGAGACGTCGGCGGCGCCGCGAAGAGCGCGCGATGCCGTCATCTTGCTGACGCCTGCCGCAGCGGCAACCTCTTCCAGTGTGGATTTACGCATCGCACCGACCCCATCGTCGAACTGCCTCGCCAGCGGGCAACGTCAGACTCATAGGCTCTTTTCCAAAAAAGGAAAACACTCGCTACTTGACATGCACGGTAAAAATGGGCGTTGTTACCGATACCGGTATCGATACCAGCCATCGGAAACGGGAGAGAAGCCGTGCGGGGGACAAGGAAGGCCATGGTCGTCGAATGGGAGTCGATGGGCGGACAGGCAGCACTTCGGAGGGTCCGGCATCTGATTAACGTTCGATACCGATCATCTGCGGATCAGGAAAGGTGACTTGACCCGCAGGTTGCAAACCTATCTGAATTCGATCAGGCATATGCCGATCGGGCCGGTTCCAGATCGCGTCGCGAGCCGGCCGGGGAGTGACCACAAGACAATACGAAGAGTAGCCTGATCTTGACCGAAGAGACCGGCCGACGGGAGGAAGAGCCGATATGCATGTGATGATCCTGGGCGCAGCCGGCATGGTCGGCCGCAAGCTGGTCGAGAAGATCGGGCGCGAGCCGCTCGCTTTCGGCCGGCCCGTCACCCGTCTGACACTGGTGGATGCCTTTCAGCCGCCGGTGCCGGAGACGCTCCAGGCGGTCTCGACGACGCAGACGATCGACCTTGCCGCCGCCGGCGCAGCTGACAGGCTGATTGAAAGCCGGCCGGATCTGATCTTTCACCTGGCCGCCATCGTGTCGGGTGAGGCGGAGGCTGATTTCGACAAGGGTTACGCCGTCAACCTCGATGGTACCCGCGCTCTCTTCGATGCGATCCGTCAGCTCGGCCTCAAGAGCGATTATGTACCGCGCGTCGTCTTTGCCTCCTCGATCGCCGTCTTCGGCACACCGTTCCCGGAGGTCATTCCGGACGAATTCTTCACAACGCCGCTGACGAGCTACGGCACCCAAAAGGCGATCGCCGAACTGCTGCTTGCCGATTATTCCCGCCGCGGCATCTTCGACGGCATCGGCATCCGGTTGCCGACCATCTGCGTGCGCCCCGGCGCACCCAACAAGGCGGCCTCCGGTTTCTTCTCCAACATTCTGCGCGAGCCGCTGGTCGGCAAGGAAGCCATATTGCCGGTCAGCGACAGCGTGCGGCACTGGTTTGCCAGTCCGCGCGCGGCCGTCGGCTTTTTTGTCCATGCCGCGACGATCGATACCGAAAAGATCGGCGCGCGGCGCAACCTCACCATGCCGGGCCTTTCCGCGCTGGTCTCCGAAGAGATCGACGCTCTGCGCCGGGTGGCCGGCGACAAGGCGGTCGCCCTCATCAAACGCGTGCCCGATCCCGTGATTGAACGCATCGTCGCCGGTTGGCCGACTCAGTTCGATGCGACCAGAGCCTCTTCGCTCGGCTTTACGGCGGAAACGAGCTTCGACGAAATTCTGCAGGTGCATATCGAGGATGAACTCGGCGGGAGGATTGCGTGAGCATATCGGCGGGAGGAGAAGCAAGGATCGCGCTTGTCACCGGCGGCGGCACCGGTGTCGGGCGTGCCATATCAAGGGGACTCGGCGCTGCCGGCTACAGGGTCGTGATTTCAGGGCGACGGGCCGATGTGCTTGAGAAGGCGGCGAGCGATCTTGGCAGCGAAACGGGGGCCGAGTTTTTCGCAGTTCCTGCCGATGTCGGCGATCCCGCTTCGGTGCGGGCTCTGTTCGACGCGATCTCGGAGAGATATGGACGGCTCGACCTCCTGGTCAACAATGCCGGGGTCACTGTGCCGGGAGTGCCGCTCGAGGAGGTTTCCTTCGAGCAGTGGAGCGCCATCGTCGCCGCCAATCTCACCGGTGCCTTCCTCTGCACCCAGCAGGCCTTCCGGCTGATGAAGAGCCAGACCCCGCGCGGCGGCCGCATCATCAACAACGGCTCGGTCTCGGCCACAACGCCCCGCCCGAATTCCGCGCCTTACACCGCGACGAAGCACGCCATTACTGGCCTGACCAAATCAACCGCGCTTGACGGGCGCGAATTCGACATCGCCTGCGGCCAGATCGATATCGGCAATGCCGCCAGCGACATGACGACGAGAATTGCGGCCGGCGTGCTGCAGGCCAACGGCAGCATTGCTGCGGAGGCGACGATCGACCCGGCCCATATTGCCGACGCGGTCGTCTACATGGCCGGCCTGCCGCTCAGCGCCAACGTGCTGACCATGACCGTGATGGCGACAAAAATGCCCTTTGTCGGGCGAGGGTGAGAAGGCCTGCAGCTGCGGCCGAAGCGACCTATATGCAGTTATGCAGTGCTCATGATCTGGGAGGAGGGAGTATGGCAAACGTTCAATTCGCGGATGTCCGGAAATCATTCGGCGCGCATCCCGTCATTAAGGGGGTGGACATCGATATCGCCGACGGCGAATTCGTCATCCTCGTCGGCCCCTCTGGCTGCGGCAAGTCCACGCTTCTGCGGATGCTGGCAGGGCTCGAGAATATTTCCGGCGGCGAGATCAGGATCGGCGGGCGCGTCGTCAACACGCTGCCGCCGAAGGACCGCGACATTGCCATGGTGTTCCAGAATTATGCGCTCTACCCGCATATGACGGTGGAGCAGAACATGGGCTTCTCGCTCATGCTCAACAAATCGCCGAAATCAGAAGCGGAAAAGCGGGTGAAATATGCCGCCGGGATCCTCGGTCTCGACAAGCTGCTCGACCGTTATCCGCGCCAGCTTTCCGGCGGCCAGCGCCAGCGCGTCGCCATGGGCCGGGCGATCGTGCGCAATCCGGAAGTCTTCCTGTTCGACGAGCCGCTGTCCAACCTCGATGCGAAACTGCGCGTCGCCATGCGCGCCGAGATCAAGGAACTGCACCAGCGCCTGAAAACGACGACCGTCTACGTCACGCATGATCAGATCGAGGCGATGACGATGGCCGACAAGATCGTCGTCATGCATGACGGCATCGTCGAGCAGATCGGCAGCCCACTCGAGCTTTACGACCGCCCCGCCAATCTCTTCGTCGGCGGCTTCATCGGCTCGCCAGCAATGAACATGATCCACGGCAGGCTCGATCCGGAGAACCCCAGCCAGTTCGTCGCCGCCAACGGCACGCGGCTGCCGGTCTCCAAACCGCCGGCAAGCGCTATCGGCCGCGACCTCGTCTACGGGCTGCGCCCAGAATATATCTCGCTCGATGCCAACGGCCTGCCGGCCGAGATCGTGGTGATCGAGCCGACCGGCTACGAGACGCATCTGACCGTCCGCCTCGGCGGCAGCGATGTCAGCTGCGTCTTCCGCGAGCGTGTCGATGCCCGTCCGGGTGAAGCCATCCGCGTGGCGATCGACGCCAAACATGTGCATCTCTTCGACGCCGAAGGCGGCATGAGATTGACTGACTGACGCCATCCGGCGGGATAAGGGGAGAGGAGGAGTCTTCCGTTCCGCCGGAGCGCAAGCATTCGAAGGGTGAGCCCCACGGGAGCAAAAACCTCCCAGGGGAGCTTACGCCTCCGGGATGCCAGGCCGCCGTTCACCAAGCGGGAGGTGAATGCCGGAGAATTGCTCCCGCTGTTTCAATGAGGAGGAATCTCATGACGATCAAGAGACGTGAATTTCTTGCTGCATCGGCAGCCGTTGCCGGTGTCGCCG
Source organism: Rhizobium sp. BK049 (assembly GCF_014193135.1). Lineage (NCBI taxonomy): Bacteria > Pseudomonadati > Pseudomonadota > Alphaproteobacteria > Hyphomicrobiales > Rhizobiaceae > Rhizobium > Rhizobium sp. BK049. Next base: position 71,961 of record NZ_JACHYV010000029.1, read on the forward strand.
GCCTTGGCATCAAGCCGTCCTTTGCGCAGGCCGAACCGACCTACACGCCGGAAAGCGGCGCCAGCCTGCGGCTGCTGCGCTGGACGCCTTTCGTGAAGGGCGATGAGGATGCCTGGCTCGCCAATACCAAGAAGTTCACCGAGGCGACGGGCGTAGAAGTGCGCATCGACAAGGAGAGCTGGGAGGACATCCGTCCGAAGGCAGCGGTCGCGGCCAATGTCGGCTCCGGTCCGGATCTCATCATGTGCTGGTTCGACGACGCGCACCAATATCCCGACAAGCTGGTCGATCTCACCGAACTCGGCAACTATCTCGGCAACAAATACGAGGGCTGGTATGACGGCCTGAAGGGTTACGCCACCCGCGACGACAAGTTCATCGCCATGCCGCTGACAACAATCGGCAATGCCGTCGTCTATCGCGACAGCCATGTGAAGGCGGCCGGCTTCAACGAATTCCCGAACGATACCGCAGGCTTCCTCGAGCTTTGCAAGGCGATGAAGGCAAAGGGAACGCCCGCTGGCTTCCCGCACGGCAAGGCAGTCGGCGACGGCAACAACTACGCCCATTGGCTGCTCTGGAGCCATGGCGGCAAGATGGTCGACGAAAGCGGTACGGTGACGATCAACAGCCCGGAAACGCTCGCCTCTATCAACTACGCCAAGGAGCTCTACGCGACCTTCATTCCGGGCACGGAAAGCTGGCTGGATGTCAACAACAACCGTGCCTTCCTCGCCGGCCAGGTATCGCTGATCGCCAACGGCGTCTCGGTCTATTACACGGCCAAGAACGACCCGAAGCTCGCCGAGATCGCCAAGGACATCCGCACGACGAACTTCCCGATCGGGCCGGTTGGCAAGAGCGTCGAGCTTTTCCAGACGAGCTCGCTGCTGCTCTTCAAGCACAGCAAATATCCGGAAGCGGCAAAGGCCTACGTCAAGTTCATGATGGAAGCCGATCAGATGAATGCCTGGATCCAGGGCTCCAGCGCCTATTGCTGCCAGCCCCTCAAGGCCTTCGCCAATAATCCGGTCTGGACTGCCGATCCGGTTCACGCGCCCTATGCGCGCGCCTCGGAAAAGCTGCGCCCGAACGGTTATGCCGGGCCGCTCGGCTACGCCTCGGCGGCGACCATGGCCGACTACGTGCTGGTCGACATGTATGCCGCCGCCGTCACCGGCCAGAAGTCGCCCGAGGACGCGATGAAGGAAGCCGAACGCCGGGCAAACCGCTACTACCGCGTCTGATCCGGAGCCTGGACCTGCGGCATGCCTGATGTCCGGCATGCCGCGAGCCTCTGAAGCGCGTCACATCAGATTTGATCCATGCGCCGCGCTTTAGTTCCTTGTTTTTAGGCATGTCGTTGTCCCGGAACCGCTGCACACTTCCGGGCGACATGCATCAGGACTGAATGCAATCTGGAGACAAGCAATGTCGACCTTGGACTCAGGGGATAAGCGCGGCCCCTCGCTAATGCAGAACAACAACGTGCTCGGCTTCCTCTTCATGCTGCCGGCCGCCGTGTTCCTCGTCTGCTTTCTCACTTATCCCTTGGGGCTCGGCGTCTGGCTTGGTTTTACCGACACGCGGATCGGCCGGGACGGCATTTTCATCGGCCTGGAGAACTATGAATTCCTGGCCGATGACGCGGTTTTCTGGCTGTCAGTCTTCAACACCATCCTTTACACGGTCATCGCCTCGGCTCTGAAATTCGCTCTCGGCCTCTGGCTGGCGCTGCTCCTGAACCAGCATCTTCCGTTCAAATCCTTCTTCCGGGCGATCGTGCTCCTGCCCTGGGTAGTGCCGACGGTGCTTTCGGCGCTGGCCTTCTGGTGGATCTACGATTCCCAGTTCTCGATTATCTCGTGGTCGCTGATGAAGCTCGGGCTGATCAGCGCGCCGATCAACTTCCTCGGCGATCCCACGAATGCCCGCATCTCGGTCATCGTCGCCAATGTCTGGCGCGGCATTCCCTTCGTAGCTATTTCGCTGCTCGCCGGCCTGCAGACGATTCCGGCCTCGCTGCAGGAGGCGGCCTCGCTCGACGGCGCGACGAGCTGGCAGCGCTTCCGCTATGTGACGCTGCCGATGCTGACGCCGATCATCGCCGTCGTCATGACCTTTTCGGTGCTCTTCACCTTCACGGATTTCCAGCTGATCTACGTGCTGACCAAGGGCGGGCCTGTCAACGCCACGCATCTGATGGCCACACTCTCCTTCCAGCGCGGCATTCCGGGTGGCCAGCTCGGCGAGGGTGCTGCCATCGCCGTCGCCATGATACCCTTCCTGCTCGGCGCCATCATGTTCAGTTTCTTCGGTCTGCAACGCCGCAAATGGCAGCAGGGCGGACAAGATTAAGGAGCGAACCATGTCGACCAATCTCAAAACGGCCGATGAGGTCCTGACCGACAATGCCGAGGGCATGAGCTACCTGAACCGCCTGCCGCGGCGCGTGGTGATGCTCTACCTGCCGATGGCCGTCTTCGTCTTCGTGCTGCTCTTTCCCTTCTACTGGATGGCGATCACCGCGGTGAAGCCGAACGAGCAACTGACGGATTACAACAACTACAGCCCCTTCTGGGTGGTCGGCCCGACGCTTGACCACATCAAATACCTATTTCTCGAGACATCTTATCCCGGCTGGCTGTGGAATACGATGCTGGTGGCTGTGGGGTCGACGGCGCTGTCGCTCGTCGCCTCGGTGTTCGGCGCCTACGCGATCGAGCGCGTGCGCTTCACCGGCTCCAGGCAGATCGGCCTCGTCATCTTTCTCGCCTATCTCATTCCGCCGTCGATCCTCTTCATCCCGCTCGCCTTCATCGTCTTCAAGCTCGGGATCTACGACTCGCGTCTGGCGCTGATCTTCACCTATCCGACTTTCCTCATTCCCTTCTGCACCTGGCTACTGATGGGCTATTTCCGCTCCATCCCCTTTGAACTGGAGGAGAGCGCGCTGGTGGACGGCGCCAACCGCTGGCAGATCCTCGTCAAGATCATCCTGCCGCTTGCCGTGCCGGGCCTGATCTCGGCCGGCATCTTCGCCTTCACGCTCTCCTGGAACGAATTCATCTACGCACTGACATTCATCCAGTCCTCGGAGAACAAGACCATTCCGGTTGGCGTCCTGACCGAGCTGGTGCGGGGCGACGTTTTCGAATGGGGATCGCTGATGGCAGGCGCCCTGTTCGGCTCACTGCCAGTCGTGATCCTCTATTCGTTCTTCGTCGACTACTACGTGTCCTCGATGACGGGTGCGGTGAAGGAGTAACAACGATCGTTTCGGCGGCGGGTGGTGAGGATTTCATTCCCGCCGGCCGAAAAGATGCCGATCGGCTCGTCAACCGCTACCGGACGAACTGCCTCACGAAATCGGCGCCGAGGCCGACCTTCTGATAATGGGCGGCGCACATGTCGATCTTGGTGAAGACATCCTCGAAGCCGGTGTGATCGCCGTTTTCGTCGACATAATACATGCAGCCAGAAATGTTGAAGAAGGTGATCATCTCCTCGACGTCGTCGGGCACGGTCAGCGTATGGGTTTCGCCGGGCGGCTCGAAGACATAGGCTCCTTCGGTGGCCATCCAATCATGTTCGAGGTAGCGCCAGCGGCCCTTGATGACATAGCCGTGAACGGGTGCCGGATGGCGATGGCGGCTGAGGATACCGGCGCGGCGGACCCGCAGGAGATTGCACCATGCGCCCTGCAGCGTGTTCAGCATCAGCGGGCGGAACCAGACATCGGGGGCCTGGGGAACCCAGAGCCGTTCATCTTCGGGAACCGCCGCGACGACGATCTCGGGCGGCGACATAGGGTGGACAGATTGATAGGCCACGGAACCTCTCTCCTTTCAAGCTGCGGCATAACCGCCGTCGACCGGCAGGATAACGCCGGTCATGAAGCCGGCCGCTTCCGAGCACAGGAAGACGATCGGGCCGGCGACGTCTTCCGGCTTGCCCCAGCGGCGCATCGGCGTGCGCTGCAGGATAGGCTCTGCTCTGCTCGGGTCTTCATAGAGGGGACGGGTCAGCTCGGTGGCGATCCAGCCGGGGGCCACCGCGTTGACCCTGATATTGTCCGCCGCCCAGGCAACGGCCAGAGATTTGGTGAGCTGCGCCACGCCGCCCTTGCTGGCGGTGTAGGCCGGCACGACCGGTCCGCCGAAGAATGACAGCATGGAAGCGGTATTGACGATAGCGCCGCCTTTTCGAGCCAGCAGCGGCTTTGCCGCGACACAAACCCGCATCGTGCCCGAGAGATTGACGTCGATGACCTCCGAAAAGGTGGCGGGATCGAACTCCGCGCCGCCGCGCCGAATGAGCCCGGCGCAATTGACGACTGCATCGAGCCTGTCGAAAGAACCGACCAGCCTCTCCACGGAGGCCTGGTCGCGCACATCGAGCACGACGCCGGCAAGACACTCTCTCTTCGGCATGGCGCCGATTTCGGCGGCATCGATCCCCGTCGCCGTCACACGATAACCTGCGTCACGAAGCGCCAGGGCGGCGGAAAGCCCGATACCGCGGCCGCCACCTGTCACCAGTGCATGTTTCATACGCCAACCTCTTTGCTCAGGAATGCCAGAACGTCGCCTCTCCCGGTTATAGGCGCTGCGGCCTCGAACGAAGCGCACCATCGACCCTGTCGCTGTGACCTGTGGTATCGACCGTCTGCACCTTCGCCTGGAATGCGGATGCGTTCGCTCGCGGACGCGACGAATGCGCCATGCAAGCCCATCTTCAGCACGAAGAGTGGTCTGCCAAGCTTCGGCTAAAAATTCACGTTAGCATTCGTGTCGTCAAGGGCCGGTCAGGCGGTCGCATTCTCCAGAGTAGCGAAGATGACATTACAAAGCGAGTGATCGAATGGGCGATCGCGCGAGTACGCTCGAGCGGAACGCATCTGGCCGGCGAAGGCTCTCTTCGGACCATCCGCGCCCGCTTAACATCAGAAGACGCAGAAAGCCGACATCACGAGCGAGGCAGGATACGCTGACAATGTCCCCGATGCTCGGGTATTGCGTAAATTGGATAGCACCGCCACCAGGAAGTCATCGGGCCGTTCAAACGCCGCTGGACCAACTCGCGAAGCGCTGCCGTTTCGGCGGTTTCGCTTTCCGTCCTTTGGCGGAGAAGCTCCAGGCCCTGCTGAAGAACGGAATTCATGCTGGAATCCCGGCCGCTCTCCACCAGCGACCGGGCAAACGCGTCCTGCTGGTCGGTTAGCGAGATCGACGATTTGACACTCATCGGTTTTATCTCCATCGAGCCGAGTTTGCTACTCAGTTGCACATTTGTCGATCTACCGAAAGCCTTCATCTATCGTCATGGCAGGCCCGCTATTGGTAGTGTTTGCTACCAACGCCGCACTTTTCCAGAGAAACGAGTTCATCTGCTTTACGGCCACTGGCAAATGGCCATTGTGGCCAAGAAGAGGGCTCCGCACCGACCGATACGATCAGCTCTTTACAACTAACATGTCAGTCTGCTACACCTGACTCATTAGCTGGGAGGAACAAGGTTGACATCAAGATTCGGGCTCTCCGTCGCTCTCGCCACGCCGTTCGACAGTGATGGCAATATTGCGATCGAGGCGATGATCGCGCAAGCGCGGCGGTGCCTTGCCGCCGGGTGCTCCAGCGTGACGCTGTTCGGGACGACAGGTGAGGGATCTTCCATCGGGAATGGCGAACGGGAACGCATAGTGGCCGCCTTTCTCGATGCCGGCATTGCGCCCGGCAACATCATCGTCGGCGTGCTCGTCGATGCCGCAGAGGATGCGGCGATGCAGGCCGGTCAGGCCCTGTCCAATGGCGCCCGCAACATCCTTCTTGCCCCGCCGTCCTATTTCAAGAACGTGAGTGACGACGGCGTCTTCCAGTGGTTTTCCGCCGTATTCTCCCTGCTGGGCGACACGGCGCGGGATATCATCGTCTATAATCTTCCTTCGGTCACCATGGTGCCGCTGAGCGTGTCGCTGATCGGCCGGCTGCGGACCGCCTTTCCCCATATCGTCACAGGCGTCAAGGATTCCTCCGGCGACTGGCCCTACACCGAAGCGCTTCTCAAAGCGCATCGTGATCTCATCATCCTGGTCGGCGACGAGCGGCACCTCGCAAGGGCCGTGCGGCTCGGCGGCCAGGGCGCCATATCGGGCATGGCGAATTTTGTGCCTGGCGAACTCAAGCCGATGGCCGAAGAGGGCAGGGACGATAACCGCGTCGCCGATTTCGTCGTCGAATTGCTGAAACATCCGGTCATTCCGGCCGTGAAGACGATGGTGGCGTGCACGACGTTGGAGGACATCTGGGTTGCGGTTCGTCCGCCGCTCCTCCCATTATCCGCCGAAGCGCAGGAACAGCTTGCGATTGCTTTTGACCGTCTTTTCCAATCGAAGGCGGCATAGTTAGCCATGTTTGCGGGGGAGGCGATGGACGAAATGGAGGAGCAGCCGACGCTACGGGAAAAGGCCTATGCAAGTTTCACGCGCCACCTGCTTGCCCGTGACGTGCGTCCCGGCCAATTCGTGTCGCAGCGCCGTCTCGTCGAGCTGACCGGGCTGACGCTTGGCGCCATCCGAGAGCTCATCCCGAGGCTTGAAGCGGAGGGGCTGATCAAGACCGTGCCGCAGCGGGGTTTGCAGATCGCTCACATCGATCTCAACCTTATCCGCGAGGCGTTCCAGCTGCGTGTATTCCTAGAGAAGGAAGCTGTGGCGCTCTTCACACAGACAGCGTCGGACGAAACGATCGCCGGGCTGTTGAAGCAGCATCGGGATATCGCCGACGCCATCCGAAACGGCAACGTGTCGCATGAGTTGGAACTGCACGCACAGGCCGTCGATTGGGGCATGCATGATGCCTTTATCGACGCGCTTGGCAACACCATCATTTCGAACGCCTACCGCGTGAACTCGATCAAGATGCGCCTGATCAGCCAGGACCGCTTTCGCATCGACGGCCATGTCGGACCCGTCATGGGCGAGCACCTGAAAGTGCTCGAGGCGATCGAACGACGATCGGCCGAAGACGCCGTCAACAGCCTTGTCGCACACATCAATCATGCAAGGGATCGTGCGCTCAGTATATAATCGAGAATAAACCGCCGGGGGTGAGGAGATCACCGGCAAAAGAGGAGGATAGACATGCCATCATTCTTCAACCCGACGCGGCGCGGATTTCTGGCGGGCACCGCCGCTCTTGGCGCCAGCAGCATGTTCGGCATGCGGCCGGCAGCCGCTGCGGTCGACTGGAAGCGCTTCGCCGGCACCACGCTCGAAGTCAACCTGGTCAAGAGCCCGCGCAGCGAAATCCTGACCAAGTACCTGTCCGAGTTCGAGGAGCTCACCGGCATCAAGGTCAATGCCGAAGCAACGCCCGAACAGCAGCAGCGACAGAAGACGACCATTGAGCTGAGCTCCGGCAAGCCGAGCTTCGACGTTGTGCACCTGAGCTATCACGTCCAGAAACGGCAATTCGAGAAAGGTGGCTGGCTTGCCGATATCAGCGGCTTTCTCAAGGACGCCTCGCTGACGGATCCCTCGCTGGTGGAAAGCGATTTCGCCGAAGCAGGCCTCGCCTTCGCCAAGGACGCCAACGGCGTTCTGCGGTCGCTGCCTTTCTCGGTCGATTACTGGATCATCTACTGGAACAAGGCGCTGTTCGAGAAGAAGGGGCTTGCCTACCCCACGAGCTTCGAAGAACTGGCAAGTGCCGCAGAGGCGCTCACCGATGCCTCCGCCAACACCTACGGCTTCGTCGCCCGCGGCCTCAAGAATGCCAATACGCCGGTCTGGACGACATTGCTGCTCGGCTATGGTTCCAGCCCGCTCGGCCCGGACGGCAAGCTGCGAACGACATCGCAGGAAGCGATCGAGGCGGCCAAGCTTTACCAGAGACTGATGACCAAGACCGCGCCTCCCGGCGTTTCCGGCTTCAACTGGGCCGAGGCGCAGTCGGCCTTCTTGCAAGGCAAGATCGGGATGTGGCTTGATGGCGTCGGTTTCGCCCCACCGATCGAGAATCCGGAAAAGTCGCGCGTCGTCGGCCAGGTCGGTTACGGCGTCATGCCGAAAGGACCGAAGGCGCAGGCCGCGGGCACCTTCGGCGACGGCCTCGGCGTCGTCGCGGCAAGCCAGAAGAAGGAAGCAGCCTATCTGTTCTGCCAGTGGGCGATTTCGCACGACATGGGTGCACGCCTGCTGCAGGCCGGCGCCGGCGTTCCGTTCCGCCAGTCTGTCCTTGCGGATGCGAAGGTCCGCGAAGGCGTCAAGATGCCCGGCTCATGGCTGGATGCCGTTGCCGGCTCCGGCAAGATTTCCCAGCTCGCCCTGCCGGTCATCATTCCGGTCACCGAGTTCCGTGACATCTATGGCGTCGGCCTCACCAACATGATCGGCGGCGCCGATCCGGAAACCGAACTGAAGAAGGCGACGGCCCAGTTCGAACCGGTCCTGGCGAAAAGCGAGGGATAATGGCCTCGGCAGGCATCGAAACGGCCGCTATGGCCAAGGCGTCGAAAGGTGGGAGCAAACCGGACCGGTTTGCTCCCAACTACTGGCCCTTCGTCATCCCGGCGCTCATCGTCATCTCCGGCGTCATCGTCTTTCCGTGGGTGTTCACGGTGTGGATGAGCGTCAACAGCTGGACGCTCGGCCAGTCGCAGGTCTTTGCGGGGCTGGACAATTATATCAGACTCGCCACCGACATGCGGTTCTGGGAGTCGCTGTGGCATACGGTGCTCTATACGGCGCTCTCCGTGCTGCTTCCCCTTTTTCTGGGGACGCTCGCCGCACTGATCTTCGATGCCAGGTTCCCGCTGCGCGGCCTCATTCGAGGCATATTCGTGATGCCGATGATGGCGACCCCCGTCGCCATCGCGCTGGTGTGGACGATGATGTTCCACCCGCAGCTCGGCGTGCTCAACTATCTCCTCTCCTTCATCGGCATCGGCCCGCAGGAGTGGATCTACAATCAGGCGAGCGTCATTCCCTCGCTGGTCCTTGTCGAAAGCTGGCAGTGGACGCCGCTCGTCATGCTGATCGTGCTCGGCGGCCTGGCGGCGGTTCCGCGCGAACCTTATGAGAGCGCCGAGATCGACGGCGCCAATGTCTGGCAAAAATTCCGCTATCTGACTCTGCCGATGATCGCGCCCTTCCTGATGATTGCGGTGATCATCCGCAGCATCGATGCCGTGAAGAGCTTCGACATCATCTATGCCATGACCCAGGGCGGCCCCGGCACCGCCTCGGAAACGATCAACATCTATCTCTACAACACCGCCTTCGCCTATTACGACATCGGCTACGGCTCTGCCATGGCGGTCGTCTTCTTCATCCTCATCGTGCTGCTCTCCTTCGTCCTGATGATGATCCGGCAGCGCGTGAACTGGTCTGACGGGGAGGCACGCTGATGAAGCGCAAGACGCTCGATCGCATCGGACTGCTGTTCGTTGCGCTGGTGATGATCTCGCCGGTCGTCCTGTTTTTCCTCTGGATGATCTCGCTGTCGCTGAAATATGAAATCGACAACGGCGCCTATCCGCCGATCTTCATCCCGGAGCGTTTCGCCTGGTCAAACTATGTGAAGGTCTTCGAGGAGAATAATTTCTTCCTCTATCTCTGGAATTCGCTGCTGGTGACCGGCAGCGCCACGCTGCTGGCGCTCTTGATCGGCGTGCCGGCCGGCTATGGCATCGCGCGTCTGAAGGCGGAGAAATCGGCGATGGTCATCATGATCGCGCGCATGACGCCGGGCCTGTCCTTCCTCATTCCGCTCTTTCTCTTGTTCCAGTGGCTGAACCTGCTCGGCACGCTGATGCCCCAGATCATCATCCATCTCGTCGTCACCGTGCCGATCGTGGTATGGATCATGATCGGCTATTTCGAGACGACGCCGATGGAGCTGGAGGAGGCTGCAAGCATCGACGGCGCGACACCCTGGCAGGTTTTCCGTCTGGTCGCCCTGCCGATTGCGAGGCCCGGCATCGTCGTCGCCTTCATCCTGTCGGTGATCTTTTCCTGGAACAATTTCGTGTTCGGCATTGTGCTCGCCAGTCGCGAGACGCGCACGCTGCCGGTCGCCGTCTACAACATGCTGTCTTTCGAACAGGTCAGCTGGGGACCGCTCGCGGCCGCCGCATTGATCGTCACCTTGCCGGTCCTGATCTTGACGGTGTTTGCGCAACGACAGATCGTGGCGGGCCTGACGGCGGGCGCCGTCAAGTGAGCAGGTGAGACAGAGATTTTGACGGCTTCTTCCGCCTTCGAGCCGCCTCCCGGTCCTGCGCACCGCGTGCTCTGCGTCGGCGCGGCGGTGCTCGACACCTTGTTCCGCGTGCGCTCGCTGCCCACCGGCCAGGGCAAGATCCTGCCCTATGAAATGCTGCAGATCGCCGAAGGCATGGCGTCGAGCGCGGCATTCGCCGTCGCCCGGCTTGGCGGCCATGCCAGCCTCTGGGGCGCGGTCGGCGACGATGCCACGGGCGAACGCATTATTTCCGATCTCGCGGATAGCGCCATAGACACGAGCGGCATGACGGTTGTGCGGGGCGCCCGCTCGGCGGTCTCGACGATCCTCATCGATGATGAGGGCGAGCGCCTGATCGTGCCCTTCTACGATGCGCGGCTGCACGATACGGTCAAACCGGTCACCGAGCAGGATGTCTCCTCCTTCGATGCGGTTCTCGTTGACGTGCGATGGCCAAAGCTTGCGCTGGCGACGCTATTGGCGGCGAGGGGGGCGGCCAAGCCAGCCATCCTCGACGGCGACGTTGCGGGCGAGGGCGTCATCGAGATGCTGGCGCCGGCGGCGAGCCACATCGTCTTCTCACAGCCGGCTGCCGAGCGGCTTGCCGGAACGGCGGATCTCGTCGAGACCGTCGGCCTGCTGAAGCGGAAATTCGAACATGCCTTCATCAGCGTCACGGCTGGCGAAAACGGCTCCCTGTGGTTCGACGATGCAAGCGGCGACATCCGTCACCTCGCCGCGCCGAAAGTGAGGGCCATCGACACGCTTGCGGCCGGCGACATCTTCCACGGCGCTTTCGCGCTGGCCATCGCAGAAGGCCTGCCGATCGAAGAGACGATGCGAATGTCGTCCATGGCGGCGGCGCTGAAATGCCAAGTGTTCGGCGGCCGCATCGGTGCACCCACGCGAGCCGAAGCGTGCGATGCTCTACGGGATTGGAACGTCCGCGTTTCCCAGAAGGCGATCGATATCAAGTTCAGATGAGGCCGGACATCGTATCCTCGCCGACCGCGAGTTGCGCCTCCGCGGTACGAGGGCTGGGCCTTGCCAAATTTTGCTATGCCGTCGGTCTTGGTCGCATAGGGCGCCGCCGATCGTATGCGGCGGAGCAAAAGGGGAGATGCGTGGCTTCCTTGAGCATAAGGCTGCGCAGCATCGAGATCTCCAATGCGGCGATGACAAACCACGCACTTTATGAGGCCGAGCGAAGGCAGTTCACCCGCGCGACTATGACGGCGCGAGGGAGGCGATGAAGGCGGTTAATACGGAAATCGTCGCCCTCATTCACAAAGCGTGGGGCCGGAAACGTGCAGGAAGTTTACTGCAGTAAACAATGAGAACGAGCCCACAGCGACCAGAAACAGCATATCATCTATAATGGAATTGGCGCTTGGTGCGGCCACCCGCAGCATCGCTACCTTGGGTGCCAAAGCCTATGCCGACAAAGGCGATCGAAGGGCAGCTGGCGAGCGGGAGACGGTGATCGATTTCGCCCATACGCTGATCGAAGATCCTTTCCTGCAGGAGGCCCGGTTCTGTGGGCCTGCCAGAGATTGGCGCCTGTGGACCATAGGGCGCGGTTGGGCGCGATCTGATGGCAGCGGCTACGTCGTGCGTTCCAAGCTCGAAGTGAGCCCCTTTGCCTAGGTCTACAAGGCAAAGATCTGATCGAGGATCGGCCGGCGTTCACTGAAGAAAGGTTGCGGTTGGAGTTGACGCGAAATGGTTTTTGACGATACGGCGCTGTGGCGTATGGGCGGAAATCCGCTGAAGAGGCAATGGAAGAAGTACGGGGAATGGGCTTGAAACGCGCGGTGGATTTTTTCCTGGCTTTTGTGGCTTCGGTCATCCTGCTCGTTCCGATCCTTGTCGTCGCTCTCAGTGTCCGGCTAACGTCGCCAGGACCGATCCTCTACTGGTCAAAACGTATCGGGCGTTTCAATCAGATCTTCCTGATGCCGAAATTCCGCAGCATGCGCGTCGACACGCCGACAGTCGCGACACATCTGCTCGAAAATCCCGAGCGGTTTCTGACGCCCATCGGCTCGTTTCTGCGCAAATCCAGTCTCGACGAACTGCCCCAGCTCTGGTGCATTCTGGCGGGCAAGATGAGTTTCGTCGGGCCGCGCCCGGCGCTCTACAATCAATATGATCTGATCGCATTGCGGACGGCCCACGGCGTCGACAAGCTCCTGCCGGGATTGACCGGATGGGCGCAGATCAACGGGCGTGACGAATTGCCGATTCCGGACAAGGTGAAATTCGATGTCGAATATCTTGAGCGACGCTCCGTCGGTTTCGACATGCGCATCCTGTTTCTGACGGCCGAGAAGGTCGTTCGCCGGAAGGGAATAAAGCACTAGCTTACCTACTTCTGATAGATAAGCGGTGCGGAAGGCTTTGATTTCCGATTATTTCAGTTGCGCTCGTTGCAGAAAATGACAAGAAGGTGGTTGTCTGATTGA
>NZ_JACHYV010000030.1:0-81350 GCF_014193135.1 Rhizobium sp. BK049
CCGGGCCGATGAGGCCTAAAGCAGCACACACGACAGAATGAAAACTGTCAGGTATCATCCCGGTCCAAAATGTCGATCATCAACCCGGTCGTTCATCCGCGGTACGCATCGCTTATCGCTCGCGTCGCGTACCACGCTAGAACCGCACCGTAAAATCGGTGCCCTTGCCTACCTCGGACTTGACGATCAGCCGGGCGCGGTGGCGGGTGAGGATATGTTTGACGATGGCAAGGCCGAGGCCGGTGCCTTTCTTCGAGCGGCTGTCCTCGATGCTGACGCGGTAGAAGCGCTCCGTCAGACGCGGCACGTGCTCGGCCGGGATGCCCGGACCCTTGTCGATGATGCTGACCTCCACCGGGGCGCCGGCGCCGTTCTTCAGCCAGACGTCGACGATCTTGCCTTCCTGACCATATTTGCAGGCATTCTCGATCAGGTTCTCGAAGACCTGGACAAGCTCGTCGCGATCCCCCAGCACCTCCACCTGGCCGTCGGGCAGATGCAGGTTGATGTCGACGCCGACATCCCTGGCGAGCGGCACCAGCGAGTCGCGGACATGGCCGAGCAGCGGCACAAGGTCAACCTTCTCGTCCGGCGCGATGTGCGATTTCAACTCCAGGCGGGAGAGCGACAACAGATCATCGACCAGCCTGCTCATGCGCGTCGCTTGATCGAGCATGATGCCCAGAAACTGCGCCTGCGCCTTCTGATCGTTCTTCGCCGGCCCCTGAATGGTTTCGATGAAGCCGCGCAATGAAGCAAGCGGCGTGCGCAGCTCATGGCTGGCATTGGCGACGAAATCCGACCGCATGCGGTCGATGCGGCGGACCTCAGATATATCGCGGAAGGACAGGATGAAAAACCGCTCCCGCTGGCCCTCGGCCTGGAATTCGACAGGCGCGCTGCGGACGATATAGACGCGCTCGGACGGCAGCCGCTCGGCATGCTCGATCTGGTTCGGCGCGTTGGTGGCGATAGTCTCGCGCACCATGTCGAGCACGCCGGGCGAGCGCAGCCGGGCCGATATATGCGCGCCGAGCGCCACCTCACCGAAGGCCTTTTCGGCGGCAGGGTTCTGGAACAGCACCGAGGCGTCGTCCGACAGCACCATGGCGGGAATATCGAGCCCGGCAAGTGTGGCGGAAACGTCAGGCAGGCGGCTTGGCGGTACTTGCGGCTCCGCTGCCGCCGGCTCGACGGGTTCCGCCTTGACGACAGGCGCCTCCTTGAACAGCGCGGTCAAGATCATGACGAGCAGGAGAGCGAGCACCACCCACTTGTTCATCCCGGCGGCAAGGGCGGCAAGCGCGCTGAGGATGGCCGCAAGCAGCACCGGACGTTCGCGCCGGATGCGCGCCAGCAGGCTTTTTCTCCAGGGGGTTTCGTCTTGCAAGTGGGCCTCGAGGCGTCGATTCGTTTTCTCTATATTGAACTCTGCCTGATAGCGGCAATTCATGACAGAAGTTTTCGGCTGGCGCCGGTCAAGCGAAAGACTTCAGCGCAGGCTCGGGAAAAATCACCGGCCAAAAGCGAAAGATTTGATTTTCAACGGCAAATATGTTCGCCTACGGCAAGAGGACCACCAGCGCAGGAGGAGCATATGGGCGAGACTGTCGAAAGCAGGGCGGTGGAGCTCGATATCCGCGGCAAGAAACGCATCTTCGACGTCGATGATCCGGTCCTGCCGGACTGGGTGGAGGAAAACGCCCTCGAGTCCGGCGGGTTTCCCTACAAGAAGAAACTCAACGAGGAGGACTATCTGGAGCAGCTGGAAAAACTGCAGGTGGAACTCGTCAAGGTGCAGTTCTGGCTTCAGGCGACCGGCAAGCGGGTGATGGCGCTGTTCGAGGGGCGCGACGCGGCCGGCAAGGGCGGCGCCATTTCGGCCTCGTCGGCGCATATGAACCCGCGCCTTGCGCGCGTCGTCGCGCTCGCCAAGCCGACCGAGCGCGAGCAGGGGCAATGGTATTTCCAGCGTTATGTCGCGCAATTCCCGACCGCAGGCGAATTCGTGCTGTTCGACCGCTCCTGGTACAACCGCGCCGGCGTCGAACCGGTCATGGGCTTCTGCACGCCGCAGCAATATGAAGGTTTCCTCAAGCAGGCGCCGCAGCTCGAAAAGATCATTGCCCATGAGGGTATCTTCTTCTTCAAGTTTTATCTCGATATCGGCCGGGAGATGCAGCTCAAGCGTTTCCATGATCGCAGGCACGATCCGCTGAAAGTCTGGAAGCTGTCATCGATGGATGTCGCGGCGCTGACGAAATGGGGCGATTACAGCGAAAAGCGCGACCGCATGCTCAAGGAAACCCATACTGATTTCGCGCCATGGACCGTCATCCGCGCCAATGACAAGCGGCGTGCGCGTCTGCAGCTCATTCGTCACATGCTCGACAGGATGGACTATGACGGCAAGGACAAAGCGGCACTCGGCGAGATCGACGAGGAGATCATCGGCTCCGGTCCCGGATTCCTGAAATAGGCCGCAGGCCGCTGGAAAGAGACGTCACTGCCCCGGCAGGATGCGGATCGCGAACAAGTTGATGCCGCGCGCCTTGCCGTCGAGATCGCTGTTGATGACAAGCGTACCGGGCGAATTCGGCGCCAGCGAGCGGTCGAAGCTCACCTGCAGCAGCGCATCCGACTTTTCGCGGGTGACGCTGAAGCGATGGCGGGCGCAATTGCCGAGCGACTGGAAATTGCATTCGACCGTCACCTGGGTCGGCTCATCGGTGGTCGATTGCAGCGTCAGCGCGATGGTTGAGGATTTGCCGGCGAGCTGCTGCAGTACAGAGGCGGGAACACTGACCGAAATATTGCCGTCAGCCGCACCGCTTTCGGAAATCAGGCGCACGGCCGGCCCGTCATTCTCAGTGATCTTTTCGGTGCGCGCCCGCGGGCCGCTTTTGATCTTGTCGACCTCGTCCGGCTTGAACACCGGGATCCAATCGGCCGAAAAACTATTCTGCGGATCGATGGTCACCGGCTGATCGGTGTGGGCGGCCGCATTATCGGCGCTGTCGTCATTGCCGGTGAAATCCTCCGGCTGGGTGCTGGCCGGCGGATTGGCGACGCTGGTGTCGCGCTCGGCCGCCGTCAGGAGCAGGCCCGACGTATAGGCCCACCAGGCGCCGATGCCGATGAAGGCGAGCAGCACACACCAGACGAGAAGCCTCGAGAAGAACTTGCGAGGCTTGCGGCGGCCGGCCGCCCGCTCCGGACGGAAATCCATGTTGGCGGCGCGCTGGCCGCGCGCGAGCCGCTCGTCGCCGACCGGGGCGGCGGAGAGGTGATCGGCATTGCTCGCATGCACATCGTCGAGCCTCGACTCGTCGCTGCGGTGCATGATCACTTCGGGCGCGCGGGTCTCGCCTGCCGCCACCGGGCTGTCGATCAGGCTGTCGATATCGGCCACATCGCCACGGCGAGCCGGCGGCATTTCGACGACGGGCGGCACAGGCACTTCAGGCGGTCTCTGGCGCGGGTGAAGCCGGTCGCGCTCCTCGCTTTCGATGGCGTGGATGGTGGTTTCCAGGCGATGGCGGTGATGGGCGACGGCATCGGCATCGGTGATATCCTGCTTGCGCAGGCCGGCTTCCAGCGCCTGGCGGGCCGATTGGTAGATCCTCGCTCGAACCTCCGGATTGTCGCGATCGGCATTTTCGAGCGCTGTTCTGATGGCCGTTTCTAATCCGCTCACGTCAAGTCCTTCACTTCGAACCCGGCATCGGACTGCCGTCCCCGCCGTTCTCCATCAAAATTCGGTAGCGGCAAGCGCGGCAAACCGCAAGCCTTGCAGCCCCGCCCGCCGCTGATCGGCGGCGATAATCGCCAGCTTTCGCGGCTCCCGGGGCTTACCTTGCCCGCCATCTCTGCCTGATATATCGGCGCGAAATCGACGAAGGCGTGGCGGCCGCTCTTTTATCGGCTTTTCTTCTCTGTTATGAGATTTGACGTTTTCGTAAACGTCATTGCGAGCGGTAAACCATGGCCCTGCCCCCGATCCTCAAGGATAAACTCAGATTGCCGGTGATCGGCTCGCCGCTCTTCATCATCTCGCATCCGGCACTGACCCTGGCGCAATGCAAGGCGGGCGTCGTTGGTGCCTTTCCGGCGCTGAACGCCCGGCCGGAAAGCCAGCTCGACGAATGGCTGGCCGAGATCACCGAGGAGCTCGCCCGCCACGATGCAGCCCATCCGCAACGGCCGGCCGCACCCTTTGCCGTCAACCAGATCGTCCACATGTCTAACAAGCGGCTGGAGCACGACCTCTCGCTCTGCGTCAAATACAAGGTGCCGATCGTCATCTCCTCGCTCGGCGCCGTGCCCGAGGTCAACGCCGCCGTGCATTCCTATGGCGGCATCGTGCTGCACGACATTATCAACAACCGCCACGCCCATTCGGCGATCCGCAAGGGCGCGGACGGGCTGATCGCGGTGGCTTCAGGCGCCGGCGGCCATGCCGGCACGCTGTCGCCCTTCGCGCTCGTCCAGGAAATCCGCGAATGGTTCGACGGGCCACTGCTGCTTGCCGGCGCAATCGCGACCGGCGGCGCCATTCTGGCCGCAGAAGCGATGGGGGCCGACATGGCCTATATCGGCTCGCCCTTCATCGCAACGCAAGAGGCGCGTGCCGCGCCCGCCTACAAGCAGGCGATCGTCGACGGGGCAGCCAACGACATCGTGTACTCCAACTATTTCACCGGCGTGCACGGCAACTATCTCAAACCCTCGATCATCGCCGCCGGCATGGACCCGGACAACCTGCCCGTCGCCGACCCCTCGAAGATGGATTTCGAGCAGGCCACCGGCGGCGCCAAGGCCTGGAAGGACATATGGGGCAGCGGCCAGGGCATCGGCGCCGTCAAGGCCGTGGAGCCGGTGGCCAAGCTCGTGGACCGGCTGGAGGCCGAATACAAGGCCGCCCGCGCCCGCCTCTCGCTCTGAGGGTCTTCCACCCCGTCCCCTCTTTTTTGCCAAAGGCATGACAGGGTGCTTGAAATCTTCAGACAATGCCTGTATCAGCGCCATGCAAATCGCGGGCCGCACGCTTCGGCCGCCAAATGCCGCTTTAGCTCAGTCGGTAGAGCACATCATTCGTAATGATGGGGTCACGTGTTCGAGTCACGTAAGCGGCACCATTCCATTCTAAAAAAGCGTTATTTTCCATGTGGCTAACGCGGATTTCCAATTTTGAATCCCCACCGGTATCCACCTTTGGTTTCTTGCTGTTGTCTTGAGTGATTTAGCTCAGACAGCATCGTTCTGGCTATCAAGGTGCCGGTCCCGTCGAAGCCAAGCGGTCCTTCTTCGTTATCGATGGGCGCCATCAATTGTTCGGCTGCGTCCCGGATGGGGGCGCATGAGCCCGAAGGATTGGACCAGCCAAGCGTTTCCTCGGCGTCGCCTCCGTCCTCATCGTCAGCATCATCAGACTCAAGGTCATAGAGGCAATGATTGCCGACATACAGCGGCGCGCTTCCGATGGAGGGTTCCAGGTCGCCGTTGTCTTCGAGATCTGGATCCCCGTCGAGGAGATCCAGGAGCCCGATCAATTGCTCTATGCAAGCCTCAACGATTTCACGCTGCAGCTCCTGAACCCGCGGGCTCATACGGCAGCCCTCCCAGCGACGTCAGCCACTGAGTCGACGAACCGAGCGAGTTGACCAAGAGGGCCGGGGTCAAATTCCGTTGCCTTGATGAGCGCGGCTGCAGTGACGGCGAGGGCGTCAGCTTTCATCCCTAAGCCGGCCAGAGTGCGAGCCTGGCATTGCGAGACGTCATTGGCTGCCGCCAAGAGGCGAGTATCAGCTTTGGCCACACGCAGCGTTGCAGCATCAGCGCCTGAAACCTTCCGAAGACGCGAGGTCTCCGCCTCGTACCGTTCGGCAAGTTGGATGCGCAGTTCGCACTCCTTGATGGCCTGGATTCTGTACGCTCGATTGCGCGCCAGAGCCTTTTCGGTTCGCCCCTTTGGAGTAGATCGGCTCCACCTTTTCAGGAGTTCTCTCTCTTCATCGGCTGTGCGAAGGGCGAAGCACGTGTTCGGGTTTCCCCGGCGGAATTTCGGCGCCAGCCTCTTCGTCAACGCACTTGTATCTCGGACGAGATAGCGGCCGATGATGTCGCGCTCAGCTGGCCCGGGGTACCGACCGTCCTGCGCGTTCGCCCCAAGCAGTAACTCCTCCGGTGCCAACGGCCACTGATGCCGCCACTCGTCCGCCAACCACTCCAGCTCATCATGAGCCCTCTTCAGTTCCATACAGGCAGCGTCAAATTTTTGGTACGCTGTCACCAGTTCCGGGTTCTCAGCCCGATCGGCACGCGATTGGGTCTGGACAACATCGGCGCCTTGCGCGTTAGGCGCAACAGTGATTGCGGCGGCAGTCGACGCGGCGGCGATACCGAAAAGAAGGGTACGGCGGATAGCGCAAGGCAAGCCTTCGGCGGCTGCCGGAATTGGGGGGTTCGGCATCTTCGATCTCCAGTAGCTCAGATATTAACTATCGCTATTAACCTAGTTATCAAAACTAGTTTTGTCAAACAGAAATTAGGTGCTATAACTAGCTTTATCGTTTTGAAGGATAGGTTTGATGCTTACGACCGGTAATCAGTTAAAAGCCGCACGGATTCTGGCGGAAATAGAGCAGAAGGAACTCGCCGAAAAAGCCGGCTTGAACGTCAACACGATTCGGAACATGGAGAGTGTGGGAAACCGACCGATCGCCGGCCGTGCAGCAAACGTTCAGGTCGTTCAACGCGTCCTTGAGGAAGAGGGTATTGAATTTCTAAACCACGGTCGCCCGGGGGTCCGTATGATTGGCAAGGATTAATTGTTGGAGCAACGATGATTGAATTTACCAGACAAGTTAGCGAGCTGACGTTGACGTTCGATATAACGCCTGCAGATGACAGATCTCTCGAAGACATTTCCTTCATGTATCTGGTCTCCATGAAATTCGACGGTAAGTTCCCAGACGGCAAAATTTGGAACGCTGTCGAGAAGGAAACCTCGATCTTGGAATTTGTCCTGAAGTTTAATTCATTTGAAAATCTGGATAATGCAGCCGCGCACTGCCGCAGAAATCTCTCAGAGGGCGCAGTTGTAGCAGATTACCGCGGCGCCCTGGATAGAGCCGACCCAAATCGCAGGAACGCCAAGCGTATACTTAGATCCGCTGCCCCCGCAAAGCTTAAGAGAAATTGACCGCATGAGATCAGCCAAGGAACGTGGCAGATCGAACTGAAGGTCAGGTGGAATCCCCGCAGCATACGGCAAAGGTCATGTTGCATCGCCCGGCCACTCTACCACAAGCTTGCCTTCCAGGAGCTCAATAGCTTTCACAAAACGATTGTAGTCCGGCGTCCTGTAGCGCCAGTTTTGATGCGCAAAATAGTCCTTTGTTCTGAACTCCTGATCGAGGTCAGAAAGCGAATAATTAGCCTCGAACAGCTTCGCAAGCACCCCGTCGATCGGCGGATTGCCTGTCGGCTTGAATGGCTTCCTTTTCCGGCGAAATCCATGGTACCGAGCAACTTGCTGAATATTCACCCATTTCGAATGGGGGAACGTCGCGCAAATTTCCGCAATAGTCGCTGCAGGATAAAGCTTGCGAAGCTTTGAAATCTCGGAAGCTGACCAGATATGCTGCGGTTTTTCCCTTAGACCCATATTTCTGCACTGCGCGCGGATAGCAATCCTCGATCGGCCAGGTATTGCCTTTCTGATGGCATCGAAATTCGGCCATTTATCTTCGATGATCTTTCGTTCGTCCTCGGTCCAGAGCTTATCACCGTTCATGGTGTATCCCTCCTTCTTGATCCGATTTCTGACGCGAGCGGCGGAAGCTGCGTTTCGCGCAAAATGAGAAAGCGACATGGCCCACCTCCTAGTGCTCGACCTTCAAAGCACACGACAGGAAAGGCTAATCACAAAGAGGGTTTTCCACCATTTCCACAGCTGATGAGGCTCTATGGGCACTGATCTTGCAAGCCATGCGAGTGGTGATACCGTGTCACGGAAGGCGACAAACTGCAGGAATAGGCAAGCATCGACGAGGGTTAGATGGCAAAGATCATGGTCTACCAAGTCCAACAATACGACATCACTACTGATAATGTGCAGATTTCTCGCAGATGGTGGACAAAGGAGGGTGCCGCGAAATTCTGCTTCCAATTGATCGAAAGTAGCGGCGTCGAAATTGAGGAGCCCGATCTAGAACCAGGGGAGCAGTGGACGCCAATCGGATATGTGCCGAAGGGTAACGGTGACGGAATTCAGCGGCACGTCTTTCCGTGATGCCCGCATGGGAGTGATGCCTTAACGATGCCCGACGCCGCCACCCTCCTCGAGGACGCCGCCGATCGTATTGCCGACGTCTCCCGGCGAAAAACTTCTCGGCCGCGAGCCTCATGCATCCCAGAGGTGCGTTAACGATACATTATGATGCAATTTGACGTGGAACCGAATTCTGCGATTGTTGCACCGGGCGACTGAGGGGTTGCCCGATCTGGAGTTCGATCGCTCGGCGCACCGAAGCAGTGGACTCGCGAAAGAGGTTGGGGCGGATCCATGAAACTACCTGTATTGCTCGCGCTGGCTGCCGGCGCTCTGTCATCGTGTGCGGCGTCAAGCTCGATGCGCACAGCTCAGAACGAAGTCATCATCAAAACACGCGCGGCGCCAATCTGCGGCGACACGGGCGCGATGAAGGTGGCAGCAAAGCAAGCTGCGATCGAGACAATCAAGGCCGGCTATGACCGCTACATCATCGTCGGACAGGCAGGCGCTGATACAACTCGCGTTGTTCAGATGCCCGGTTCCTATACGACGACTGGCACAGCAACGATGTACGGAAATACCGGGTATTACAGCGGCAATACCGTCTACAACCCAGGCCCGACATTCGTGACAGGCGGGCACAATCAGGATCTCGCTGTCCGCATGTTCAAGGAAGGTGAGCCGGGGAGCCACAATGCGCTCTCGGCACGCGAAACGTTAGGGCCGAAATGGGAGCTTATCGTTCGTGACGGTATAAACACCTGCGCAGGATAGCGGGTCGGAGGGGGATTTGCGCACTTTTGTTGTTTGGCTGTTTTATATCTGCGTCGACTTGGCGATTGCTTCAATAGCCACATTGTCGAACGATCAGCAGCCGTTCCTACCATTCCTATTTACACTTGCGGTTTTATGGATCCTGCCACTAGCGATAGGCATCCTGGGGCTCCTGAAATTCTGGATGGCGTACTGGCTGTTCTGGAAAACAAGGATGACCCGCTTCTACAAAGCGGAGATGTATAAATTCAAGTTCCCGGCCAGCCACGGACACTTCGCCTGGAACGAGTATCTCGATTTCGTGATGACAGATTCGGCAAGTGATCAGAAGACGGTGATGAAAGCCGGTTTCTTTTCTGGCGAAATCGAGGGCTTTAGAACAACACGTCCATACACGACGTTCCTCGCAGCTCAGTCCTGCCTTGAGCACGCGATGAATGAATACCAGGCGCCTCCATCGAAGAGCGGACTTTTCAAAGCTGAAAACGATACGAGCAGTGACATTTTATAGGAGTTCTGGCGTGTTATGACCAAGCCCGACGCCGCCACCCTCCTCGAAGACGCCGCCGATCGGATCGCCGATATCTCCCGAGCGGATCTTCAGATCATGCTCCGCCGCGCCGCGCTGCTGTTGCGCAACTCCGGATCGATCGCCTTCGACGACGACGTTGAAGAAGCGCTTCGGGATTTATCGGGCGAGTTCGGCAAGACGCGCAACGATACCGTCCGGTTCATCGTCCGGGAGTGGATGGAGAAGAACACCTATCTGCCGGTGCACGAGCTGGACGAAGATGGCGATGTTGATGGGAATGCCTGAGCCGCGTTACTCTTGATGCGCCCAAGTGCGAACCTGGAACGGAGCATTAGCATGCCAACCCTCGCGCAGATGACCGGATCACTGCACATCCACAATTTCTATATCGGAAAGTTGAAAGCTAAGCAGGAGCAGCTTTTCGAAAGTGACCCTGACCTGGCGATGCTTCTCGATAATGTGTCCGCCATTCTGTCCGAGCACGCAGTGGCGTTGGCCGAAGACATCGCCGACATGGAAGACGACGATACTTGAAAGGCCACCCTCAGCTGCTCGGAAATAATAACCGGCAGAAGGCGGTGATCGATGTTCTTGAACTCTGCGCCCTGGTCGCCAAATATTATGAGGCGCAATTCCGAGGCTAATGAACATGACGAACTATGTAGAAACAAAGCGTTTCCACTGTTCAAACGCTGAAGGTCGAAATTACACTGTCATTGAACAAATACGGACGTCTCAGCAGTCCGTAAGCCCAAGGATCGACTACGTCACTGACGACGGGGAAATCGCGGAGCGCCTTGAAGATGGCAGTTTCCTGCTCCTTTTATCCAACGAGGTAATTCGCGTTTCTTAGGTGGCGTAAGGGTAGCGAAAGAGGCTCTTCTACCTACCCTCGCCTACGGCTCCAGTTGAAAGATTTCGGCATTGTCCTGCTCCTCCCTCAGTCCCTTATATGAGGGATGGCGCAGCTTCCCGTCATGTGTCCAAGCTCTGTATTCGATCTCAGCGACGAGTTTCGGTTTGATCCAGATCAGGTCCTTGCGCCGGCCGGTATATCTCACCGCTGGCGCTGCCACCTTGATCTTGTCCATCGCAGCGCGAAGCTCCATTGCCTGGTTGGCCTTGAAGCCGGTTCCGACCGATCCGACATAGACAAACTGGCCGGCTTTCCGAGCCGCAAGCAGCAGCGCGCGGATATTCCCAAATGCCGAGCTGGACCTCTGGTAGCCGACGATGGCGAAGCCGCCGCTCTGGATGCATTTGATCTTCTGCCATTCGCCACCGCGCCCGCCGTGATATGTGCTGTTCCGGTCTTTCGCTATAATGCCTTCAAGCCCATGCTCGCAGGCGATCCGGAAGAGTGTGTCTCCATCAGCTTCGATCTCCTCGGAGAGACGAATGGCCTCCTCCCCGCCGGGCGGCACTATCCCCTCGAGGAGATGGCGCCGGGCGGTGAGCTCTG
Source organism: Rhizobium sp. BK049 (assembly GCF_014193135.1). Taxonomy (NCBI): domain Bacteria; kingdom Pseudomonadati; phylum Pseudomonadota; class Alphaproteobacteria; order Hyphomicrobiales; family Rhizobiaceae; genus Rhizobium; species Rhizobium sp. BK049. The sequence continues at coordinate 11,047 of NZ_JACHYV010000030.1, forward strand.
TCCCGGTGAGGTCGTGGCCGTCGAGGTAGAGCAAATCGAAGGCCATCAGGACCGATTCCCACGATGTCCGCTTGCCACCCTTGCCGCCAAGCGACTGCTGAAGCTTGCCGAAATCCGATCGGCCCAGCTCGTCAAACACGACGGCCTCGCCATCCAATATTGCTGTTGAGACGGGAAGGCGTTTTGCCGCGGCGGCAATGGCAGGAAAACGGTCTGTCCAGTCATGACCGCCACTCGTCAGAATTCTCACACCCTTCGGCTCGATGTGAACGGCCAATCGGTAGCCATCCCATTTGACCTCGAACTCCCATTGCCGACCCTTCGGCGGCCGCGGCTTCAGCAGCGCAAGGCACGGATCGATGCGCGCCGGCATCGGGTCGAGGGTGAGCTGATGCTGAGCTGGGTCACGCTTCTTACGCGGGCGGCTGCGGATCGGCGCTTCGGCGTCACCGAGCAGCGGCTTTGAAGGCTTGCGAGGCGGCTTTGTCATGCCGTTACTTCAGCAGCAAGGACTTAAAAAGCAATTTACCAAGAATGATTAACGACTTGAAATCCCTACGTGCGGGGCCGACGGGCGCTCACACGTGGATTGCGGAATACGGCGAAGCTGGATGGCTCTTAGTGACCGTTCATGATATGCGGCCAGAATCAAACTAGAGGATAGCCGTGGGATGATGGAAAGCGACCGACTGGTGGTGCTGGACAGTTGGAGGGGCATAGCCGCACTGGCAGTTGTTTGTTTTCATTTCCGGAAGACTGCAGGTCTTAGCGGAATAGCTTTGTTCAACGGGATGTATATGTTCGTTGATTTCTTCTTCGTCCTCAGCGGGTTCGTTATCTGCGCGGCATATTCGAAGAAGCTCTCAGAGGGATATAGTGTCAGCCGTTTCATGTGGCTTCGCTTCGGGCGCGTCTACCCACTCCATCTCGCCGTCCTGATTGCGTTTATCCTTCTGCAGGTCACGGTTGTGTACCCGAATACAGGCGATTGGTTCCCGGCACCCTATCAGAGCTGGGATACGATTGGAGCCAACCTCCTATTGATACACAGCCTGAATGTCATCGATTCACTGACTTGGAATTTGCCAAGCTGGAGTATCAGCGTCGAATTTTACACATACCTCATCTTCGCGCTGGCCGTGGTCTTTTCCGGTCGGCTATTCGTCCCCCTTTGTTGCGTGGCGGCGATAGTTGCTCCGCTTTTTCTCTTGCTGCTGAACAATGGAAAGTATCTCGACGCGACCTCTACCAATGGCATCGTTCGATGCGTCTATGGTTTCGCGATCGGCTGCATTCTTCAAGCTTTGTATCGCCGCACACACAGAGTGCAGGAAGCCATCGCCAGCAATATCTGGACAGCTACAACGCTGGAGATAGTAGTCGTCGGATTGTCAGCGATTTTCCTTTGCGCGGCCGGGTCCAACGTTCTGTCACTCGCGGCGCCTCTAGTCTTTGCTATCTCGATATTCGTATTCGCGGCCGAAGGCGGCCTAATCAGCAAAGCTCTCCGACTGAAACCCTTCGTTTTCCTAGGTAGCATTTCGTATTCGGTCTATATGGTTCACATGTTAGTGCTGATGTGGTGGCTGTCCTTCTTCCGAGGTGTGGCGCACAAGCTCGGAGGCGCTGATTTTTACCAAACGATGTCTCAGGTTCTGCGCGATTACATATTCCTACGCGAAGAAAATTACACCGGCTTGGCCCTTTTGCTGCTGATGGTCGTTGCTGTAAGCGCCGTCACATACAGGCTGATTGAAGAGCCTTGTCGAAGAGCTTCGCGAACGGCCCGTCTGTTTACTCCACAGACCACCGCCACTAATGCCCTCTGAGTAAGGTGGCTATTGACTCGGCCGCGCGCGAGAACATAATAAGAACATCGGCGATGCGGCCGCCAATCTGAAAACTGAGTATGGAGCACGGATATGCGCGAGCAGCCGATCGGCGAAGCCATGATTGATGATGAGATTGCGGAGGTGCTTGCCTATCACCGAGGTGACGCGCACGCGGCGATAGAAACTCTTCTGGCGGACATACGTCACCTTCGCTGGCAGTTGGTGCTGACCGAAGGCGCTATGGGCCGAGGCATCACGCGCGGGTGGCGCCCGAGCTACGAGCGAGACTGATATGCTTGACCGTCCCCAACCAAAAGTTACCTTCGATGTGGCATTTAACGACTGGTGGCGGTCGCAGCCGGGCTCTTTCCGAGACAGCGTGAGCCCGTCGACTGCGCGCGCCTGCTTTCGCGCAGGATATACCGCCGGCAAGCACGCCTCCGAGCGCCGTTTCGTCTTCAGAGCTGGCCGCATGCAGATTACGGTCTGGGCGACCGGCGCCATGGAAGCCAAGAGAAAAGCCGAAACTGAAGCTGATTTTCGCGCGGCTAAGAACGGATGGCCGAAGCCGAAAGCGGGCTGGCAACTCCAGGAGGTCAAATGAGCGACATCGACAGGTGTCCGAGGGCCCCAGACCTCTACGTCCATTATTGCGAGCACCAAGACTGCGATAATTGGGGAAGCTGGGGAAATAGCCCATCGGCCGCCGTGGCGACACGATGGTGGTGCTTTGAGCATTTCCCGCATAGATCTTTCGAACAGGAGCAGGCGCTGAGACGAAAGCTCGAGGCTGCGGAGGGTGGAACGACCGTTCAATGATTGCTGGATTGATACTATGCGCCTCGCTGACGGCCGTCGACGGCGACACGGTCAAGTGCGACGGGCAGAACTTGCGACTGCTGGGGGAAGGTGTTCCTTTCGTCTCCGGCATCGACACGCCGGAGGTAGGATCGCACGCGAAGTGCATGAAGGAACGGAAGCTGGCGCTGATCGCCAAGGGCAGGCTGAAAGAGATGCTGGCTGAAAAAGGTTTGCGGGTGATGTTCAGCGGCGCAGTCGACAAGACGCCATCGCACCGGCCGCTGGTAAACATCTATCGAATGAACGGGGAAGAGATCGGGAAGAAGCTGCTTACGGAAGGATTCGCTCGAAGCTGGAGTTCGAAGCAGCGCAACGACTGGTGCGATTAAGCCAACGGCTCAGGGCCCTGCTTCAGGCTTCAATATCTTCCACTTCTCCGTCTGACTTTTCCGCAACTGCTCCAGCGCCCTTGGTTATCGCGTTGGTGGGGTCAACACCACGTCCGAGGCGATCGAGGAACAATGGAGCGCTCGCGCCCATATAAAGAGCAGTCGTGGGATTTGCAGCCTCTAGGAACGTCGGGATGGCGCCCGCGGCTAGCGCCATCAGCAGCCGGATACACAAATAAAAAGGCTGCTTGTAGCGCTCTGGGCATCGGCCATCCAGATCCTGAGTGGACTTCCAGGCGGCGCCGATTTCGACGAAAATGCTGCCAAGAAACCCCATACTAAAGGTAGACAACTCGCCAATCAAAGGAAGAGATATGCTTGTCACCCTATGCGTGTCTCGAATCCCGCATATCGCGCGCAGACTTGCCGCCCATACGCAGATAGGAGATGTAGGGGTTGAGAGACCGCGCAAGCCGCGTCGCTCGTTCGCTTTCGTGACGACGGCGAAGAATGATCAGCGCCGCGTTCAACCCGACGAGTGCAACCGAAATGCTTACCCATGCCAAGAAAGCAAGGTTCACAAATTTTGCCAAAACATCCATAGGATCTAAACCCCGTTCACGGGCACATTATCGCCATAGGATCTTAACGTTCGTTGAACGATAATGTTGCTCCTCCCACAACTTCGTGTCGCAAGTAGACGGCTTGTTGTCAAGCTACACATCTGGGTAATACCCGTGTCTTGCGCGTGGCATGCGCTCAATTAACGCATATATTGTCCACCATCAGCCCGACTTCAACGGCTTTCGGAATGAATCGTGGGATACTTACTGCTGCGACCTACCTCTCTCAGAATCGCGGCTGTTTTGATCCCTGCCCTACCGGTGCAAATATTTCATCACCTGATCAAATACGCCGGCAAGGCTGACACCAAGTGCAGTGCCGCCCACCCCGACAATCCCGAGAGCGCCGAGACCCATCAGCTTCCATCTGCGCACGTCATCGGTCACCGGCCGCATTTCTGAAATATCCTCCTGAACCGCAGCGACATTGCCTTCCACCTTCCCGACCCTGTCGACAAGCTGATCAAGCCTTCCGTGCATCTGCGACCGGCTCGTGTCGGATTTGATTTCCGATTGCCGGAAAGCATCCCGGAGATTGCGGACCTCTGCGAGGAGTTCTCCCATCTGCTGGTGCAGGCGCGGGTCGAAGTCGGATGGGTTCATGCTTATGCCTCTGGTTTAGGGGTAGAATTTCAGCTTCTCGGATTGCGGGATCCGGCTCACGGTTCTGAGGACATGATAGAGCGCGGGGTGAATGAAGTCCGCCGCCGTGTAGGCATGCCCCATCAGCAACGCATTATCCTGCACGTTGGTAGCAAGGACTTCGGCGACCCTGAAATCAGCCGTGCCGTCGCCATAGTCGGTCTTTTTCTCGACCAGCGTCCGGCTTGTAAATAATCCGGGCTGGTATTCAAACATGACGCGCGCGCCCTGCGGTATGCTTGAGGGAACCCGCATGGTGTCCCAGGTCGTTACGCCGTCTTGGTTGCCTGGATGCCCTGTTATATTACCCAAAGGGAAGGTCTCAGCGGCGGGCGGTTTAGTCGGATCAACGTCCGACATAAACGCCGGGAACACGTCTATGGTCTTGTTGTAAGCCGCGCTCGCCAGCACAAGCGCATTTGCCGCTGCCAACACCGTGCTCCATTGTGCTGTCACGGTATACGCCGCCACGGTTCTCCCGGAGTCACCCGAGCCAACGGTAGGCCACATGGTCACGCCGACGATATGCGTTCCAGCGCCGTAACGTCCGCGCACGCGCGTTCCGGGAAGAGCTGTCTTGGCGGCCGCCCAGGTCGACGCTACGGTGGCGTTAGTGTCGTTTCGACCTGACCAGTCAAGGACAAATGTCCATATCGGTTTGCCACCGTTGAACGTCGTGGCGATAGCGTCGATCATGTCCCAACGCTTGAGTGCATTGGTTGCCAGCTCTTGCGCCGACTTTGAGCCTGGCACACCCATTACCAGCGGGATAATGCTACCCTGCGCAGAATCGCGTTGGTCGAGCCAGCGCCGGCCGACACCCAAATTGCGCCGCTCGTCCGCAGAAGCGGCAATCTCCTGCCGTTCAAGCAAGCTGTCGGCCAGGACCAGAGGAACCGGCCGGCCGTCCCATCCCTTTGCAAGGACCATGCAAGGGCCGTAGGCCATCTGCTGAGAGTTGGTGGCGTTACCGACCGTGTTGTAAAGCGTATCACTGTCGAGCGCCGCCGTAGAAGGCCCATTGGCCGCCGCCAGGGCGCGAATAGACGTCAGGTCGGCCGCGCCCCAATATTTCTCTCCCCGGTGGCGCTGGCAGCGATAGGCGGCGGCAAAGGTATTCCCGACCGTGCCGTGATAGACGGTGCGAACGCCGAAGATAGACCAGGCCGGCAGAGCCGAGGGCAGCGTGACTTGACCGTAAACAATGCCGGTCGCCGCGGTGACCGTCGCGGCAGCAACACCGCTGAACAAGATCGGGTATTCCGTGCCATCTGGATGGATGAAGAACACTTCATCAATCAGCATATCGGCGTTGGGCGACTGCGTTTCTTGCGGCGCGTTCCCACCTTCGGTCAGCGCAAAGCCGACAAATGGGATAAGAAAATCATTCGTCGGATAGTCCGGTGAACCAAAGAACAGCTTGGAGCACTGGTAGTTTAGCCCCGTCTGATAGGTCCAAGGCGTCGTTGTGCTGCCTGTGGGCCAGCGTGTGCCGGTCGCCGCCGGCATGTACCGATTGGGATCAGGAACCCATGTCGGATGTCCGGCTCCACTTGGAAGCGTGTTCATGCTCGACCAGTTGGCAACACCAGCTGATGCGGCATATGCGGCCATAGCGCCGTTCAGTTCGGTGTAGCTTGTCCCCAGCGCATAGTTGATCCATGCCAGAAGACGCCCATTGAAGCCGCCAACATTCGGGATTCCCACCATATCAAAGAGCGCCGACCAGTCGCCTTCGTAGCTAAGTGATGTGCCGGTGAAACTGCGAACTGCAGCCTGCCGGTCGCCCTGTGCGCTCGTCATCGTGTCTTGCCTCGCATTTGTTGCTACTTGCGGCAGGCCGTATCCTGACGGCATTGCTGATTGTTGGAAGCGATGGCTGGCCCGGCGGTCGGATCTTGCGAAGCCAGGAAAGCCGTCTTGGGATCGGAGAAGCGGGTAAACTGGTAGCCGCTACCGTTGATCGCATTGGTCTGCTGGCAGCCCGCTATCGCGCATGAACACGCGGCAACGCTCGAAAGCAGGAAGATTCCTGAAATTCGCATTGTTCTTCTCCAGGGTGTTGATGCGATCGAGCGCTTCCTTGGCCGCCTTGATCTGCTGAGCCTGACGCTCGTCGCGAGCACCGATCCATTTGACCGGGTAGAAAGCTGCGGCGGCGCCGAGGACGAGCCCGAGCGCCAGGACGGCCGGGAGTTTGAGACTGTCGGGGATGAACCTGCTGATGACTTCCATCAGTTTTTCACCCGATCCCAGACATACAGGCCGATACCAGCGATGCAGGCGAGGACGAGCACACCGGCAAGCGCATAGGCGAGCGGTCCATCATGGGGGACGAACTGGAGCGCTCCCGTAGACGAGACAGCGGTGATCGTGCTGACGACCTTGCCGTTGATAAGAGGGGCGCGCTGCGGCAGCGCTGGCGTGCCGCTGGATTGAATATAGCCGCCCTTGGCCCACAAACCGGCCTCTGCCGCCCTACGGTTCACCAGGCCGTTGCTGACGACCTTCTTGCCGTCGATCGTCGTCTTGTTCCACTTTGCCAACTCGCCAGGCACGGCGGCGTAGTTGCCGGCGTTCAGTTTCTTCAGCAGCGTCGACGACTTGAAGGCTCCGATACCGGCATTGAAGGCGAACATGACGAGGGCGCCGAACTGGTTATCGGTCAGATCGACCTTCACCGATGTTGCAACGGCGCGCTCGCAGGGATCGAGGTCACTGCGGAGCCAGACGAGCGCCTGGTCTTCGGAGATGTCGGGGGCACCCGGATAAACGGCCGGCCCGGTATGGCCGTAGCCTTGCGTCGCCGTGCCGCGGATCTTCATCCCCGGCCGCAGCCGCGTCTTCTTCAGGCCAGGCTTGGGATCAGCATCGTCATATACGAAAGGAATGAAGAACTCCCACTGCTTGAGCGCAGTTTCGGTCGTGGCGTTGACTTGTCGCGCCATTGGGCATGCTCCAAATTGTGAGGGTGATCGTTACGACCGGCGCTTCGGGCCGATCTGGAAAGCGTAATGGTGGTTGCGGCCGTCGTAGGCCTTGTTCACCCAGCCGAACCAGAGCTTGAGGTAGAAGCCGCCGATGAGCGGCTGATCACGCTTGAAGCAGAAGAACCGGACGCCCTTGGCCGTCTCCATGACGTACCACTGATTTTTAGGAGATACGGTGATCTGCTGTTTAATGATGACCGTCCCGGCCGCTGGCACGCCGAGGAGCCGCGATTGCCAGCCATGGGCGGGATTGCGACAGATCCAGCACGTCCGCTGCCACCAGAGACGCGCGCCTGTGAGGGCATCTTCGTAACCCCTCACCCGTTGCGCCACACCACCGTCAAGATCAGCGTCCAGCGTAGAGAACCATTGCAGAACGCCGGGGAGCCGCGGACCCGTTAAAAGTGACAGCGCCGCGAGTCCAGGCGCCAGCAGATAGGACAGCAGCACGAACGCGAGGTTCGCCGGCAAGTAGGCGAGATAGCGGAGGATCGACGCTGTCACAGTTGCGCAGCCGCTGCGAAGAACTCGTCGATTTGCGGCGCCGTGAATCCCATTGCGACAAACCCGGCGGTCATCATCGGGCTGTCTTTGACGAACGTTCCGGAAAACTCGTACGCAATCCGCACCTCTCGAGACTGTTGCGCCACCCAGTCGTCGACGGCATCGAGCAAGCCCGCCGACAGGAGCTGCAGCTTGAACTGGCGCGACGACACTGACGTGATGACGGCCAACGGACTGAGGAAGGCGAGGAGCTCGCCATCATCATCGGCAATTTCTTCAGAAATATCTGCCTGCCGGTTGTCTGACGCGGCGACGATATGACCGTTTTCTCTTCGGATAAACATGGCTTTATGCTCCGATGCGAGGGATCTGGTAGTCACGCCAGCCAACCGTTTGGAACGTGTTGGCATTTGCTGCCGGCGCGGGAGACAGGATCAGTCCAACATTCACCTGCGCTGAGGTATTGGTGAATTGCTCAACAACAGCTCGAAGGCGCGAGCTACCATTCGATCCGTAGTTCTCGATGAATTGGGTGACATTTGCATTGAGGCCATCAGCGATTTCCATGATGACATCTGTGCCAGTTGCGTTGGTGCTTATGAACGTCTGGAATAGCCCCAGCACTCGCCGACCTGTCGGCAGCGTACACGTCAATAAAGATGTGGTCCGGTTGGCGGTTGTGGACAGGTCATTTGGGAATGAGCTGACATTCCATCGGAAATAGTTGCCGTCTTGCACGAAGCGAATGATGTTGCCGGCGCTGTCGGTGAGGATCATTCCGATGTCCAGGCCATTGGGAGCTACAACCGTGTAGCCCGCTGGGACCGTGACGCCGCCGGAGCTGGTGGAAATGGAAAAGACGAAATCGGCCGTACCATCCGCGGTCTTGCGCAAGGGCCAAATGCGGTAGGTCGTGTTTGCGGCCTTTGTGCCTGTATCAAGCCCCCCATTCCCCGAGCCAGCAGCCCATGAAGCATCGAGTCTCTTCGTGAGCGTCGAACCGCTTGAGACAAAAGCCGAGCCAGACCGAAAGGAGCCGGCTGCTATGTCTATATGTGTATTCGGGGTCCCCGCGTTGTTTGACAGAATGCCGCCGATCACGAAGCTCCCCACAGCCGAGGCATCGGCCTTTGCATCGAGCCTCGCGATCAGCTTATCGGTAAAGAACGCCGAACCGGTGCAATAGATCGTAGCTGAATAGCCATTCCTCACGATCAGTGTTGATGCGCCGTCGATTGTTTCTGAACCGCTCGGATCAATCGTCACGTCGCCGCCATCCGCCAGGACGACATAGTGCCAGTTGGCGCCAAGTGTTGCCGCTGCGGTCAGTGTGAGCGTGGCGCTGGCCGTAAAGCGATGAACGGCATTGTCATCTGACGCAAGCGCAGTGTAATCGCCTGCTTTAGCCGCGTAGACCATGCCTTTCTCAAAGGTGACATCAACGCCGTTCTGCGTGAAGCCAAGCAGACCGCTGCCCTTGAGATAGACGCCGGTCTGAGGATTCGAAGCGAAGCCGAAGCCTGGCGCCGAAGCCGTGCCGCTTGCAGCTTTGAGTGGCGCGACCATCGGCGCCGAGCCGTCACGAGGCAGAGAGTTGGTGATCTCGTTGCCGAGGTCGGAAGTCAACTGGTTCCACGGCGCCGGGTCGATGATCTGACCGACAGATGGCGTCGTGCCGGCGGGCTTTGAATAAATGCCGGTGGATGGATTTCTGGGCATTCACCATCTCCAAAAGAAACAGCCCCGCGAATTGCGAGGCCGAAGAGGCTGTAGTATTGGTTGTGACATGATCCGAGTTCTGCAAATCGGCTGTATCATCGCGACGACTGCGTTGCTTTACGCGGTCGCGTCGGGCGTCGACGCGCTTAGATATGTCGTTGGTGACGACTTCAGAGGCGGCGTTATCGTCGGAGTCCTGTTCGTTATCGCCCTCTATTTGGTCATTTGCTGGATCGACCCCTCATCGCGTCCTCGCGGTTCCGGCGTTCAGAAGCAGGGCTTTGACGACCGGATCCACTAACGCGGGTGTCGTTCCCATCCCCTGCGCTTTTACCAACCCCTCGACCAGCTTTTCCCGTTGTTCGCCGATAAGAGCCTGCGCCAGGCTCTGGCGGGTGACGTTTCCGGTATTGCTCGATATCAACGCCTTCACGATGTCGTCAGCCTTATCGATCGCGGCCGATCGAGCTGCACCGAGGAATCCGCCGGCCTTGAAAGCCTCCTTCACACCAAAACTACCAGCGCCGCCTCCCAGCTCGTTCTGGGCTGCAATTCGCGCCGCGGTTTCGCTGTTGCGGGTCACAGTGTTAACCGTGTCGGCATAAATGCGCTCGTTTTCGAGTACCTTGAACAACTGGTCGGCCTTCTCCGGCCCGAAGAGGGTGGAGAGACGCGCGCGGTTCCAATCGCCCTCCCCTTTGATCAGCTTGTTCATGGCAGCGATGTCGTTCGAATTGGTGCCGACTATGCGGTCGATCTCGGCGCGGGCACCCTGTGATAGACGCAGCGGGGCCGCAGACGGTCCAATCTGCATCCCCTGCGGCTGAACGCCCTGCTCGACCTCTGCGGCCAATTCGGAGGGGCGCGGCGCTGTGCGTCCACTGTCGAGAACCTGCTGACCGCGTGTCAGAGCTTCGTCCTGGCGGGCGAGTTCCGAAAAGCCTGCGTCGAGCTCCTTGATGCGAGGAACGGCACGGGTAAGGCCGTCATCGAGCATCTGGCGGGCTTCCATCAGGGTGGCAATGGCCTTCGGGTCAATTTCGGTCTTCAGCAGGCCATCGATCGCCTGGCGCGTCTGAAACATGACGCCCGGATCTGTGGAAAGGACGTTCGAATTCGCAACGTTCAGCATGTCGCGAACCTGCCGTAACCGGGCCTGAGCTGGGCCGCGAAGACGGCTGATATCAGCTTCCATTGCTTCGGCTATCGGCGCCATGTCGTAAGGGCGGGCTCCCCTGAAGACCTCGCGATAGAGAGGGCTGAACGAATCCTGATTGGCTTCAATTCCGGCCCTGACTTCCGAGGGAACAACATTCGGTCCCATAGTCTCATCGATGGTTTGACCAATGCGAGCGTTTGCGCCGGCCTGGCGATCGGTGAGCGCGTTCCGAATCGTCGCCTGTGCCTCTCCTGGGGTTGCCGCGAGCGCGCCGGCCTGCTTCTGAAGGTTCGGGCCCAGATCCGCCGGAATAGCCTCGGGACCCATTTCCTTCAGCCTGCGCGGAAGCGTAGATGCGTCAAGACCGTCATCGGTGACCGCGCGCCTGAAGTAGGCGAAGGCCTGCGGGTCCATTCCGGCGACTTTGGCAGCCGTGCGTGCGCGAAGTGCATCGACTAGCGACCTGGCGCCAGCGCCGATGGCTTTGCCGGCAATGGGGCCACCTAGTCCAAACAGGCCACCCCAATACGCGCCGTCTCTGATCGCTGTTGGATCTCCATCATGTCGAACAGCCGCGTCTGCGCCACCAATTCCGGCACCGGTTAACCCAGAGATACCCGAACGCAGGACCAAACTCCCGCCGCCCGCTCCGAATGCAGCCGGGGCAGCCATGATTGCCGGGATGGTCCCGGCAACTGCCCCGGTTATCTGAGCCCCCTTATCTACATACGGGTTCGCTTCTTTTTCAGCTCTGTTGGCTTCACGGACGCGGTCCATGACCTGATCATAGGTCTCGTCCGAAAATGCGGCGAGTGTTGCCGCTGCGGCCCGCTCGGTCCCGCCTCGAATGAGCGGCCCCACGATCGGAATACCCTCGATAAGTCCGCCTACGCCTGTCCTGGCGACCGAAAGGGCATCGTCTGCCGGCAGCCCATGCCGATCAACCGCCGGCTTCTTCTGAGCCCGCTCGGCCTCAAGCTTGGCGGCGAGATCAGAATAGATGCGAGGCAGCTCTTCGCCGGTCTGAGCAGGCGCAGCAGCCGAAGTCTGTGATGTGATAGCAACGCCATCTGCGCCGGGCGACGCTTCCGGCTGCTTCTGAAGCCTCAGACGCGCGGCCGCGATTGCCAGTGCCCGCTGCTGTTCCGGTGTCATTTCTGCCATAGCTTGCGCTCCGCTGGCGTCATTGCGCCCCATACATCTTCGGGAACACCTTCAGGGGCCGGGCCGATGTCTGCCGTTGGCGCGGATCCGGGGGGCTGGACCAGGTCCGGGACCGCCGCAATATCCCCCAGAGTCGGGAGAATATCCGCTTCGTTCATACCACGCCGGCCGATGATGCCCCGATATTGCGAGATGTCGTTATCGAGCGCTCCACGATAAGCAATCATGCGGCTGCGCGCTTCGCCGAGGATCGCCTTCCTTGTGTCGGGCTCAAGCCGGGAACCGCCGGTGACGCTGTCATATGCACCTTTAAGCCAGTCCGGCCACGACGAAGTGTTCTGCACCATCGTCATTTCGCCTTCGCGAACGACCGAGTTCGGGTCCATGATCTTGCCGAGTCCGTAGATCAGGTTCAGGTCGGATGCCTTCGAGTCCGTCTTAGCGGTGTCGATCATCGACGAGTAGGAAGGAAGCGCCTGCTGATAGCTCTTATAGGTCGGGAGGTTCTGGATCTCCTTGCGGAGGTTCGACACGTCTTCCGGCTTGTAACCGGTGCCTTGGTAGACGACGCGATCCTGGCCTGGGCTGAAGAGCGTTTCGCCGGGCTGAACAACGACAGGCTTGTTCCTTTCGAAATCGGACTTCTGCCGCTCGAGATCAATGTTCGCTTGTTCTGCTGCTGTGAGCGTGCTGCGATTTTGCTGCTCCTGGCGGAATTTCTCGCGCTCGAAATCAAGCTTCGCCTGATCGGCCTGCGACATTTCCGAGCGATAAACGGGCGTAAGCGTGCCGCTGCGAGGATCGGATCGCAGCACCGTACCGTCGGGCAACACCTGGAACCCGTATTCCGTCGGTTTTGTCAGAGCTTGCAGAGACTGCGCCGCCAGCGCCTTCACCTGCGGCGATGCGTTCGGGTTCAAGATCGCCTGCACCAGCGCCTGAGCGCGTGGGTTCGCCAGCGGGTCCGGCGCCTGCTGCGGGGCATTGTCCAGTGCCTGGGCAAGGCGGACCGGTGCGGGCTGCCGCGGTTGGGGCTGACCAGCGGGGACACCGGCAACGGGAGGAGTTGGACCGACATCTCGGCTTGGCAGAGGCGGCAACACAGCTTGAGCACCGGCCTGCGGCGGGAAGACATGGGCGGGATCGGAGGCGCGCATCTGGCCGGCTGCTCCAGGCATGGGAATGCCAATTGAGGGATCCAGACTTGCGACTTCGCCTGCAGCCGTGGGCGGCGGGTTGACCGGCGCCGTCTGCATCGATGAACTGAGAGGTACAGCCGGCGAAGGTGCGGCGCTCGCGGCCTGCTGCGGCGGCACCGCGCCGATACCCATCATACCGGTGATGCCCTCGGCCTTCGCACCCATCCATGGGCCCCAGCCGTGTTTGCGCGCCCAATCGAGCGCGAAGTCCACCTGGTGCTTCCACGTCGACGGGTCCCTGGCATGGAGACCGGTTGCCTTCGTGAACTCGTCGCCCAGCCCTGCGTTCGGCATCGATTTCGACATACCGGCATAGTGAAGCTGGAAGGGGCCAAATGAAGAGCCCTCGTCCCCGCCCCGATCAGGCTGCGAAGGATCGAAGACGTTCAAGCCCTCATGACCGGCAACGCGAAGGGAATAGTTTGGATCAATACCTCTGGCGATCGATGCCTGGCGAATGTATTCCGCCACCTCAGGATTACCGCCAGGTTTGAAGGGTGTTGCAGGGATGTTACCCGTAGCGTCCACCTTCGGCATGGTCGAGCCGGTAGCGCCCGAGTTGGTTGGCTTATCAGCACCAAACAGCGACGACAGAAAGCCCTTGGGCTGCTCAGGCGGCGTATAAGGCTGACCGGTAATGGCTGCGATCACCTGAGCATCGGCCGCGCGCTGCTGGTTAGCCTGGTTGCGAATGGCGAGGCCACCCATAAGCGCCTGGGCCATGCGCGCCGCGCCCTCCCATGGGGACTGGATCGGGCTCGTGTCCGTGCCTTGCTGCAGCATGGCCGCAGCGAGGCGCTTGCGAGCGTCTGTGATGTCCGCCTGCGTCTGGCCTGTATCACCGCCGAAGATGAAGCCCATCACAGAACTCCCGCGTAATTGACCATCTTGAAACCGCCAGGGCCAACGGCGACGGCGCCGGGAGTGACTGCTTCGACCTCATCGGCCATCAAGCCCACCTGCCGGCCGCCGCCCCAGATATATTCGTATTCGTAGACCGGGAGCCCGGACGCTGTTTCGCCGATCCGGAGAACGGCACGCTTCAGCCGGCGATCGGACATCGCCCAGCCGCCGAGCAGCGCCGAGCCGAGGCCGAACAAGCCGCCCATGGCCGCATTCGACTTGGCTACCTGCTGGTTATATGCGCCCATCTGTTGGTTATAGTTCTCGTTGATTAGGCCTGCTTGGTCGACGGTCGGTAGCTGCGTCGTTGGCGAGTTCACGTAATTCGGCTGATTCACCTGCGAGCCGGACATCAACGCAGAAATCTCGTTCAGCGGCTGGTTTCGCTCCGTCAGGATGGAATTCTGAGCATTGGAGTACATGTCGCCGAGATACTGATCGAATGCCGCCTGCTTGCGCGTTGTAAAGTCCCGCATGGCGTTGTTGTAGGCCTCAGAGCCCATCGTCACGCCCTTGTCGGCAAGGCTCTGTTCCAAGCTCGCCTGATCGCGATCCCACTGATTGTTGAAGCCGGATTGCCAATGGTCGTTGACGTATTTGTCGACGTTCCCAGAGCTGAGATCGACGTTTGTGTCGAGGATGCCGGAGATTTTGCCCGTCTGCGAATTCGCCAGTTTCGCCAGCCCGAGCTGCGTCTGTTGCGTCTGGTCATAGATTGCTTGGTTCTCGGGCGAATAGCTCTGGTAGGCCGAATAGGTCGGCAGCTGATACGTCTTGCCGTTCTGGTCGGTCATCGTCGTATGGCCGGTGACCTTGTACTCCAGCGAGCCGTCGGGCGTGTACTGGTTGGTATGGCTGAGACCAGCGTTCGCAATGGCAGTGTCGACGTTCGTCGCGGTCTGCGCCGCCGCGGTCTGCGTGGGATCGGGCGCTTTCGGCGCCTTAGGCGTTGAGACCATAGGGGAAGTCCTCTTTCAAGATTCCATAGAGCAGCGCATCGCAGTCGCCGAAGTAAGACCGCTGCCGGCCTTCCAGACGTGCGCCCAGCCTGTCGAGCGCCCTCTGAGCCTGCACGTTGTCGGCACGTGTTTTGAACGTTGCACGGCTGCAGCCCAGCTGCTCGACGACGTATCGGAAAGCGGCTCTCATCAGGGTGACGGACAGCCGATCGGCGGCGAGCGAAACCTCAATGTCGTGAACTGTCCAGACATTGAACACATAGCCCGCAATGATCCGGCCGCGGTCGACATGCGCCAGCGCAGTATAGGGCGGCTCGAAGGACACCCCAATCTTGGCTCCTACCCAGGCGGCGATATCGCCCCGTGGCTCCGAGACGATCAAAGCGGCGCACCCTTCTCGTAAAGCACCTCCCCGCCGACGACCGCGGCTTCAGAGATCGAAGCCGATGAGCCGGAGATCAGAGCGCGCACGGTCGGCGCAAGTGCCGCACCAAACGCGCCGGCGGAGGCGAATTTCCTCGAAAGGATCGTTCCTGGACACTTCGACACGCCCCAGACGGCCGTTCCCCACCTGGCCGCCGCGCTGTTCTCCACGGAGGATAGAAGCGCGGTCGGGATCATTGTCTGATAGTCCACCGAAATCCCGGCATACATCAGTGTCGAGACACCGATCTGCGCCGTCACGCCGATCAACTTGGAAAACTTCGTTGCCAGGCCATCGCCATATCGGTTCCAGGCTCCGACCATAAGAGCGTCGATCGCTGTTCCGTTGTCGCTGGCGCCGGCCTCGGCCTCGTAAACCGTGCCGTCGCTCGAGCCGAAGAACAGCCGGTCCTGCCATGTCGCCCAACATGATGACGGGATGCCGACGAAGCGGCACCAGGCGCCGGTCTCGGTGTTCATGACGTACTGATAAGGCCCGAACGATGATGGGAGGTTGACGATTGCCATCTGGCGCTTCGGGAAGCTCGATAGCTGCCATTCATCCGACGTCGTGCCGATCGCTCCCACTGTCTCGCGCCATGTCGGCCCGATCTTCGCGGTGATGGCGCCGAGGCTCGTTGCGCCGCGATCGAGTTGGACGGCCTTGGTAATCGGAACGATCCCATCCGTCGTCATGATCGCGAGATCGGCGCCAACGGGCAGCATGCACCTGTCCGTGCCGAGCGGCCGGCCGAGTTTGAAGGTACCTAGAAGGCCCCAGTTGGTCGTGCTGGACGGATCAGACCCTTGATAGACGATCACCTCGCCCTCAGACGACATCAGGACAAGGCATTGCTGCAGGCCCGTCGAAACCGGAATGGTCCAGACGTTGATCGCCACCAGCGTGCCGCCGTATTTCATGTTGCCGCCGACGGGCAGCACTGTGGCGGCGCCACTGACGGCATCGGTGGCGAGGTACCAGACGTTAGTCGAGTTCTTCTCGATGAACCACAGCCGGGATCTGTAGGCCGTCACTGCGATCAGCAACGACGAATCCGAGATGCCGGTGATCATCGTCGAAGCGACATATGCGGTTGCTGTCGATCCCCTCTCAAGCTGTGCGTTCGTAACCGTGCCCGCCACAGTGAGCGTCAGAGTGCCGGCGGCGGGCGTAAAGGTGAGCGTGACACGGTTGCCGACGCCGGTCCCGTTCAGGACGCCAGCATATGCGCCGGACAGCGTGATTGAGCCGGTGCCAAAGAAACTCAGCGTGTACGGCACATTCTTGACCGCAACGTTCTGTGTTACCGGGGCAGCGCTCCCGACGATGTAATTATTCGTCCACGAAGTACCGTTGAAGAGCAGCGGCGTGTCGAGGCCATTCACCAGTCGCAGATACTCCTGCCCTGCCGGGTTCGTGTACAGCTGCGCCGACCAATGGGCACTTGACTGACCAGACACCACGGCAGCGCCGACAGCGCCGCCGGCCGTGATGTCGAATATTTTGTCACCCGCTGCAGCGAAGAGGCGATTGCTCACCCCCGAATATGGAATGACTGTTTTGACGTCGGCGCCAAGGCCTGTGGCGAAGGCGAGATATCCATAGCGGGCGCGGACCCGGTTGGCCTCCGGGAAGAAGTTGTCGAGCAGGAACGCGGCATCCTTGGGCATATCTGCCATCTCGACGTCTGTTCGCCAGCCGCC
Source organism: Rhizobium sp. BK049 (assembly GCF_014193135.1). Classification (NCBI taxonomy): domain Bacteria; kingdom Pseudomonadati; phylum Pseudomonadota; class Alphaproteobacteria; order Hyphomicrobiales; family Rhizobiaceae; genus Rhizobium; species Rhizobium sp. BK049. The sequence goes on from NZ_JACHYV010000030.1 coordinate 28,058, forward strand.
GATCGGTGCAATCCAATCCTTGCTGGGAGAAACGCGGGTTTTGCCGGCGCTCGCGGGAACGGGCTGCCTTGTCATGGATTCGGTACCGTGATGATGCCGGGCCAATAGTTGTCGGGAACCTGTCCTCTATTCGGCAGCGAGATATCCATCGGAGCAGCGGCGCGGTCAGAGCCGATCGCCGACTCCTTCGCTCGCTCGAAATTTGCCATCTCTTCCCCGTAGTCGAGGCCCTTGGCGCGCTTCCACCGCCAAATGGTCGACAGCTCAAGGAGTTCCTCAGGAAACCGCGCAGTGTCCGTGTCGTTGACCCACGTGTCGGAATAACTCGTGCCGCCGTTGATGGCGACCCAAGCATTGGAGACGTATTCGTACCGGAGGGTTTCGCCGGCATCGTTGGGATAAATCGCAAGCTTGCCGCCCAGCATGCGCCAGATCTGCGGCACCGGGTTCGAATTGATGATGGTGTTTCGTTCCCAGGTCTGCGGCTCGACCGGGCCATTTAGCTGCCAAAGGCGCGACGTGTTCCAGATCTTCGAATTTTCGCCGAACCGATCCCAATCCGCAGGCGGTTCCGCTGGCTCCGGAATGACACCGGTAGCGGTAAAGTTCCTGACGACGACGAGCGCCGACCAGTCATGATCCCTCATTAACTCACGGCCAGCGCGAAACGACAGGATGCGAAGCTGTGCAATCTGAGGATCCGCCGACGACATGACAGCGGCCGGCGGATCAATGCTGATTTCCGCGCATACGTTCTGGATAATCGAGAGCAAACTCATGCGCGGAGATCCTGATTAGAGCTCGAGCGTCGTTTCGCGGGCTGCCTTCGGCGGGCGGCCCGGACTACGGCGTTCATTGCCGCGCTCGCTGTCTTCCAGACGGTCGGCAAGCGCCTGCACCTGCTGCTGAAGGCGTTCGACATCATTGCGGAGACGTTCGTTCTCAGCCGCGAGCGAAGAGGCAACGGAGTTGTTGCGGGCACTCTCCAGAAATGCCCGAGCAGCCGCCACAAGCTCGTGAGCACCCATGCCGAGGTTCTGCTTCATCGTGTCCGACAGAGCGGCAAGCTGTTCGACGGAATAGATCTTGATGGCTTCGAGTTCGCGGACCTGACTCGGCTTCAGGAGCGTCCACTGGGAAAGCGGCGTGCCGACGATCTGTTCGCGCTCGTCGAGGCCTCTCTTGAAGCGGGCGTAAGGCTCGTGAAAGCGCTCCTTGTCGGCTTCGGTCGCTTCACGATAAACTTCCGTGTTCTTGTCCCCGGCAATGATGATGCGAACGAATTCACGGTCTTCGAAAATGGGGCGCCCTGCTTCCTTCGACTTGAAGGACTGCTCGACGGGTTCAAGGCTGAATGCTGCGTAAATTCCAGGATTGTCTGACATGATTGCCTCGCGGTTGATGGCGGGAAGGGAAACGGGCGCCGAAGCGCCCGCTCATTAGTTGGTCTTGGCGATGTACGGCCACATAAGCCGGACTTCGAGAACGCCGGTTGCGGTGACGGTGATACCGGAGCCGTTGGCGGTCGCGTTGGCCGACATGGTGATGCTCTGCAGCACACCAGACGGGCTGTAGGTCAGGCCCGTTATGGTCGTGGAGCCGGGAATGCCGGTGCCGGAGATCGAGGCGCCGATAAACGGGCCGGAGCCTGTAGTAGCACCGCCGAGAACGGTCAGGATTGGTGAGCCGTTCGTGGTCGTGGCCGTGAATGTCTTGTTCGCGGCCTGGAACGAAACAGGCGTGATCTGCTTCGTTCCGACAGTAGCGGATGCCGGGGCATTCGCCTGCCCTGCCGTCGTGGTAGACTCGGCAATGACGAGTGCCGCCGTGACGGTGTTCATCAGTGCCGGAGCCTGGCCGGCGCGCTGGACCCAGATACCATAGGTGCCCGCGGCAAGTGTGATGGTGCCGACCGGACCACCCGAGATAGTCGGGGGCTGAGCGGCGCCGGAGAAGACGCCGCAACCATAACCGACGACGCCAGTAGCGGTCGTCAGCAGGTTGGCGTTGTAGTCCTTGTCCCACTGCAGCCACATGCCGGGCTGAAGCGTGGTCTGGGAAGCAAGGGTGAGCTGGCAATAGACCCACTCAGCTTCAGCGTCGCCCCAGCAAACCGAGCCGAGCGTGAAGTTGAATGCGGGAACGCCAGAACCACCGACCATCGGGCCATCCACCAGAAATGGATTGGCACCGAAGCGCTCGGTCTGCGTACGTGCGACAGTCATGTGTCGATCCTTTCGAGATTAGGCGAACAGGACGCCCTGGAGGAAGGCGTTGTTCATGGTGAGGTTGCCGGCCCAACCCATCAGGCGCACAACGGCATCCTGGTTCGGGTTCATCCGATCGTCGCCGATCGGCGCCATGTCGCGGTCGCGGTGCGGGCGATAGAACAGGTACTTCGTGTTGAGGAAGTACATCTGGTTTGTCGGTGCACCACCGCCGAAGCCGCCGTCGAACACCACGTCGGCGCCCATGTACTGGAGGGTGTTGAAGCCCGCCATGCCCTTGTCTGCCGAGGTGATGCGCTGAATCGCCTGAAGCGATTCCCAGTAGAGACGGAAAAAGTTATTGTCCGCCACGATCAGATCCGGCTGGTCGGGACCGCGCGAGCAGGCCAGATAGAGCCGGTTCATGTACGACTGAATGTTGGTGGTCGATGCCGCCGCGCCGCCGTCCGAGCTGGCGGAGAATTTCTGGTTGCGCCAGAAAGCCCACGTCGCACGGTTGATGCCGCCGATCGTGCCGGAGGTCGGAGACGTGGAGATCAGCAGCTGAAGGCCACCGATCTGCCGGCCGCCGTCAGCGGTACCGTCGGAATAGCAATCCAACGCGATGTTGTTCTTCAGCGTAATTTCGGCGTTTTCGATACGGCCTTCGAGCAGATCGAGCACCGCATCCTCGCCCGAGTTCTGGAGCTGCTCCAGGCCGGAGATGGAGACGGCTACTGCTGCCTGCTTGTAGTCGTATTCTGCCGCCGTGATAACGTCGGAGGGCTGCACATTCAGGAGGTCGTAGCCGGAATAGCGCTTGAACGTGCTGTTTTCCTGATACTGGAGTTCCTGAACGATGGTGCGACCGCCGGAAACGGGTTTCTTGCGACCGCGGGAATTTAGACGCGACAGAAGGCCGTTGTTCTTCGTCACGTCGTCGGCGATGACGCCGCTGCGGTTGCGCAGCGTGGTCGTCACGATTTCAGAAAGGTTTGGCGAAATTGCCATGGGGTGTCACCTTTTGTCAGACGCGCCCGGCTGATGCGGCTAGTGCGCTTTTGAGCGAGTCACGGATGGAAGTTGGCTGCGGCGGTGCGGCGTCCTTGCTGGGGCCGGGAGACGACGAGCCTGTGATGGATCGCGAAGCTTTGCGGGCCTGATCTGCCGCTGCTGCTCTCTGTGCGATCGGATTGTCTTGGGGCGCCGGGGCAGACTGGCTGATCATCTGCTGGCGAATGTCTGGTCTCATCCAGCACGCAGCGTCGTAGGCGTCTTTCAGACTTTTGGCTCGGCCCGCGCTGATGAGGGCGATCATGTCATCCATGACGGCTTCGGCATGCGTATTTGCTGGATCGGCGAGGAATGCCTGAACTTGAGTTTCAGTGTCCCTCTTCCGAAGAGCATGCTCAATGGTCGCTTCGATATCGACGGGTTGCTGTTGCTGCTGCGGCTGTGGGCGGCGCTCCATGATTTGATCTGGCTGGCCGTTCACAAGCGCGTGCAAATTCACGCCCGCCATCTTGGCTACATTGAGAACAGTGTTGACGGGATCGCGCTGAAGCGCCTGCTCCCATCCAATTGCCTTGCGCATGACATCCGCATGCGTCGTGCCTGCCTGTCTTACCAGCGGCGTGAATTCCTCAAGGCCCTTGTAGTCCTGGAGAACCCTGAAACCGTTGTCGATTTCCTCTTCGCGCTTGGTAACGGCGGCCTGCACCTCTGGCGGCAGCTCGCCGAATTTCGCCTTGGCCTCTGCCGACCAACCAGGGGGAACGCGCGTTGTCGTGGCCTGTGCCGGTGCAGGTTCAACCGGCTTTGCCTCTTGCGGCGCGGCGACCGGTGCTGCCGGCGTTTCCGGCTTTGCCGCAGCTGTCGGCTTCTCGGGCTCCTTGGCAAAGCGCCCAACCTCATCGCGATTTCGGTCTGCCTTGGGCTCTTCCGGCTTCATGGCAGCGCGCAGGCTGTCGCGGATACTGGCTGGCTGTTCGATTTCCTGCTCGACAGGCACGACAGTGCTTTCGAGGCCATCAATGGCTTCGTTATTCAGGTCTGACATGTGTATTTCCTTTTTCGGGGATTGATGCCCGCGTCAGGCGCGATGCTGCTGGTAGGCTTCCTTCAGGGCCTTTCGTATTCCCTGCTTGTCTGCCTTGGGCTTTTCGATCGGGCGCGGCTTTTCGTTGCCGATCTCCTCGACGCCGGCCGATCTGTAGGCGCGGCGCAGTTTTGCTTTCGAGGTATAGTGCTGACCGTCATGCATTGAGCGGATCTCGATGCTGTCTGAGACGAAATGCGGCGCCGGCAGATCCGATTGTGCGAGGTTCTTCACCGGCATGCAGTTGTGCGGCCATTGGTCGAGCTGGTGCCAGCCGCCGCAGACCCGGCAATATCGTTCTCTCATGCCGCCTTCCTCGATGAGCGAGACAATTCGCAACGAAGCCAGCTCAGAAGCATCAACTGCTCTATCGTCTCGGACGCTTCCAAGTGCGCTTTCGCATGCTGAACCAACCGGCTGAATTGATCATCGGTCAGGCTTCGCGCCAGGTTGACGACTTCGCCGAGATGCCCGATGGCTTTCGCATAAGCCCTCTCGACAAGCTGGTCGGTGGTGGCTTCGTTGCTCATGATGACCTCGCTCACTAATAGGGGCGCTGTTGCTGCTGGACCGGCGGCTGTTGCGCCGCTTGCAACTGCTGCATGGCCTGCATAGCCATATCGCCCCGTGCCTGTTCAACGGTCGTGCGGTGTTCGATCTCGGCCTGGGCTACCCCGAGCTGGGCCTTCCGCTCCTCGGCGCCGGCCTTCACCTGTGCCGTCTTCAGATCGATCATCTGCTCCGGAGTTGGTTCCGGCGGCTGCTTTGGTGCTGTCGCTGCCTGCGAGAGTTGCGCGCCCACCTGCTCCAGCGTGTTTTCCAACTGGCGGCCGGCACGGAAGCCCCGCGCTGCGAACAACAGCGTTTCGACCATCACAGGAACAAGCATGGGCTGCTGCTGCGCGATGGCGCCAGCCTGCTGGATAAAGCCGCCCACCATCTGCACGAACTCCATGCGGCGCTGCTTCTCGGCGTCCTCATCGGGCTCAATTGTCGAGTCCGTCTCGATATCGATCCGAAAGCCGCGCACGCTGTCATTGCGCAGAAGCTGAACAACCTCATCAATCGACGGCTGCTGCATCATCTGCGCCACCTCAGGCGGGATAGGCGGCTGCTGCGGCGGAGGAGCTGGCTGGCCCATCTGCTGCGCGCGCATCGCCGCCTGCTGGGCGACCATCTGGGCCTGCTGCATCTGCATCTGGATCTGCTGCTTCTGCGCCGTCGTCAGCAACTGGATACCCGAGACGAGCATCAGAGTTTCCGGTTGGAACTGATCGCAGATGATCTCACCGGCAATTGCCACAATGTCGCGGGCGAAGCGGGCAAGCTCTGCCTGACGGTCACGAATGCGGATCGATCCCCATTGGCTTTTGATGCGCTGCGCCGTCGCTGTTTCCGATGCCTGGGTATCGCCGCGCACGATGTCCGATATGCCGGTGATCTGGTAGACATCCTCAATGAGCTGCTTCCGCGCCTCGATGCAGGCAACGATGACCTTCTGTACATCATCGATCGGTAAAGTCACGATGGCATTTGAGCCGCCCTTGTCCGTGAATGCTGCCCATTCCGGGATCGGAACCATGACCGTGTCGTTCTCCGGCCGCATCGCCTTTTCGATTGCCGGCGATACTGAGCCATCCCCTGAGGGATAGAAAATCTTCAGGCGCAGCTGATCCGTCAGCTTGTTGATGCGCTTGGTGAGGATGTCGATTTCGTCGCACTGGCCCTGGTAGTAAACGTAATCCGGGACCGGGATGAGCGATCCGGTCGAGAGCGTGCCGAACGCCGGCCGGGGGCAAGGCCAGAAGCCTTTCAGATTAAGAGGTGGTTCAGAGACCTCGAGCGCCGCGGGGCAACCATCGGCAATCCATACCGTGTAGTTCTCGCTCTTGCACCAGATTTCCCAAACGTAGATCTTCCCCTCGTTCTGCGCCCGCTCCGTCTGATTGGCGCCGTGGTTGGAGCCGGCACCGTCCTTCGCAAGCGAACCCCGCCCATCGGGAAAGCGCTTGTCGAACTCCTCATCGGTCATCGAGACACGACGAGCCACCCATGTCACATCCTTCCAGCGCCGAGCTGGCGAATGCAGGAAGTCCGACCAGTGCACGTAGTCGATGCACACTCGCTCATCGGTGATCTGCTCCATGGGAGAGACGTCTTCCGGCATCCCAGGCGCATCGGACGGCTCTACGCCCATATCCAGCGGTTCGAAGTCCGCCTCATAGCGCAGCCAGACCGTGCCGCGGGCGCACAGCAGGAAGTCATCGCGCACCGACCGCATAACCGAATCCAGATCGGCGTCGTCTGCGGTGAAGGCAAGGTTACGCTCCACCAACTCCGAGCCCATACGGGCCACAGGCTGCGAGTCCTTGAAGCGACGCTCGACGACAGGCTGCGGAACTCTGGCGTAGACGGCTGGCTGCAGTACCGAGACATTGGCCCAAAGCATCGGGAACCGGCGCTTTGCGCTCTGCTGGTCCGCCTGCTGCAGGTAGATCTTCTCAATCTTGTCACAGCGATCCGCCCAGGATTTGAAATAGCGCTGCGCCCGCTCAATCTCCTGCTGCCAATGCGCCCCGACCTTCACCAGGTCATACTGGTCACCGTCCGGCAATGTCGTGGCTTCTACATCCATCAAACGCGCTCGCTATAAGTCGGTGTGGAGTTGACGTAGTCGTTGAACGTCATGGTCTGGAACGTCGGCAGCGGCTTCGGTTCAGGTTTGAGCGGTTCGGCAGCGAGACCAGTAAAGATGATAGCCAATCCGCCGAAAGCGTCAGCGCCGTGCGATGCCCAGTTGTGCAGCGGCTCATCCCGGAAGACGCCAAGATCCTCATCCCACTCTTTTCGGTAGTTCCGCAGGCACTTCACGCCTTGAGCGCAACCGGCCTGGTCGAACTCGACCTTCGCCAGAATGCGCCGGGTGCCGTTGATGCGGTCATGCACATAGGCGCGCTCCACCTTCCGGACAGTGCCGAGGTTCCGAGCCTTGACCTCCTGCAGCATGATCTCGATGCGCGTCATTCCGCCCCGGGTCCATTCCCTCACGCGAATATCGTGCGGCATGTTATGGACGCCGTAGACGTAACCGTGCTCTTCGGCGCGGCGCTCCAGCTCGTCGAGCATCCCATCCATGCCGGTACCGGTGTGCTCGAAATAGCCGATCATTCGAACCCGGCTCGGCAACACCTGAAACAGCCATACGCTATTTGTATCGTCCATTCCGATGTCGGAGATGGTGTGCACCGGATAGCCAGGCACATGAGGGAAGACGCCTAGACGCTCCTCCGCATCCACTATCGCCATCTGGTCGGCGTAGTATGCGCCCTCGACGCTGGCCTCGAACGCTTCGGCCGGTGTCGACGGGTATTCCCGTTTCATGTCGCCCAGCTGAGTTTCAGCTTTCTTGACGTACCAGGCCTTTTGTCCGTCCGTCAGTTCGATGCCCTGCTCCGCCAGTCCGCGGAAATACTTGGCGAAAGCATCGGTGATGATCACGCCTTGCGGATCGATCGAGTATTGTGGCTCCTTCCACCAGGGGAAGAAATGGAACTTGAAATCCAGCGGAGTCAAAGCCGCGGCTTGCCGATGCTTCACCTGGGCATCTTCGCAGAGATTGAAGAAGTGCCCCTCCTGCCCCTCGGCAGTGCTTTCGATGAATACCAGCTGACCGGCCTGCACAGTGTTGAGCGCACCGGTACGGACTTCCCTCGCCTTCTCAGGATATTTCGCGCAGAGCTTGCCGTATTCGGAGATATGCAGGTACTGGAGCGTTCCCGATCGAAGCGACGTGCCGACGCGGATGCTGGAGTTGTTCGCCAGCAGCAGTTCGCTCGTGTTGTCCCTTATGATCGGCACCGCGGCGCGAATGCCCTCGGGCAGGTTGTCGTAAGGATATTTCACCTTGTCCCGAAAGATGGTCTGCGCGTCGCCGAGCGTGTGAGCGATAGTACCGGCCCTGATATCCTTGTTGAACACGCACGCGTCCAGCATGAATATCTGGATGAACGTCGTCAGACCGAGCTGGCGCGCCTTGAGCAGCACATTCAGGTAATGCATCTGCTCGAAGAACGTCATCTGCGCCCAGTTCATTTCGAACCTGACGCGCTTGCCGCTCTTATCCGTGATCCAGTAGAGGTTGTTCAGCCGCCAGCGCCAGTCTGAGAACTGGTCAACTGCCGTTTGGAAGTCCGCGGGTCTTGCCATTGATCGCTTCCAGCAACTCAGCCACGCCACTCGTCACGCCGTGCTCGAGCTCGACCTTCGCGCCGTACTTCTTCGGCTTCAGCTTCTCGGCGATCCACTGACGGGTGGAGATCCGGAGCTGTGAGCGTCGAAGTGCCTCGCCATTCTCGACCCAGCGCTTTTCTTCGCCGAACTGCTTTTCCATCCAGTCATTGCTGCCGTCGTCGGCAATCTCGACCATCTCGTCGACGAAGCCGTCGGCCTGGATCTCGCGCGCCTGCGCATACTTGGTCCTGAAATCGGCTTTGTCGTCGTCAGCGAGCCAAGTGAAGACGGTAGACTTCCCCGGCATTGTCTCGTCGCGGCAGATCGATCGAAGGCTTTCCCCGTCAGCGATGCGTTCGCAGATGATGTCCGCCAGGGACTGCGTGAACTTGGTGGGTCTGCCTGTCATGGTCCTGCCTTCTGATCGGCTGGTACTGAGATGTTGGTCGTAACGAAGCGGGCTTTCCCTGACTCATGAGCGTTGGCCAGTTGCCATATCTAGCACGATTCTTTTCGCTTACCTCTTGCAGTAATAGCTTTGTCACTCTATATCACTAGTGTCAACGCTATTAATGGAGGCAAAATGAGTAGCGCAGCAATAATCAAGAAAGCTCGCATGGCAAACAAGCTCACGCAAGAGCAACTTGCAGAGAAAGTCGGAGTCCATGTGGCTTCAGTGCGCAATTGGGAGAAGGGAAGCATTCCCCAGACAGCGGTGGCTCAGCGCTTAGCCGAGATACTTGGCCTTGAGACAATCCAACTCGAGCCTCAGGACGTCGATCCACTCATGGAATTTGAGGTAGCGGAACTCACCAAGGCACTCCACGCTAAAACGGCGGCCATGTATCGGTTGCCATTGGATAAGGTGAGCATCTCTATCAACATCTTGGCCTAATCGATGTCGCCCGCAAAGGACCGCCCGATTCGTCGGGCGGTTTGACCAGATTTGTAATTACGGCGCATTTCTTCCATCGAGCGGATTGCTGCTTATCCGCGTGGACCGGCGCTCTGCGCACTGAACATCCACAAATCAGTGCGCAGAAGATAACCTCAGGGTTATGATTAATCAAGCCCAGCGCCGAGGTTTCCCAGCGTTTTCATCGTTTCTGTTATGAATGCGCGCGAGGAAGGCGTGGTCAGGCCGGAAGACAGACCTCCGCCTAGTTCCGTGAATTGGGCCCTTCGTATTCTCCGGGTGGAGGACTTCCCGCGGCGCCCTGGCTGCTCCCGATCGAGCTCTTCTTCTCTCTGCCGGCGAGCGCGGGATAATAGGAAATTCTGCTCCTGCTCCCACTCGATATAGCGGAGTCGGTCGATCGTCTCCTGAGGAAAAGCGAATGGCATGGGGCGCTGTTCGAACGATTTGGTGAAGCGCAGGATCTTGCTGACGCCGTTGACCTCTTCGACCCGCCGGAAATCATCAGGCCCGATGTTGACGAACACGTAGCCCACGAAGGTCGGGAAGCGGCGCTCGATCCAATGGCCTTGTCGATGATGGCGGACCTCGATCCGGTAGCTTGGCATGAATGCCTCGAATCCCTCGTTGCGAAGGTTCCGCTCGATAATGCTTTCGCCCTTTCGGTCGCGCCCTTCCCGCATTGACGGGCAACGTTGCGCGCCAGGTGCGGCCTTCACTGCAAACCATGTCTCAACCGGCGCGAATCGCCTGGCCTCCCCTTTCCTTGCCTCAAGGAACTCAGTTTCCGAAAGCGCTTCAGCGTTCGGGCGTCCTGAAACTCTCACGTTCATGCCAGCCTCTTCTTGATCAGGTTACGACGCTCGGGCGTCATCCGCACATAAGACGGACGCCAGTTGATCGGGTTTGGGAGGTAGACGCGCCTGGGCGGGTCGATCTGATACCAGTCGCCATCGGCGTCGAGGAAGAACTGCAATCCCTCTGCAGCGAAGTGACCGGCCATTTCGTCAAAGAGTAGGTCGGCAGATCAGACCGGTTCCGCGAGGCGCCGTTTGCATCGGACGCCAGGGGTTTTCCCGGTCGTGCGCTTCGCGCTCCTGTCGTTCCTTGATGGTCATTTTTTAGTGCCGATCCTTTCCTTGATAGGCGTTGGATTTAGGTTTCGGTGGCTGATAGTCAGCCTCGCCACGAGCTGACTTCCAGAGAGGAGCGAACCCGTTCAGCGACCGATATCCTTCGATCTCGGGAAGATACTGCAGCGTCACATCGCCTTTGCGGCCCGACCACGAGAAGCGGGCCTTCTTGATCCAGACGACGGTTTCGTTCAGCGCCGGATCAGGAACGTCGATCACGACGCCATGGTCGGGCTTGTTGTACCAGGCTGCCGATCCCTCGATATCGTACATGGTCGGGGTCCGGGCTTCGCCGCCTTTGCCGAGATCCTTGGTGGGATGCGCGACGACGATCGCCAGCACGCTGTAGCGAAGTGCGAACTTCCTGATCTGCCGGAGCGCCCGGTTGATGTATTGCGTCTCGCTCTCGTTTCGCGGCCGGTAGTGCTCGACTTCATTCCACGGATCGATGACCAGGACCTTGATCGAATACCGCGTGACCGCATCCGCGGCGCGCTCGAGCAGCCATTCCAGCGTCATGTCATCGTCAGTCTCGCCGGTTGGATCGGCATCGATGAAGACGAAATGCTTCTGGATAAACACGTCGGCTTCAGCGACAAGGTCGCGCGTCCATTGCTTCGTTTCCGTTCCGGTGGTCGCCAGGCGGAGCTTGAAGCGAAGCGCCGGCACAGTCGGGATTTCGAAAGAGGCCACGCCTACGCGCCAACCGTGGGAGCGGGCGAGGTTGACGCAAAGGTTCATCGTCCAGGTCGACTTGCCGTGACCCGGAATGCCGGTGACTACCAGCAGCTCGCCGAGCCAGAGTTGAAGGTAGGGATCGAGGTCCGGCCAGCCGGTCGAATAGGTTCTCGGCTCGTCGAGCTCCGGATAGTCCGAGAGCAGATAGATACCCTTCACGGGGTAGGGCTTGGCTTCGGTGAGGACCCTGACGACCGCATCGGCGCCATAGCGCATTTTGACGTCGTTGAGATCCTTACAGCCTTCCGGATAGGTCACGAACGCGCAGCGGGCGGCACCAAGACGGCGAACCAGTTCCGCCGCCAGCCTCCGGCCGGGCGGATCGTTATCGACGGCGAGGATGAACCGCTTGATCCGCTTGATGCGGTGACGGTTGTTGAAGACGAACTCGAACTTGCCGTGACTGTCGTCGTCAGGAACGACGTCGTCGAGTTGGTCGGGATCTTCACCTTGCGGCACGGGTGGAGCGCCGTCAGGCACGCTGACCGTCGTGTGAAAACCGCAATCGATAGCCGTCAGCCCGTCGATCTCGCCTTCGGTGATAATCAGAGCCTTGTGGCCTTCCTCAAGCGCTGGATCGTCCATGCAGTCGGCATTCCAGAACGTTTTCCGGCCGCCCTTGCGCTGCCAGAACTTTTTGCCGGGTGCCCGGTACTTCTCGCCGACCGCGCTGCCGCCGTCGATGAACGGAAAGACGACGATGTTGCCGGCGGTGTCTGGCTCAACCGTATTGCTGCCGTCAGCCATGGTGACCACCCTACCCGTATATGCTCCGGAAAGTTCGGCGACCGCCGGGTCGATCTGCCGGTTTTGAAAAGCCTGGATGCCCACCGGGCCTAGTTTGTTGGTCAAAATAATCGCCTCCTTGGAAGCCGCAGTGATGGCAGTTGAACTGGACGCCTTGGCTGTCGATGCGAACCGAGAGACAGGGCTCTCGCTTGTTCCGCCTCGACGCTGAGCACTTCGGGCATGTCGTTTTTTGATTTCCGGCTACGATCCGCCGAAGGCGAATGCCGTGCTTGTCGAGGATGTCGGTAGAGGATTTCATATTCGGGGATCCGATCGTGGTCGGCCTCCCCCTCGGTCGCGGATTGCCGCAGCCGCGGCGACGCGCTCGGAAGCTTCTCGTTCCTTTTTCGCCAACGCGCCGCTGACTGCGGTGAACCAGCGCTTGCCCTTCGTCCCGGCCCACTCGTCCAAGGCCCATAGCTCCGCCTCGAGCGAGACATGCGGGAAAGCTTTCCGCCACTGCTCCAGGTTCGCCTCCGTCAGGCGGATTGCCTGAGCCTCGAAGGCAAAAATCTGAGATTTCGAAGGGGCGGCGGCAACAACATCGTCAGATGTTGTATTATCATCTATTCCCTTCTCTTCCCTTCCCTTCCCTTCGTGCTCTGTTACAGAGTCAGTGACATTCTCTGTCACAGTGTCTGTTAAAGAAGCCTGACGTTGACGTTCTCGCGCCTCCCTGGCTGCTGCAGTGCGCGTCTTGTTAGTGCGAAGCTTGCCGACAGCCTCCGTGGCAAGCTCTATGACAGTGCTGTGCCACACTCGTCCGTCGCGTCGATCCCAACCCTTGAGGATGTCGTCCTTCAACTCTTCCCATTTCGCCGGCGAGCACATGGCGGCATCGGCCAAAACATCGTCGTCGTCCTCGATGCTGCCGGCCGGGATCTCGTGCCAGGCACGCATCCAGAGGTTCATCAGATAAAACGCGATCTCCGGATTCCGCTTACAACGAAGCCAAGCCTTCGACCTCCGCAGTCGCTCGATCTGAAGCGGCATGTAGGGGAGGCATTGCACGTCAAGCTCGTCAATCACTGGCAGGTGCCGCCCCCTTCGGATCGACGACCGGAAGTGGTAAATCGACAAACAACCGGCAAAATTCGCGCCACGCCAATGCCGCAGCTTTTCCGTCTGCGAAGTCGAGGGAGCTCTCGGCTTTGGTCTTTGCCTGTACGAAGTTATTCCAGGCAGCAATTTGTTTTTCGGTCTCGGCCATCATGCGCCTAGATTCCGTGCTGCTTTGGCGTCTTCGATCGTGCCAAGAATGTCAGATAAAGCCCATTTCGAAAGCGCGCCTATCTTAAGTGGCCTTGGGATGGTCCCGTCAGCAACCCTGCGGTAAAGCGTAGGCACGCTGATATTTAAAATGGCAGCAGCTTCTTTCTTGGTCAGAAGCGGGTCTGTGATTTGCATTTGACTCAGCCTTCGGTCGTTTGAGACAGGCTGAAATCTGATGGAATCCAGGGTCGCTAAATAGCCTACACGATTAAGAAACCGTTTCGAAACGGTGTCTTGATTTGCGACCAGGCATTTGAATATGCGGCTTCTCCTCAGCAACCGATGCCCAAACTTGATCAAATTTGCGATGAGATGTCTTTGGGAAAGCCGCCATCACCTGAGCTTTGACGTCCGCCTTGTTGGATCCGGGTTCCTCATCTAGGATCGTGATGATCATGTCTCGTGGCCCCCCGTTTAAAGGGAATAGCACTTGCTTGTCCGGCGCGTCCGAAATGCAAGGCATTTTAATTTTTTCGAGCCATTCTTCTGGCGCTATGATCGAACATCCATCGAATGGTAGCAGCGAACGAAGCACGTCCTCATTTTCTACAGCTCCCTCGAAGGCAAAGTATGTCAGTTGCTTTATAGGCGGATGGTCAATCCTTAAACGCTGCAGCGCAGTGATGCCACTTCGGAACGCTTTTACGGCTTCCAAATACACCTTATGCGGACCGAGATCGATGCATCCGGTGTTCCAGTTGACTACCGGAAAGAATCGGTCAATCCGCCGCAATCGCGACAGATTGATTAAATCAGGTTCACTAAAAGCCTGTCCTTCGAGGAAGGGGACCACCCAGTAGTCAAGTTTTAAAGCTTCAAGCTTGAAAGTGTTCCAAGATTCCACACGTTCTTTGCCTTGACGCTCGTACTCCGCCTTCAGGGCTGAGAAATATGCTGAGTCTTTCACGACGGAGTTGTAGGGCCTCAAAAGATGTAGAGGGAACGTGAGTTTGACGCCGTCTGCTCGAAGCACTTGTACGCGCTTAGTACCATATTCCGATTTCACAAAAAGATCATACACCAGATCTTGAGATGCAAGACTCGCGTTGTATGTTTGGAATGGGTGCTGCGGTCTTGGTTGGCCGTTTTTGTTTGCCTCCAACCAACGGCGGATATCCTCTTTCTTGACTGGCGAATATATTGCGTCATACGCCGCTTTCGCAAAAACCTTCAGCGACTGGTAGCCTTCAACGGCGAACATTCTATTGCTCCTTCACGAGCTGCATTATCTGACCAGTTTGCCCGGTGACGTGTTTTGCCCAACGTGCCAAAAGCAGTCGACGCTGCTCTAGGAAATCGGTGCGCCTATAGGCTCGCTCCACGGCACCGCCAACCGTGTGACCCAGCACGGTTTCGGCCACGTCATGCGGTGTATTGGTAGTCTCAGCGATCCAGTCGCGCAGACTGGATCGAAAGCCATGGGGACGCGACTCGAGCTGCGCACGCTCCATCAATCTGCCCATAGTCATATCACTAATGACGCCCTTCTTTACGCTCGGGAAAAGGTATCCATCCCGCGCGAATGCTTTTGCCTGCTCGATTATCTCAAGAGCTTCCGGCACAAGCGGCACGCGGAAATCCGGCGTCTTGTCCTTGCGCCCCTTTTGCTTTTCACCGGGGATAATCCAGACATCATCATGAATTTGCTCAGCAGGCCGAAGGAAGCGAAGCGGGCTCGATCGCACTCCCGTAAGAATCAGCAAACGCAGGGCAAGATGCGTCACCGTTCCACCATCCAGCGTTTCGTAGAAGGACGGAACGTCACGCCAAGACATAGCCGGGATATTCTTCGCCCTATGGCGCTGTTGACCCAAGAGGGCGCGCGCCTTCTCAGGCGCCTGAATATCAACGTCCAGGCCGAGAGCCGCGGCATGCCTAAAGCAGATGTTTAGTCGGTTCAAAGCCTTCTTCGCTGTCTCTGCCTTGTCGTGCCAGATAGGCGCTAACGCGTCTCGAATATCGATCTGATCAATCTCCGCGATCGGCATCGTGCCCAGCTTTGGAATAACGTGAAGCTTCAACGGGGTGAACCAGCGCCCGGCAAGTCCGTCTCCCTTCAGCTCAGCCTTTCGGCTTTCAAAGGCATCTTCTGCAACCTCCTTAAGCAGATGGAGGTGCCTAGCTGCCTCCCGCTTCAACCTTTCTCGCTCCTTTATAGGATCAATATTTTTCCGAGCGATGGCTCGCCATTTGCTGGCCTCGCTACGAGCCTCCTTGAGGGACACCTCTACCGCCGAGCCGAGTCCCATCTCTCGGCGCCGGCCGTGGATAGTCACGCGAAGTACCCATTGGCCACCGCCGTCTTCGCGCTTATGAAACCAAAGGCCTCCGCCATCGGCATGTTTACCAGGACCAAGATTCTTGACCGCCATCGCTGTCAGCTTGTGCAATTCACGCCCCATCTATCCACCCTTCAATCCACCCTAGGCGACGAGATTCATTGTTTCCTAGTGATATCGTGCGAGTCGCCGTGAGGCAAGTAAACACTTGAATTAAAAGGCCTTTGAGAAGCGGTGATATGTGCTGATGCGACTTGCTGTTCTAGTCTGGTGCTCGTAAGCGGCACCATTTATCTGTACTAAGATGTTGATTGTGGAAATTCATTTCCCATTCCTAATGTACTAAATCCACCTGTCGACCATCGATGGGCCCGTTCAAACCTGCTTCTCGACAATGTGGCCGCCGTTCTATCCGAGCACGCCATTGCGATGGCCGAAAACATCGCCGACATGGAAGATGACGACGGGTGAGACCGACGGTGGTGCATCTTGCCGCCAAGGCGGGGAACTCAAAATGAGAAAAGGGGTTGCGCCAAGCGCCTTTGGGGACAGGAGTATTTCTGAGATTTCGCCAAAGGTGAATAAAGCAAAGACGGTAAGCAACAAAGCAACGACAATGAGGATTTCAGTTTTTGTCATCGTTAATCATGTAGCCATCTGGTTACCGGCGACAATCGGACTTAGGTCTGGAAACGCCCCCCTTCATCGACGATTACTCAACCTCCAGTTCTGCATCATTCCAAGGCATAAACCGCCACCTCATCAGCAACATCCCTCAGCCCCTTATATGAGGGTGCCGCGGCAAGAAACTGCTCCGCGAGGGTTTGCCGAGACATGGCCGCCAAAGCGATCGAACGATTGGTGCGATTAGCCCGTGGTAAGATCATCCGTCCGGGATAAAAGACGCGAAGGGAACCAACGCGACGGTCGCGCCGTCTTCCAATGCAATTTCGAAGCAGTCGGCGTCAATTGGTCGCTTTGCCAAGATGCCTTCGGCAAGCATCTCTCTAGCCGCCTCGACTGCCTGGTCGTAGGTTTCCGCAGCACTGGCGAACTCCAGGCCTTCTGTATCCAGATCCAGCTCCTCCCCTCGCCTTAAATGGAGTAGAACTTTTGCATGAGCCGCTCCTCGAAGCAGCCAAACGACGCTGTCTCTCCGAGGGTTACTGGGAGGCCGTCTGTGTCAAAGTGATCCGACGTGTTTTCGATTTCGATTTGATCGGAGGTCTAAACCCGGCGCATTGAGCGTAGCAGGCGTCGGACCGTACTTTGCACCCGTCGCCGCCATAGAGGCAGTTGTCTCGCAGTTTGGCGTCTTGAAGGGTAACGCATTGGTTGACGCAAGATTGGTTCAGGTTTTGACAGCTGGTTAATTCGTCAAGCGTGCAGCCAAACGTGTAACTAGTCGAGTAAATGCTAAGAATTCCAAGTATCAGTAGACGCATCATACTAAGCCAGCGGAATATTATATTCATACAATTATACAATTTATTCACACGCCAACAATAACAACTTATTATTAGTGTTTTAGCTGATCTTATAGACAGAAGGTTATATTTGACGCGGGATGGAGAGCGGAGTTCCAAGCGGCGGTGAGCGATACGCCCAGACCTATGCTGACGGGTAGGCAAAGCGGTTTGGTGTGACCCGGAATTCGCAACGATCGACTTGCAAACAAATTGGCAGAGATAGGATTGTCAGCTTCTTCTCCGGCTTCGATCGCTTCTTCGGTTCCGCACATTGCCTGTGTACGCTTCCGCGCTACATATTCGTTATGACGCCGCGAATGCTAGGCTCAGGCACCTGAGAGGCTGCTGTCTCCCGCCAGAACGGAGGAGACGTTACTGCTCTCGTCAGTGGCTCTCTTGAACATCAGACTGGGGCGTAGACGAGTTTGGGTGATCGAGAAAAACGCGCTACTGCCCAGCTGGTACCGCCCGCTTATGATGCCGCAGCCTTTCTCGCGGCCATTATTGAATCGTCAGACGATGCCATTGTCAGCAAGAGCTTGTCCGGCATTGTCATGACATGGAACAAAGGTGCCGAGAGAATTTTCGGATATGCCGCAGACGAGGCAATAGGAAAGCCCATCACCCTTGTTATACCGGAGAATCGCCTCGATGAAGAGCCCGCCATACTTAGCAGAATCCAAGCCGGTGAACGTGTCGATCACTTTGAAACGGTAAGACGCCGCAAAGACGGCAAACTCATCGACATTTCTTTGACGATCTCCCCGATCAGAGACGGCAGTGGCGAAATCATCGGAGCATCGAAGATTGCCCGCGACATCTCGGAGCGGAAACGGGCAGCCGAGCACCGAGAACTGCTCCTCAGGGAAATGCATCACCGCGTAAAAAACCTGTTCGCGATCATCAGCAGCATTATCACGCTGGGTGCCCGGACCGCAGCAACGCCCGGCGATCTCGCCGCCAGGACCAACGAGAGGGTAATGGCTTTGGCCCGAGCGCACGAGATAACGCTGCCAAGTTTAACAGAACAGCCCGTCGAGGTTCGGCCAGCCACGCTGTCTCAGCTTATGTCGAATATCCTTGCACCTTACGACAACCGACAATGGGCGCTCCATGGCGAGGACGTCGAGGTAGGTCTAGAGAAGATCAGCACCTTGGCGCTGTTGTTTCACGAGCTCGCCACGAATGCGGCTAAGTACGGCGCGCTCTCTGTCAACGAAGGTACCCTCGAGATCGCAACTGCAATCTCGCCGGACACAATCGAATTGGTTTGGGTTGAAGCGAACGGACCGCCGACTACGGAGCCAAATCAAGCTCCTTCTGGCTTTGGAAGAATCCTGGAGCAAAGAATAGCACGGAGCCTTAAAATTGATATCCAGCGATCATGGACGCCAGGGGGACTATCCATTCGGCTTTTGCTTCCGCGCCTCGCGATCATGTAACGTCTGGCCGGACCGATGCTTGCGCCGTGACTATGGCCGGACGGAAATTCATGTGGAATTAAGCTGGCCGCTCAGCGCACAGGAGACGCATTGCCGGGGGTTTGGCAAATCGCCGAGCAGCCTATTCAAACAGGACCAAACATTTCCTTCGTGCTCTAAAAACAGGTCAGCTCATTGGATCGCGGGATGGTTATCGTGAAGTGCCCCTCCACCCCACAATTGGGCCGTGCGGAGGCAGTTTCCAGTTCTCTGCGCGCGGTCCGACGCTTGATAAAATCGACGGTCGATGCTGTCCTAAACAATGTCCCGAGGTCCCGTCGGATCGAGCCATCCTATTCGCGCCCTTCCGCCGGAGGCGCAACACCATCCATCGAAGATTGCGGGCGCCTCTAGATCGCCACCTGCCTCTGCTGTGTCAGGCGTCTCCCGACCGTCTGACCGGGCAACTCGATGAACTTGTAGCCTACAAAGGACAAGACATAGACGATCGGAATGGTCACGATCAGCGTCACCAGCCAGCGTGCGGGGTTGCTGAGATCGGTATTGCCGATCAGCCAGGCGATCACCGGCTGCATGACAAGCAGGTGAATCAGATAGGCTCCGAACGAAAGTTCGCCGAAATTTCGAAAGAACGTGTTGCCGAGAACCGAATTGACCGAGCGGGAATAGCTGCCGCCGGAACCCGGAACCCGATCGGCGTGCACCAGGACAAAGAACAGCACCACGATCCCCACGCGCACAGTTTCGTGCAGCACGGTCACGTCGCCGCCCAGAGGGATAAGGACCAGCAAAGCCGAAATCGCGAAAGCCAGGTAAGCTCTGCCCTGCGGCATCCATAGTGCACCCGCCAGCAGCATGCCGGCGGCGAAGATGTGCATTTTCATCGGCAGGAATGACGGCATTGGGAAGCGAAAGCCCAGGTGATGGACCACCCAGGCGGCGATGACGGCCAAGCCGACGGTGACGAGCATGCCCTTCAGCCAGCCCAACCGCCCGAGAACGATCATGATGAAGGGCAAGGCCGCATAAAACTGCATTTCCAGGCCGATGCTCCAATCGGGAAGCGCGGTGCGGAAGGCATGGGCCGGCGACAAGCCGAACAGGAAGGAAAGATGCATCAGGTAGTTGGTCAGGCTGTCGTCCAGATAGCGCGATGCGGCTTGCGGCGGATTACCGTTGAACGCATCGATGACCATCCTCGCCTGATAGATCTCAGACCCGGCGATGAGAGCAATTACCAGCATGACGTAATAGAGCGGTGCGATGCGGAAGAAGCGACGAGCCCAGAAGACCGCCCATGTTTGCGGGCTCTCCCATGGCTCTCTGGCCTTGCGTCGCTGATAGTGGAACACCATCAGGAAGCCCGAGAGCATGATGAACAGGTCGACCCCCAGCTCGGGATCTCCGATAATCGGCACCTTGAAGCCCGTCAGGATGTGCGCATGGCCGATCAGCACCCATAGCGCCGCCAAACCACGCAAACCATCCAGACATTCAATGCGTCTGCCTTTCATCGCGTCCATGAGATACTCCTGTTCATTCGTATCCGCGGGCAGGGTTAGCATCTTCGACGGCAACCGGATAGTGTTAAACGGATTTTTGTGAGCTGTGGCACAACTTGTGCGGGTTGACCACCGATGAAGAACCGTTGGCGTCAGCCTTCGACTGCGGAATATCCGGGTGGAACATGCCGCTCCCGAGCAGGTTTCTCCCTTGAGACAACAAGGATGGAGAAGACCATGTCCTGCAAACTCATTGCGATATCCCTCCTTTCGATCGGTCTTGCCGGCTCGGCTCTGGCCCAGACGGCGGGTGGGGCGAATTCCAGCGGCCGGCTCTCGGTGGCGCCTGTCATCGGCGGATCGGGCAGTTCGGGCACGGGATCTGCCGGCACCGGCTCCGTCGGCACCGGGTCGGCGGGCACGGGGTCCGTCGGCACCGATCCCGGCACGACCGGCAGCACCACCGGCAATGGCGGCCTCGATCTCAACAGCGGCCGCAGCACGATCAATCCGGGCGGCGTCAATCCGGATCTGCAGCAGGTGCCGGGCTGCACTGCAGGGACCGGTTCGCTCAGCGAAGCCTGCCAGCAGTGAGGACGGGCGACCGCTCGCCTCCCGACGGAGTGAAGGCCCGGTGCGGAACGGCGCCGGGCCTTCGGCTGCCGCCCTGATGGCACGCAAAAACGATGGCTGCGGCGAGAACTGCTTTACCGGCCCCGCGTGAGGTCGTAAAAGAACAGCATCCCTCCGCAAACGGCGCGTCGTCCCACATCCAGCCAGCCTGCCGATTTTTCCGGCCCTGCGGAGCACCCGAAGAGGATCGTCATGTCGAATGCAGCGCATCGCTCGAACCGCGTGCTTGTCGTCGCGACCATCATGGTGGCGACATTCATGGTTGCCATCGAGGCGACGATCGTGGCGACGGCGATGCCGCGCATAGTCGGGCAGCTCGGCGGCTTTTCCTATTACAGCTGGGTTTTTTCGGCCTTCCTGCTGGCGCAGTCGACGACGACGGTCATCTACGGCAAGCTTTCCGATATTTTCGGACGCAAGCCGGTGCTGATCGGCGGCATCCTGATCTTCCTCGCCGGCTCTCTGCTCTGCGGCTTTGCCTGGTCGATGATGTCGCTGGTGCTCTTCCGGCTGCTGCAGGGGCTCGGTGCCGGCGCAATCCAGCCGGTGACGATGACCATCATCGGCGATCTCTTCAAGCTTGAGGAGCGCGGCCGCGTGCAGGGCGCGATGGCGACCGTCTGGGCGACATCGGCCGTCGTCGGACCGCTTGCCGGCGGCATCATCGTCGATACCTTCTCCTGGGCCTGGATCTTCTGGATCAACCTGCCGATCGGCATCGTCTCGATCACCGCCTTCATGATCTTCCTGAAGGAGGACGTCGCGCACAAGCAGGCGAGGATCGATTATCTCGGATCGGTGCTGTTTTCGATTTCGATCGTCGCCCTCCTCGTCATGCTGACGGAAACCGAAGCGAGCGCCTGGATCCTGCTGTCGCTCTTCGCCGTCTTCGTCGTCGCGGGGCTCATCTTCCTCGCCCAGGAGAGGCGGGCGCCGGAGCCGATCATTTCGATCGCCCTCTGGAGCCGCCGGCTGATCGCGACCAGCAATGCTGCCACGCTGCTTGCCGGCATGGCGCTGATCGGCCTTTCCACCATCCTGCCGATCTATGTGCAGGGCGTGCTCGGCCGCACCCCCATTGTCGCCGGCTTCACGCTCACCATGCTCATCGTCGGCTGGCCCTTGGCGGTAATGCTCTCCAGCCGCTTCTACAGGGCCTTCGGCATTCGCCGCACGCTGCGCGTCGGCAGCCTGCTGTTTCCGTTCGGCGCCTGCTTCCTGTTGTTCCTGACGCCCGAAAGCTCGCCGGTTCTTGCCGGCGCCGGCTCCTTCTTCATGGGCTTCGGCATGGGCCTGATCAGCCTGACGAGCATCGTGCTGGTGCAGGACAGCGTCGAATGGTCGATGCGCGGCAGCGCCACGGCTTCGATCATCTTCGCCCGCAGCCTCGGTAATACGCTCGGAGCCACGGTACTCGGCGCCATTCTCAATGCCGGCATCAGCCATTATGCGAGCGGCGAAACGGCGGCCGCCCTTCATAAGGCGCTGAACCAGCCGACCGGACTTTCGGCGCTCGCTGCCGATCCGGCGATCCGCAGCATTTTCGACGCAGCCCTGCACTGGAGCTTCTGGGGCGTCGTCGTCGTCGCGGTGCTGACCTTCTTCACCACCTGGCGGATCCCCGTCGGCCACCGCCATACGCGCGAAGAGCCGGCGGTGGCAAGTGAGGCAGCCTCGCATTGACACGGTTGCTCCTGACGGGGAGCGCCTGGCAATTTGCTGACAACGTTTCCTCCGTCATGCCCGGCCTTCTGCAGCACACGGCCGAGGATGACGTCGCGGGTATCCCCGCAAGTGCGGAAAACCGCTTCGCAGTTTTCCTGGAATTACCTTATCGGCGGTTCTCCAAAACGCGCAGGATCAGGTTTCGTCTTCCCTTGCGCTGGGCGAGATCGATATCGCTGACGAGCTTGGCGCCGCCCTCGCGCCGCTCCAAGGTGATCTTGCGGCTATGGAAGGCTTCCAATTCGGCGCGATGCGCCACGCTGATGATGGTCGCCGTCGGCAATTCGTCGATTATCGTCTCCATCATCCTGTCCTGGCTCTTCTCGTCGAGTGCCGAGGTCGCTTCGTCGAGAACGATGATATCGGGGGCATGCAGCAGCAGCCGCGCGAAGGCGAGCCGTTGCTTTTCGCCGCCCGACAGGGTCTGATCCCATGGTGCGTCTTCCTCGAGCTTTTCGCTCAGATAATCCAGACCCACTTTGGCAAGGGCGGTCTTGATTTCCTCCGGCGTCCAGCTGTCGGCGGCGCGGGGATAGGCCACCGCGCGGCGAAGCGTTCCGGACGGGATATAGGGCCGCTGCGGCAACATGAACAAGCGTCGGTCGCCGTGGAAATCGACGCTGCCGTGACCCCAGGGCCAAAGACCGGAGATGGCGCGCACCAGCGTGCTTTTGCCGGAGCCCGATTCGCCTGCTACGAGCACCCGCTCGCCTGGTGCGATCTCCACCTGGGTTTCCTTGACCACCGCGGTACCGTCGTCGAGAGTCACCGAGAGATCGTTCAAATTCAGGATTGCATTGCCCTCTGTTTCGCCGTGCTTGATGCGTCCCAAGGCATCGCTTTGTTCGGCCCGCTCAAGGCCGTCGAGCGACATCATCAGCGAGGCGACGCGTCGCGCACAGGCGTTCCAGTCGGCGAGACGCGGGTAGTTGTCGACCAGCCAACCGAAGGCCGTCTGAACGATGGCGAAGGCGGAGGCAGCCTGCATGACCTCGCCAAGCGTCATGCCGCCTGCGAGAAATTTCGGCGCGCAGAGCAGGAGCGGCACGACCGGGGCAATCAGCATCGACCCGTGCGAGACGAAGGTCGTGCGCATGTGCTGGCGCGCAAGCAGCGCCCATTGCCTGAGCACATTGGAAAATGTCTTGTCTAGGTCGCTACGCTCCTCTTCCTCGCCACCGAGCAAGGCGATGCTCTCACCGTTTTCGCGCACACGGGTCAAGGTGTATCGAAGCTCGGCCTCCACCTGGTTCTTGACCTCCGAGACCTGGACGAAATGGCGGCCGATGACCGCAATCACGGTTGAGGTGATCACGGCGTAGAGAACCGCAGTGACGACGAGAAAACCGGGGATGGTGATGGTCGACCCGGCGAGCGGCAGCGTGAGCGCTCCACCGATCGTCCACAGCACGACGATGAAGGTCGAGGCCGATAGAAAGGCTGATATGACGCCGGCGATGAAATCGACCGGCGCTTCGGTGGCAATCCGCAAATCCTCCGAGATGCGCGCCTCAGGATTCTTGTGGTCGCCGCCGATGAGGTTCAGCTGATAATAACGACCGTTGGCCAGCCAGCGCGTGATCACCGTCTTCGTCAGCCAGGAGCGCCAGCGGCGCTGGATCATCATGCGAACATAGACTTGTGCGGTCACGAGAGCGACGCTTCCGAGCACGAGCGGCACGAAGACGGCGCTGAGATAATAGACGGTGCCGGCGTCGTGCCGCTCTATCGCGTCGAAGATCCCGCGGTTCCAGCGGTTGATCCCATATTGGAAGCCGACATTCATGCAGATCATCGTCAACAGACCGATCGAGCATGGCCAAGCGAGCCTGTCGCCACCGCGGCCCCAGTAACGGCGGGCGCTGATCCAGAAACGCCTGAGCAAATATCGCTTACGCGCCTGCTCTGCCTCCTCGGGCGTGAGCTGCGGACTAGGTTCGATGACATCCGGCGGCGCGATCTCGACAGTCGATGCCTTCTGCTGGCGCGACTTCTCGGCACCGTCCTGCTCGGTGCCGTCGACCGATTTCGGGTTGAGTGTAACGTCGGTCATAAGCACGATAACGGCTTACAAATCAGAAGGTTTCATGGCGCCGCGCCAACGTGGCGCTCGCATCAAGCTGACGTCTGCCGAGAGAGGCCCCTCAGGCGTTGTCGCTCATGGTCTGCGGCAGAGATTGCAGCAGGGTCTGACGGGCGGAGCGCAGGTGGACGCGGCAGGCTTTTCCGATCGCTGCCTGGTCGCCGGATTCCAATGCGGCGATATAGTCCAGATGTTCGTGGATGGCGCGCTCGTTGCGCTCGCGGGCGGCGGTCTTGTTCCACTGGTAGTGATAGTGGAAGATGATGGCAATCGCATCGTAGAAATCGGCGATGAAGCGGTTCTTCGAGGCGCGGTGGATCAACAAGTGGAAGCGCTCGTCGAGGACGGAGAAATCCTTGAAACGCTGGTTGATGTCGGCAAGCATGGCGAGATGCTCCTCGCGCATGGCGGCAAGATCGATCCACGCTTGATTGTCTTTGGGAAGCCGGCCGAACTCGGCAGCCGAATGCAGCTCGAACATTTCGCGGACATCGGCAAGTTCGAGCGCGAATTCGCGGGTGAAGCCCTTCAGTGTCCAATGACTGTTCGGCCGCTTTTCGATCAGGCCGAAGCGGGAGAAGCGGATCAGGAATTCGCGCACGCTCGTCGTGCCGGTGCCGATCTCGCGGGCAAGCTCCAGTTCGTTGATCTGCATTCCGGGCGCGGCATCGTCGGCAAGGATGCGCCGCATGAAACTACGCTCGATGATGTCATGCAGCGAATCCGTCTCTTCGGAGGGAAAAAGGTCGCGGTCGGTGGGCTCGCGCAGCACGATCTTCTGACGCTTGTTCCAGCGGATGATGCCTTCGTCACTGAGGCGGGTGAGGATGGCGCGCGCGGTGGAACGGCTGACGCCGAGCTGGGCGGCGATCTCCGGCTCCGACGGCAGCGCCGTATCCGTGCGCAGGGCCGCGGCATACCTGTTGTATGCTTCCTTGAAGACCGTGTTCTGCCTTGCCATCAGATCCCCCGCTTTCCGCCCGCGTGCCGGGATTTCCTTCCCGCTTCAAAAAGCGAAAAGGCGACCGACCGGAGCTTGTTCAAAATCCATTAGCGTATTTCCGATCGTCTGCGGCGCATTGCCTCCCTCGTCCACAGGATCAATATTCCCGTTGACTTGAAAATGTTTATTGTAGATAAAAAACAAAATCAATCGCATTCGCCGATGCAGCGAGCGTTTCCTTCAGGGAGAAGAGATTGGACAAACAGCCTTGGATCATCCTGTCGGCCGGCGACAATGTCGCGGTCGCAACGTCCGCCATCGCTGAGGGCTCGACGGTTGCCGGCGTCGAGGCCCGCCAGAAGATCGAGCCGGGCCACAAGGTGGCGATTGCCGATATTCCGCTCGGTTCGGCCGTGGTGAAATACGGACAGGCGATCGGCCGCACCACCGCCGAGGTCAAGGCCGGCGACCATGTGCACAGCCATAATCTGCATTTCGAAAACGACCGGCTCGCCGTCACCGCCAATTCGGCACCGGAAGAAGCAACCGCCGAGGACAAGGCGCGCACCTTCATGGGCTACCGCCGCGCCGATGGACGGGCGGCGACGCGCAATTATATCGGCATCATCGCCAGCGTGAACTGTTCCACCACCGTCTGCCGGGCGATCGCAGACGAGGCGAACCGGACGATCCTGCCGCATTATGACGGCATCGACGGTTTCGTGCCGATCGTGCATGACCAGGGCTGCGGCATGAGCTCGACCGGCGACGGCATGAACGTGCTGCACCGGACGCTTGCCGGCTATACCAGGCATGTCAATTTCGGCGGCGTGCTGATGATCGGCCTCGGCTGCGAGGTCAACCAGCTGACGCTTTACGGCCAGAGCGGCGCTGGCGCCTCCAAGCGCCATTTCAACATTCAGGATGCCGGCGGTTCTCGCCGTGCGGTCGAACGCGCCATGGGCGTGCTGCGCGAGATCGCCGCCGATGTCGGCAAGGAGAAGCGGGTTCCGATCTCGATCGGCGAGATCATCATTGGCCTGCAATGCGGCGGCTCGGACGGCTTTTCCGGCATCACCGCCAATCCGGCGCTCGGCGTCGCCGCCGATCTGCTGGCGGCGGCCGGCGGCACGGCGATCCTGTCGGAGACCTCGGAGATTTACGGCGCCGAACATCTGCTGCGCAGCCGCGCCGTCAGCGACGAGGTGGCGAGAAAGCTCGACGAGAAAATCGCCTGGTGGGAAGACTATGTCGCCCTGCATGGCGCCTCGCTCGACAACAACCCGTCGCCCGGCAACAAGCGCGGCGGTCTCACAACCATCCTGGAAAAGTCGCTCGGTGCGGTAGCCAAGGGTGGCCGCTCGCCGCTGACGGCGGTCTATGGTTATGCCGAGCGGGTGACAGCCCCCGGCCTCGTCTTCATGGACACGCCCGGCTACGACCCGGTTTCGGCAACCGGCCAGGTGGCCGGCGGGGCGAACATGATCGCGTTCACCACAGGCCGCGGCAGCTGCTTCGGCTGTCGGCCGGCGCCGTCCTTGAAGCTGTCGAGCAATTCGGCCCTCTATGCTTCGATGGAAGAGGACATGGACATCGATTGCGGCACCATCGCAACCGGTGACGCGACGATCAGCGGCAAGGGCCGCGAGATCTTCGACCTGATCGTCGATACGGCCTCCGGCAAGAAGACCAAGAGCGAGATCTTCGGTTACGGCGATAACGAATTCGTGCCTTGGCATCTCGGCGCAACGCTCTAGATGCGATGCTAAGCTTTTGTTTTTATGCAATTCCCGAGGGGGCATGATGAAGACGAGACGGATCGGCAAGACCGGCCTTGAGGTGACCGAGATCAGCTACGGCGCAGCGCCCCTCGGCGGTCTCTACCGCGCCTGCCCGCGTGAGCAGGCGATGGAAACGCTACAAGCGGCCTGGGACAGCGGCATCCGCTATTTCGACGTCGCCCCCTGGTATGGCCTCGGCCTTGCAGAACGGCGCGTCGGCGATTTCCTGCGTGACCAGGCGGACGGTGCCTACGTGCTTTCCACCAAGGTCGGGCGGCTGCTTCGGCCGGTGCCGACGGGATCGGTGCCGGATTACAGCTATGTCGATCCGCTCTCCTTCGATGCCGATTACGACTATTCCTATGACGGCATCATGCGCTCGGTCGAGTTCAGCTATGCGCGTCTCGGCCTCAACCGCATCGACATTCTCTACGTCCACGATATCGGCGTCTATACGCATGGCGCGGCGAAGAACGCGATCTATCAGAAGCAGCTTCTCGATTCCGGCATCAAGGCGCTGGAAGAATTGCGCTCCTCGGGCGCGATTTCCGCCTTCGGCCTCGGCGTCAACGAAGTGCCCGTCTGCCTCGACATCATGCGCCATGCCGATCTCGACTGCATCCTGCTGGCCGGCCGCTATACGCTGCTCGACCGTTCGGCGGTCGACGAACTCCTGCCACTCTGTCGGCAGAGGGGCACGTCGCTCGTCGTCGGCGGCGTCTTCAACTCCGGCATTCTCGCCACCGGCCCGGTGCCCGGCTCGCATTTCGATTATATGCCGGCAGACGAGGAGGTGCTCGCCAAGGTCGGCGCGATGGAGGCGATCGCCAAGAGCCACGGCGTGCCGCTCGCGGCCGCCGCCATGCAGTTTCCGCTGCGCGATCCGATCATCGCCTCGGTGCTGATCGGCACCGCCAAGCCCTCGAGCCTGACGCGCAACATGGAAACGGTCGCGACGCCGCTTGCCGACGGCATCTTTGCCGAATTCGAACCCTATACGCTCATCGCGCCGCCGCTCGGCACCGAAGCCGTCCGAGTCTGAGGAGATATTATGCTTAGAGGTATTCATCCGCTGCTCGGGCCCGACCTGCTCCATGCGCTGAAGACGATGGGACATGGCGACGACATCGTCATCGCAGACGCCAATTTTCCCGCCGGCTCGATGGGCCCGCCGGTCATCCGCGCCGATGGCGTCAGCGCCACCGACATGGCCGCAGCAATCCTGGCGCATATGCCGCTCGACACTTTCGTGCCGGAAACCGCATGGAGGATGGAGGTCGTCGGCGACCCCGGCGCCGTGCCCGAAGTGTGCGCGGAGTTCCAGCAGATCGTCTCGAAGCGCGCCGGCGATTTTGCCATCGTGCCGGTGGAGCGCTTCGCCTTCTACGCGATGGCCCGCAAGGCCGCCTATATCATCGCGACAACGGAGTTCCGGCTATACGGCAACCTGATTTTGAAAAAGGGCGTCGTGCACCCGCACGAGGTCGATCTGACCTGATAGCTATTTTAGGCTATCGTAGTAATGAAATAAAATCAGGTGCTTGGAGGGAGTCTTCCGGAGTAAAAAAGCGCATTCGATGCCCTTGCAATTTGTATGCGCCTCGGCTAGCTTCTGCCTGCAAATGTTTTTTATCGATAAAAACCTTCCGCCAGCGTTCAGCGGTCCGGTTTATTTGGAGGAGAACGCATCCTGAGAGGAGAACCTTTATGAGCATCGTGAAATCCCTTCTGTCCCGCCGCGCCTTTACCGCGCTGGCAGGTGCAGCCGTCATCGCCACGGCAATGCCGGTCACGTCCTTTGCCGCCGATGTGACGATCCCGATCATTGTCAAGGACACGACGTCCTTCTACTGGCAGATCGTTCTGGCCGGCGCCCGCAAGGCCGGCAAGGATCTCGGGGTCAACGTGCCAGAACTCGGCGCACAGGCCGAATCCGACATCAACGGCCAGATCAGCATTCTGGAAAACGCCGTCGCCGGCAAACCGGCCGCTATCGTCATCTCGCCGACCGAGTTCAAGGCGCTCGGTAAGCCGATCGACGAAGCCGCCAAGTCGGTTCCGATCATCGGCATCGACTCCGGTGCCGACTCCAAGGCATTCAAGTCGTTCCTGACGACCGACAACGTCCAGGGCGGCCGCATCGCCGCCGACGGTCTTGCCGCCGCGATCAAGGAAATGACAGGCAAGGAAGAAGGCGACATCGTCATCCTCACCAATCTTCCCGGCGTCGGCTCGCTCGAACAGCGCCGCGAAGGCTTCCTCGATCAGATCAAGACCAAGCATCCCGGTCTCAAGGTCATTGCCGACAAGTACGGCGACGGCCAGGCAACCACCGGCCTCAACATGATGACCGACCTGATCACGGCAAACCCGAAACTCGTCGGCGTCTTCGCCTCGAACCTGATCCTGGCGCAGGGCGTCGGCCAGGCGATCGCCGAAAACAAGCTCGGCGACAAAATCAAGGTCATCGGCTTCGACAGCGACGACAAGACGGTCGGCTTCCTCAAGGACGGCGCCATTGCCGGCCTCGTCGTTCAGGACCCCTATCGCATGGGTTATGACGGCATCAAGACCGCGCTTGCCGTCTCCAAGGGCGAGAAGGTTCCGGAAAATGTCGACACCGGCGCCAACCTCGTCACCAAGGCGAACATGTCCGACCCGAAGATCGACGCGCTCTTGAACCCGAAGATCAAGTAAGTCGACAGACGGCCGCGCCGGCTTCCAAAAACCGGCGCGGCCTTTTCCATCCATGGTATGGTTCACCAGGGTTGGAGCAGACGCGACAAGAGGAGGAGAGGTCCATGATCGGATTGGAAGAGGTCAGTCATCGCCACGATGATAGCGCCACGCTGAAAGAAGCCAATCGCATCGCCGCCGGATCGCCCATCCTCGAACTCAAAGGCCTGCAGAAGAATTACGGTCACGTGCAGGCGCTGAAGCCGGCGACGCTGACCTTCCTGGCCGGCGAAATCCACGCCATCGTCGGCGAAAACGGCGCCGGCAAATCAACCCTGATCAAATTGCTCACCGGCGTCATCACCCGCACGGCCGGCGAGGTGCTGTGGTGCGGCCATCCGGTGGGATTATCGACGCCGAACGAGGCGATCGCCCGCGGCATCAATGCAGTCCACCAGGAAGTGGTGCTCTGCCCGCACCTGACGGTCGCCGCCAACCTCTTCCTCGGCGACGAGGTCAACCGCTACGGCCTGATGCGCAAGAAGCAGATGGAGAAGATGGCGCAGGCCGTGCTCGACGATCTCGGCTTCGGCCTGCCGGCCGGCGCGCTTCTAAGCTCGCTGACGATCGGCCAGCAGCAGCTGGTGGCAACGGCACGCGCGGCGATGCGCGGCACGCAGTTCCTGATCTTCGACGAACCGACCGCCTATCTCACCCGGCAGGAATCGGCGCAGCTGTTCAAGCTGATCCGCCGCCTGCAGGGCGAAGGCGTCACCATCGTCTATATCAGCCACCGCATGGAGGAAGTCTTTGAGCTCGCCGACCGTGTCTCGGTGCTGCGCGACGGCACGCATGTCGGCACCCGCCTGATCGGCGAGACCAACGATGCCGAGCTGATCGCGTTGATGATCAATCGTTCGATCGAACAGATCTATCACAAGGAAGAGATTGCCATCGGCGAGACGATCGTCGAGGTCCGCGGCCTCTCCGGCCCGGGCTTCGAAGACGTGTCGCTCAGCGTCAAAGCCGGGCAGATCGTCGGACTCTACGGTCTGATCGGTGCCGGACGCAGCGAATTTGCGCTCGGCCTCTACGGGCGCCAGCCGATCAGCGCCGGTGACACCCAGTGGATGGGCAAGCCTGTCGATATCCGCAATGAACGCACGGCGATGGAGCTCGGCATTGCTCTGGCGCCCGAAAGCCGGCGTGACCAGGGGCTCTGCCTCAACCTGCCGATCGGCCTCAACATCAACCTGCCGGTGTTCGGGCGGTTGAGCCACGGGCCTGTGATCAATCACGCACGCGAATCGGCCAATGCCGACAAGCAGATCCGCGATCTCAGCATCAAGACGCCGAGCCGGCGGGTTCCCGCCTCCAGCATGTCGGGCGGCAACCAGCAGAAGATCGTCATCGGCAAATGGCTGAGCCATGGCGCGCGGCTGTTCATCTTTGACGAGCCGACCGTCGGCGTCGACGTCGGCACCAAGGCTGAGATCTACCGGCTGTTCGCCAAGCTTCTGAAGGAAGGAGCGGGCATCATCCTGATCTCCTCCTATCTGCCGGAGGTCTACGAGCTGGCCGACCGGCTGCACGTCTTCCGCGGCGGCAGGCTGGTCGCGAGCCATGATTTTCACGCGGCGACGCATGAACAAGTGCTCAGCGAAGCGATCGGCGTCTGAGCCAGAAGACTGGAGCAATTCCAGCAAAAAGTGTGAAGCGGTTTTGCGTCCGGAATTGCGTAAAAACACATTGATAGAGCATTTCTGCGGTTCGGAGAAAACGGAAGTGCTCTAAGAGGGAGAAAATTCATGACTGTCACCCCCACCGAAATCGTCGCGCCGCCGCCGCGCCGGAAAATGAACATCCTGTTCGGCCTCACACTGATCGGCCTGCTGGTCTTCCTCTGGATCGTGCTCGGCTTCGTCACCGCCAGCTTCTGGACGCCGCTCAATATCTCCAACCTGCTGCGCCAAGGCGCAATGACGGCGATCCTGGCGCTCGGCCAGACCTTCGTCATCATCACCGCCGGCATCGACCTGTCGGTTGGCGCAATCGTCGGCTTCTGCACCGTCATCATCGCCTGGCTGCTGCAGGCGGGCGTGCCGCTCTGGGGAGCGATCGCGCTGACGCTCGCCATCGGTGTTGCGATCGGCGCCTTCCATGGCTTCGGCATCGTGCATATGGGCCTACCGCCCTTCATCATCACGCTGGCGACGCTGACCTCGCTGCGCGGCATCGGCCTCCTGATCACCAACGGTTCGACGATCAGCATCACCGACGAGAGCTTCAGCAATTTCGCCCGCGCCGATTTTCTCGGCATTCCCAGTCTGTTCTGGATGGTCATCCTGGTGGCGGCGCCCTCCTTCGTCTTCCTGCATCTGAGCCGCTGGGGCCGCTATCTCTTCGCGGTCGGTTCGAATGCGGAAGCCGCGCGGCTTTCCGGCGTCAACGTCAAGGGCATGATCTATCTCGCCTATATCCTCTCGGCCGGCTTTGCCGCCTTCGTCGGCGTGCTGCTCGCCTCGCGCATCGCGATCGGCAATGCGACACAGGCCGACGGCTGGGAACTGCAGGCAATCGCCTCGTCGGTCATCGGCGGCACCAGCCTGTTCGGCGCCGTCGGTTCCGTGCACGGCCCGCTGATCGGCGCCTTCATTCTCGCCACCATCAACAACGGCGCGAACCTTCTGAACGTCAACTCCTTCTGGCAGCGCATCATCACCGGTCTGCTGATCATCGTGATCGTCTTCTTTGACCAGCTGCGCCGCCGCAAGAGCAGCTGAGCGGCGGGCAGGAAATCGTCCGCCTGCCGCCACTCATCCGCCTGCCAGCACCTTCTCCCCGTAAACGGGGCGAAGGGGGATAGCCGAAACCTCTCGGTCCCGCCAACGCCTCGTTTGGCACGTCCCCTCGCCCCGTTTGCGGGGGTCCGCAGGACGGGTCGAGACGAGTGGCTCGACCCCGATAAGGTGGGGTGAGGGGCAAGTTTTCCGCACGGACCGAACAGCAGTGGCCGACACAGAGTAAAGAACGAAGAATGCGAGACCTGTCATGAAAGCAGTTGTTTGCCGGGAACCCGGCGTGCTCGACATCATCGACCGCCCATCACCCGCCGCGCCGGCGCCCGGCTGGGTGCGGTTGGCCGTCAGCCATGTCGGCATCTGCGGCACCGATTATCATATCTTCGAGGGCAAGCACCCTTTCCTCGAATATCCCCGGGTCATGGGGCACGAGATCTCGGCGACGGTGATCGAGGCGGGCGACGGTGTCGCGCTTGCGGCCGGCACATCGGTCATCGTCAACCCCTATCTCTCCTGCGGCCAATGTGTCGCCTGCATCAAGGGGAAGCCGAATTGCTGCACCAACATCAAGGTGCTCGGCGTTCATACCGACGGCGCCTTCTGCGAGGAGATCTCCGTTCCCGCCGATAATCTTTATCCCGCCAAGGGCCTGAGCCTCGAGGCGGCGGCGACGACGGAGTTTCTGGCGATCGGCGCTCATGCGGTGCGCCGCTCGCTGGCCGGTGCCGGCGCGCGCTCGCTCGTCATCGGCGCCGGGCCGATCGGGCTCGGCGCGGCGATCTTCTCGCGCATCGCCGGCCATGACGTAACGCTGCTCGATACCAGCGCCGAGCGGCTGCAGATGGCCGCCGAACGCTTCGGCTTCACCTCCGGCATCGTCGCCGATGAAGGAACCGCGAATGCTGTGCGGGAAAAAACCAATGGCGACGGTTTCGATGTGGTCTTCGACGCGACGGGTTATGGTCCGTCGATGGAGAAAGCCTTCTCCTTCGTCGCCCATGGCGGCGCACTAGTGCTGGTCAGCGTCGTCAAGGACGATATCCGCTTCTCCGACCCCGAATTTCACAAGCGCGAAATGATGTTGATCGGCAGCCGCAACGCCACGCGTGCCGACTTCGAGCATGTGGCGGATTCGATTGCCAAGGGGCTTGTGCCGGTGGACAAGCTGATCACCCACCGCACGACGCTCGATAATGCGCCGCGCGATCTCGCCCGCTGGGCGCATGAGAAGAGCGGGCTGATCAAGGCGGTGATTCGGGTTGGGGGGTAGGTAATTCCTGCCGGGGCGTGACTGTTTTTACAAGGGGACGTGGGGAACGGAGACGGTGCGGCATATCCTCTTCTCCCCAGCGGGGAGAAGGTGACCCGAAGGGTCGGATGAGGGGGCCACACGGAACACCCGCACGTTCAAAACTATCCCGCACGCAGGGGCACACGATCGAAGGACGCCGTTGCCGTCGGAGGCCGGTAACCTTATCGGAAAAACCGGCGTTGGCGGCCCCCTCATCCGCCCTACGGGCACCTTCTCCCCGCTGGGGAGAAGAGGGAATCGAGAGGCTGCGGCTTGTCCTTCGCCCGTTTACGGGACCAAGGGCGAACTTAACCCGCTCCCTCGATCGCCCTACACATCTGCCTGACCACAGCGACATCCGTCCGGTTCGTGCTCTTCGCCTCGAAACCAAACGCCACCGCGCGCGGATCGGCGCTTTCGACCGGCGAGCTGCAGGATCCATGCACTTCCCGGGCGCCGGTCGCACGGAGAATTTCGCCGACATTGGCGGGGCGGATGCCGCTGCCGGGCATGATCGAGATGCGGCCGGCCGCTTTCTCCGAAAGACGCTTCAGCGTGTCGATCCCATCGGCGGCCTTGACCGCGCAGCCGGAGGTAAGGATGCGTTCGCAGCCGAGTTCGATTGCCTGTTCCAGCGCCTGATCGGCGTCCGGCACCAGGTCGAAAGCGCGGTGCAGCGTCGAACCGAGGCCGACGGCATGCGCTTTCAGCCGGCGGATCAGCGGCAGGTCGAGCGTGCCGTCCGGGCGGTTGGCGCCGATGACGACGCCGGCGAGGCCGGCGGCGCGCACCGCCTCGATGTCGAGCATCATCGCCTGCTCGTCGAGGCCGTCGAAAATGAAGGGGCCGGCATGCGGGCGGATCATGGCATAGATCGGAACGGGCGCCCGGGCAGCGATCCGCATCAGGCTCGGCAGTGGCGTCAGGCCGCCGAGCTCCAGCGCCGAGCAGAGCTCGATGCGGCCGGCGCCGCCTTCGATCGCGGCAGCGAGACCCGCGGCGCTGTCGACGCATACTTCGAGCGAAATCGTCATGCAGTCTCCCTGGCTCCGTCGACCTGTCTTGTGATGTGCGCGGCCGTTTCCGACGTCATTCTGGCAGCCGCAGCGATGATCATCTCGCAGGCATCGGCAGCGGCTTTTCGATGGTTGAAGGCGACGTGATAGGACATCGGTAGACGCTCGTCGAGATCGACGATGCGCACCTTGTCGGCGATCGGCATGGCGCTGACGCGGCCGAGGAAGGAGACGTAGCCGTGATTGGCGACGAGGTCGACGATGACAGGCAGCGAATCCGCCGCGGTGATATCCCGGCTGCGCAAGCGCCGGTCGGGTGCGCGCTCGTCGCTGAAGGCCATGGCCGCGTGGCCGAGGCCGGTGCGCGGGCTCGGCGTGCAGATCGCATGCGCGGCGACGAGTTCGGCGACCGAGGTTTGCGTGCTTTGCGGCGGCGCGATCACCACCATGTCGGTCTGCAGCAGTTCGCGATGCCGGAAGTGCTCGAGGCCGAAGACCGAATCCAGGATGGCGACATCGATGCGGCCGCTTTTCAGCGCCTCGCGCAGGTCGTCGGCGGTCATCGAGACCAGCGAGATCGCATTGTTGCTGCGGTGCGCATTCCACTCGGAAACGAGCAAGCCCAAGCAGCGCGCCACCCAGCTTTCCGATCCGGTCGGGATGATCGAGCCGATGCGCAGCGATCGGGCGGTGCGCCGGTAGCGCTCGTCTGCAGCCTGTTTCAGATCGTTCCACGCCTGGCTGATCGCCATGAAGATCTGGTAGGCGTGCCGGCCCTCCTCCGTCAGCACCGAACCCTGCGCCTGCCGCTCGAACAGGCGGCGACCAAGGAACTTCTCGAGATTGGCAAGCTGCAGCGAAAGCTGCGGTTGCCCCAAGCGAAGGCGGCGGGCGGCGCGGTTGATGCTGCCCTGGTCAGCCACCTCGAGAAAACGCTCGATCGCGACGACCTTGACGGGAATACGCGACGCCCAGGATTCGTAAGCCCCGGCGGTCGCGCTCTCATGGCCCACGAGTTGATGAAGCTGCCCGATCGCAGCAGTGATCTGCTCCAGCCCTTCCTGCACCCTGTCGCTTGCGAGCAGCGTCGCCAGCTCGCCCGACGAACGTTCCGTCAACTTCATCGCCAATTCGGTTTCAAGCTGGCGGATCGCCGTCGAGGCGGTGGAGGGCGACAGCTGGAAGCGGCGCGCGGTCTCGCGGACCGAGCCGGAACTCAGGACATGGCCGGCAATGAAAAGGGCACCCAGATGCAAAGAACTCGCTCCGAAAGCGCTGGAAAAACCGGACGATATGATGTGTTCGGCAAAAAAGATATCCCCGCCTGAGGATCGGCGTTCTATCGTCTGCACATAAAAATCCGGGCGGCGATGTTTTCGCAAAAAGAGCACCGGAACACCGTGGAAACACGCAAGGGGACAAAAACAAATCGCGCCGGCCCTGGAAAAGGGAATGCGTTTCCGCGCAGGGAGATGCGTTCGCCGCCATAATCGTCAGCGCGACCGCAAATACTGGAGGGGGCTTGCATCGATTTTTCGGGTAGGCACGCTATTTCCATGACGCACGCAATTCGGATGATGGCGGCCTCACCGCCCTCGCCGGCGGATTTCCTGCGCGCAAGCTCCCGGGCTTGAGCCTTATCAACGGTGTTTAAAAGGGGATATTCCATGCTGAAGAAACTCGCACTTGCCGTTTCACTCTCCGCCTTCGCGGCGGGTACGGTTCAGGCCGCAGACGTCGTCGTCTCGTCGAAGATCGATACCGAGGGCACGCTGCTCGGCAATGTCATCGCGCTGGCACTCGAAGCGAACGGCATCAAGACGCAG
Organism: Rhizobium sp. BK049; assembly: GCF_014193135.1. Lineage (NCBI taxonomy): Bacteria > Pseudomonadati > Pseudomonadota > Alphaproteobacteria > Hyphomicrobiales > Rhizobiaceae > Rhizobium > Rhizobium sp. BK049. The sequence continues at coordinate 64,908 of NZ_JACHYV010000030.1, forward strand.
GACCGTATCGCGCTTGGCGCCACACCCGTGGTGCGCAAGGCGATCACCGCAGGTGAAATCGATATCTATCCCGAATATACCGGCAATGCCGGCTTCTTCTTCAACAAGGCCGACGACGCCGCCTGGAAGAACAACGAGCAGGGTTACGAGCTGGCGAAGAAGCTCGATTACGAAGCCAACAAGATCGTCTGGCTGACGCCGTCGCCGGCCAACAATACCTGGGCGCTTGCTGTGCGCAACGACGTCGCCGTGCCGAACAAGCTGAAGACCATGTCGGACTTCGGCAAATGGGTCGCCGGCGGCGGCGCCGTCAAACTTGCGGCTTCGGCCGAGTTCGTCAATTCCGCCGGCGCGCTGCCCGCCTTCCAGACGACCTACGGCTTCCAGCTGAAGCCCGACCAGACGGTCGTGCTCTCGGGCGGCGATACCGCGGCGACGATCAAGGCGGCCGCCGACCAGACGAACGGCGTCAACACCGCCATGGTCTATGGCACCGACGGCGCGATCGAGGCGGCCGAGCTCACCGTTCTCGAAGACGACAAGGGCGTGCAGCAGGTCTATGCGCCGACTCCGATCATCCGCGAGGAGGTGCTGAAGGCCAATCCGGAGATCGAGGAAATCCTCTCGCCGATCTTCAAGAGCCTGAGCGCCGACGAATTGCGCAAGCTCAACGCCAAGATCCAGGTCGACGGCGAGCCCGCAAAGTCCGTCGCCGAAGCCTATCTGAAGGAAAAAGGCTTCCTGAAGTAATCATCGCCCGCTCCGCCCCTCGCGGGCGGAGCCTCCCTTTGCCGACAGGCCAGACAGGGTTGGATTGATGGAAGAAACCTCAGCGGTCCGCAGGCTGGACCGGCTCGGCGTGGTTCTGGTGGCCGGCGGCATTGCGGCGACGGCGCTGATGCCCTTCATCTATGTCAAGGCGAACCGCATCGCCGCCGGCAAGCCGATGCTGCTGACGCAGCTTCTTCCCCAGCCCTCCGTCATTGTCCTTATCGTCCTCCTCGTCCTGACCGCCTTAGCCACCTTGTTCCTCGCCAATGCAGTGGCGCGGCTTGTGGTCGCCACGTTTTGCCTGGCGGCGCTGGTCGCGGCGATCGGCCTCGTCTCGACCGCGGCGACGCCGCCCGGCAGCACGGTGGCGCGCATGACGCCCGGCGGCGGTTTCTGGCTGCTGTTTGCGGTGATCGGGCTGATCATCTCGGACGCGCTGGTCAAAATCCGGCTGGCGCCCTGGATGCGGGTGGCAGCGCTGGCAGCTTACACGGCGCTGCTCTTCACCTTCCTCGCCTCCGGCCTGCTCGACAGCCTGTCGATCATGAAGGAATTTTCCACGAGGGCGGCGCAGTTCCGGACGGAGGCATTTTCGCATCTGCTGCTGGCGCTGGGCTCGCTTGTTATCGCCATCGTTCTCGGCCTGCCGCTCGGGATCCTCTGCTTCTGGGTGCCGAAACTGCGCGCCGTCGTTCTGCAGGGCCTGAGCCTCATCCAGACGATCCCCAGTCTCGCCCTCTTCGGCCTGTTGATGCTCCCGCTTGGTTATCTCGCCACCCATGTGCCGCTGGCGGCCGCTGTCGGCATCCGCGGCATCGGTACGGCGCCGGCATTGATCGCGCTGGTGCTCTATTCGCTGCTGCCGATCGTCGCCAATACCGTCGTCGGCCTGCAGGGCGTCGATGCCTCCGTGCGCGATGCGGCGGCCGGCATGGGGCTGACCCGCCGGCAGATCCTTACCGGCATCGACATGCCGCTCGCCTTTCCGGTCATCCTCACCGGCATCCGCATCGTGCTGGTGCAGGCGATCGGCATGGTGACGATCGCCGCGCTGATCGGCGGCGGCGGTTTCGGCATCTTCATCTTCCAGGGGCTCGGCCAGACCGCGATGGACCTCGTCTTGCTTGGCGCCGTGCCGACCGTCTTCTTCGCCTTCTCATCGGCCGTCATCCTTGATGCGGTCATCGACAGCATCCGGGGGCCCTCCGCATGAGCATGATCGAGATCAGCAACGTCACCAAGCGCTACGGTGCGGCCACTGTCGTCGACAGGGTCTCGATGCGTGTCGAGAAGGGCGAGATCACCGTCATCGTCGGCACATCGGGCTCCGGCAAATCGACGCTGATGCGGATGATCAACCGGCTGGTGCCGATCAGCGAAGGCGAGATTTTCGTCGGCGGGCAGAATGTGATGGATGTCGAGGTCACCGAACTTCGCCGCAAGATCGGCTATGCCATCCAAGGCCACGGCCTGTTTCCGCATCGGACCGTGGCGCAGAATATCGCCACCGTGCCGCAGCTGCTCGAATGGGATTCCAAACGTATCGCCGCCCGCGTCGAGGAGCTGCTCGGGCTTTTCAACCTCGATCCGGCTGAGTTCGCCGACAAATATCCGCATCAGCTTTCCGGCGGCCAGCAGCAGCGCGTCGGCGTCGCGCGGGCGCTGGCCGCCGAACCGGAACTGCTGTTGATGGACGAGCCCTTCGGCGCGCTCGATCCCGTCATCCGCGGCAAGGCGCAGGACGACCTGCTGGCGATCCAGAAGCAGTTCGGCACAACCATCATCCTCGTCACCCACGATATGGACGAGGCCTTCCATCTCGGTAATCAGATCGCGGTGATGAGCAAGGGCCGATTGCTGCAATGCTCGACGCCGGAAAAGATCCTCACCGAACCCGCCGATCCCTTCGTGCAGCAGCTGACCGGCACCTCCGACCGCGCGCTGAAGCTGATGTCGCTGCTGCCGCTGAAGGAGAGCATGGAGCCGGCCAAGGGCGGTCTTTCCTATGCCTTGCCGCAGTCGCTCAGCCTGCGCGACGCGCTGGCCGAAATGATCTGGCAGGGGGTCGACGAGGCGGCGGTGCAGGACGGCGAAAAGGCGCCTGTGGGATCGATCTCGATGGCGCGGCTGCTCGAACTGGGCCGCAAGGCATGAAACTCGTCGCCGCCAATTTTTTCCGCGTGGCCGCGCTTGCCCTGCTGCTCATCCTGCTGTTCAAGACGGATTGGCTTTCCTTCCTGTTTGTGCCGCTAACGAACAATAATGCGCCCGCGGTCTATACGCAGAACAGCCTTGCCTCGCTCGCGCTCGGACATCTGCAGCTCGTCGTCGGCTCGATCGCCTGCAGCGCCGTGCTTGCCGTTCTCGGCGGCATCTTCGTGACGCGGCAAAGCGGCGCCGATTTCCTGCCGCTGTCGCGCGCCATCGCCAATGCCGGGCAGACCTTCCCCCCCGTCGCGGTGCTGGCGCTCGCCGTGCCCGCCACCGGCTTCGGCGCCATGCCGACGCTGATCGCGCTCTTCCTCTACGGCCTGCTGCCGATCTTCGAAAACACCGTCGCCGGCCTGAAACAGGTGTCTCCGCAGGTGCTCGACGCCGCCGACGGCATGGGCATGAACGGCACGCAACGTCTTTTCCGCGTCGAGCTGCCGCTTGCCCTGCCGCTGATCCTCGAAGGGCTGAAGGTCGCGACGGTGATCAATATCGGCACGGCAACGATCGGCTCGACGGTTGCGGCCAAGGGCCTCGGCGAGGTGATCATCGCCGGGCTGATATCGGACAATACCGCCTTCATCCTGCAGGGCGGGCTGATCGTCGGCCTGATGGCAGTGTTGATCTATGACGCCATGGGCCTCGTCGAAGCGGCGATCACGCAAAGAATCGGCTTGCGCGCGGCTTAAGATGACCGCTACCACGGCTGCCGTGATCGACGCAATGGGAGGCAGAATTGGCGAAGATGATCCACTCCATGATCCGTGTTCTCGACGAGGCGCGCTCGGTCGACTTCTACAGCAAGGCGTTCGGTCTTACGGTCGCCGACCGCGTCGACTTCGACACCTTCACGCTGATCTATCTGAGCAATGCCGAGACCGGATTCGAGCTGGAGCTGACCGTCAACAAGGGCCGCACCGAACCCTATGATCTCGGCAAAGGCTATGGCCATCTCGCCGTTTCGGTCGAAGAAGTTGCCATTGAGCGCGAGCGCATGGTGAAACTGGGGCTTAAACCCGGCGAGCTGGTGGAGCTCAACCGCGACGGCAAGTTGTTCGGCCTGTTCTTCTTCGTCAGCGATCCCGACGGCTACAAGATCGAGGTGCTGCAGCGCCACGGGCGGTTTCTCTAGGACATAAGATGATTGCGAAAACTGCGCTCGATTCCGGCTGGACGCTTCACTGCAACGATACAGGAAGGCCGGGACTGCCGGATGCGATACCGGCGACGGTGCCGGGCTGCGTCCATACCGACCTTCTCGCCAACCGGCTGATCGCCGATCCCTATATCGACGTCAACGAGATCACCAATGACTGGATCGGCAAGACCGACTGGACCTATCGCTGCCGGTTCGAGGCCGCGCCGGATGAGGGCAGAGTGCATGAGCTCGTCTTCGACGGGCTTGATACGATCGCCGTCATCCGCCTCAACGGCGAAGAGATCGGCCGCACTTTCAACATGCACCGCACCTACCGTTTCGATGTTTCCGGGCTGCTGAAGGCCGGCGCAAACGAACTCTCCGTCACCTTCCGCTCCGCCTATGCCTATGGCGCGGAGATGGAGAAACATTACGGCTACCGCCCCAACAACTATCCGGGGCCGGGCAATCTGATGCGCAAGATGGCCCGCAATTTCGGCTGGGACTGGGGGCCAACGCTGGTGACGGCCGGCGTCTGGAAGCCGGTGCGTCTGGAAAGCTGGGACCGGGCGCGGCTTGCCGAGACGCGGGTGTCTGCAAGCCTTGCCGGCGGCGACGGGCTGGTGACGGTGCATGCGAGGCTGGCGCGCCATGGCAAAGCTGGGGCGTGCCTGCTGGTTGCCGCAATCGGCGGCGTGACGACGGCGGTGGCGGTGGCCGCCAGCGAAGACGAGGTTTCGTTCCAGATCACGCTGCCCTCGCCGCAGCTCTGGTGGCCGCACCATCTCGGTGCGCAGCCGCTCTATCCGCTGATGCTCACGCTGATCGACGAGGCCAGCGGCGATCTGCTCGACAGCTTCGAGCGCGAGCTCGGCTTCCGTTCGCTCAGGCTCGATACCTCGGCCGACGAGCACGGCTCGGCCTTCACCTTCGTCATCAACGACGTGCCGCTGTTCATCGCCGGCGCCAACTGGATTCCCGACGATTGTTTCCCCTCGCGGGTGACGCCCGAGCGTTATGCCGCACGGATCGGCGAGGCGAAGGCCGCCAATATCCATATGCTGCGCGTCTGGGGCGGCGGCATCTTCGAGCGTGATGAGTTCTACGCTGCCTGCGACCGGGCCGGCATGCTGGTCTGGCAGGATTTCCTCTTTGCCTGCGCCGCCTATCCCGAGGAGGAGCCGCTTCGAAGCGAGGCCGAGGCGGAGGTGCGCGACAATGTCGCGCGGCTGATGCCGCATGCCTCATTGATCCTCTGGAACGGCAACAACGAGAATATCTGGGGCTTCGACGAATGGGGCTGGCGGCCGGTCATCAGGGCCGGCGAGAGCTGGGGGCTCGGCTATTATCTCGACCTGCTGCCGAAGCTCTGCCGCGAGCTCGATCCCGACCGGCCCTATTATCCCGGCAGCCCCTATTCCGGCTCGATGGAGATCGAACCCAATGCCGACGGACATGGCTGCAAACATATCTGGGACGTGTGGAACGATGTCGGCTACGAGATCTACCGCAACTATATCCCGCGATTCTGCTCCGAATTCGGCTGGCAGGCGCCAGCAAATTGGGCGACGATCGAACAGAGCGTGCACGATCAGCCGCTGACGCCGCAGTCGAACGGCGTTTTCCATCATCAGAAGGCAACGCTGGGCAATGACAAGCTGATCCGCGGTCTTGCCGGCCATCTGCCGGAACCGAAGACGATGGAGGACTGGCACTTCGCCACCCAGCTCAACCAGGCGCGCGCCATCCGTTTCGGCATCGAGCACATGCGCTCGCATCGGGCTATCTGCAAGGGCGCGGTGGTCTGGCAGTTCAACGACTGCTGGCCGGTGACCTCCTGGGCCGCGCTTGACTCGGCCGGACGCCGCAAGCCGCTCTGGTATGCGCTGAAATCAGCCTATGATCCGCGCCTGCTGACGATCCAGCCACGCGAGGGCGGACTGGCTGCGGTCGCCGTCAACGAGAGAACGCTGTTCTGGCGGGCGAAGATTGCCGGCAAGCGTTTGACGCTCGATGGAACCGTGCTCGCCGAATTCGAATTCTGGCGGCTGCTCTGCGACCGTTTCGAAGCGAAAGAGTTTCCGCTGCCGAGCGATATCGTCACTCCGAACTTACCGAAGGACGAAGTCGTTGTCGTCGAGATGCTGGACCGGCGGGCGTTTCACTATTTCGTCGAGGATATCGACCTCGCCCTGCCAGCGCCGCGGCTGAGCGTCGATGTCACCGGGATCGACGGGGGCTTCGCCATCACGGTGACGGCGGAGAATTTTCTCAAGGACCTCTGCCTGATGGCGGATCGGCTGGATGCGGAGGCGGTTGTGGATTCCATGCTGGTGACGTTGTTGCCGGGCGAGAGCCATGTGTTTGCGGTGAAGACGGTAAAGGCGATCAAGGCAGAAGATATCACCGTCGGCACCGTGCTGCGATCGGCCAATGATCTTGTTGCCGGTTCGCGCCAGTGACTGCCCCTCACCCTAGCCCTCTCCCCGCTTGCGGTGAGAGGGGACGTACCCTGCGAGAGTTTGGTGGGAACGGAGAGCTTGCGGCATGGTCCCTTCGCCCCGTCTACGGGGAGAAGGTGGCGGCAGCCGGATGAAGGGCCGCCAAGCTCACGACATCACCAACACCAAAAAGGCCCCGCTGCTAACGGGGCCCTTCCAGCTCGGTCCATCGGACGAGATTACATCCAGTAGGGCGGCACGCCGTAATAATCATAGACCCGGCGGCCATTATCGTTGTACCAGGTGTCGTCATCGTCCGAATAGCTGGGTGCGCCTTCGATCTGCTCCTTGGTCAGGTCGATTCGATAACCGTCCAGCTGGGTGTCGTAGTTCAGCTTTTCCCAGGGCAGCGGATAGTGATCGTGACCGATGCCCAGGAAGCCGCCGAAGCTCAGCACGGCATAGGCGACGCGGCCATCACGCTTGCCGATGATCAGGCGTTCGATCGAGCCGATATGCCGGCCATCAGGGCCATAGACTCGGGTGCCTTCGACGCGGTCGCTGGCGATCAGCGAATGCGTTTCCTTGGTGTTCGGGTCACGGCGGCTGGCGTCGGTGTCCTGATTCAACATTTGAACCTCCTTTGGGTGTTTCCTCATGGTTGGTATGAAGGGTCAACGCCATTGCGGACTCAAAGTTCCCACCCTTTCGACCACCGCGATGGGCCAGTGTTGACGTTTACGTCAAGGTTAGTATAGCTTTCATACGGCTTGAACCATACAGGCAATGGCATAAGCTGCGGGACTGGAAGATGGAGGATGCTTCCGGTCAATTGCGGACCGGTCGACCACGATTCGATCGGCGCGGCGGCCGCAAGGGAGAGAGAGAGACGATGAGCAGCATTTCCGTCCATCCGAACGGAGCAAAAGCGGACAAGCCCTGGCTTGCCACCTATCCCGATATGGTTCCGGCCGAACTGCCGCCGCTGGAACATGCCTCGCTCGCCGAACTTCTGAAAAAATCCTGCGCCCGTTACGCCGACCGGACGGTTTTTTCCAGCATGGGCAAGGCGATGAGCTATCGCGAGCTCGAAAGCCAGACGCGCAAGGTCGCCGCCTGGCTGCAGAGCATCGGCCTCGAGAAAGGCGACCGCGTCGCGGTGATGATGCCGAATGTGCTGCAGAACCCCGTCGCCACCTATGCGATCCTGCGGGCCGGCCTGGTGGTCGTCAATGTCAATCCGCTCTATACGCCGCGCGAACTCGAACACCAGTTGCGTGATTCCGGCGCCAAGGCGATCTTCGTGCTGGAGAATTTCGCCCGCACCGTCGAGCAGGTCCTCAACAAGACCGACCTGCGCCATGTCGTCGTCACTTCGCTCGGCGAAATGCTGGGGCCGAAGGGGCTGATGGTCAATTTCGTCGTGCGCAAGGTCAAAAAGCTCGTTCCCTCCTGGTCGATCCCGCAGCATAAGAGCTTCAGTCAGGTGCTCAGCGAAGGCGCAAGGAAAAGTCTCCAGCCGGTCGCGCTGACGGGTGGAGACATCGCCTTCCTGCAATATACCGGCGGCACAACGGGCGTTGCCAAGGGCGCGGTGCTGACACATCAGAACCTGCTCGCCAACAAGCTGCAGCTGTCGCTGTGGCTGCGGTCGGCTTTCCAGCGCAAGAAGCAGCCGGAGGTGCTGAATTTCCTCTGCGCGCTGCCGCTCTACCACATCTTCGCGCTGACGGTGAATTCGCTTATGGGCATGTCGCTCGGCGCCCACAATATCCTGATCGCCAATCCGCGCGACATTCCCGGCCTCGTCAAGGAGTTCGGAAAGTCCAACATTCACATCTTCCCCGGCCTCAACACGCTGTTCAACGCGCTGATGAACAATGCCGAATTCGCCAAGCTCGATTTCTCCTCGCTCGTCATGTCGCTTGGCGGCGGCATGGCTGTCCAGCGCCCGGTCGCCGAGCGCTGGCTTGCTATGACTGGCACTTCGATAACTGAAGGCTACGGCCTTTCCGAGACATCGCCTGTCGCCACCGCCAACCGCTTCGATTCGGTCGAGTTCACCGGCTCGATCGGCCTGCCGCTGCCCTCCACCGAACTCGACATTCGCGACGAGGACGGCCGTTCGCTGCCAGCAGGCGAAATCGGCGAGATCTGCATCCGCGGGCCGCAGGTGATGGCCGGCTATTGGCAGAAGCCGGAGGAAACGGCGCGGGTGATGACATCAGACGGCTATTTCCGCTCGGGCGACATGGGTTTCATGGACGAGCGCGGTTACACCAAGATCGTCGACCGCAAGAAGGACATGATCCTCGTCTCCGGCTTCAACGTCTATCCGAACGAGATCGAGGAAGTCGCCGCCATGCATGCCGGCATCCTCGAAGCCGCGGCGATCGGCGTGCCGGACGGCCATTCCGGCGAGGCGGTAAAACTCTTCGTCGTCAGAAAGGATCCGAATCTGACGGAAGCGGAGGTAAAGGCCCATTGCATCGCCAACCTGACCAATTACAAGCGCCCGCGCTTCATCGAATTCCGCACCGAACTGCCGAAATCGCCTGTCGGCAAGATCCTGCGCAAGGACCTGCGCGTCTGAATTTGGGACACTGTGATGAAATTCAAGCCATCCGCTCGCCGCGGGTGGCTTTTTTCATATTGGAGTGACGGCTGAACTTGATTTGCGCCTGAGAAAGCGAATAGTTTCCGCAACCTTTCCGCCTCAAAAGGAGCCTCCCATGAACGCCATCGTCGAACAGCTGAAAAGCACTGCTGACGCCACCAAGGCGACCGATCTCCGCGCCGCCTTCGCCGCCGATCCGCAGCGCTTTTCGCGCTTTTCCGTCTCGCTCGACGATCTGCTGATGGATTATTCCAAGACGGCGGTGAACGACGAGATCCTCAAGCTCTTGGTCAAGCTCGCCGAAGAGGGCGGCGTCGAAAAGAAGCGCGAGGAGATGTTCTCCGGCAAGGCCATCAATTTCACCGAGGACCGCGCCGTCCTGCATACCGCGCTGCGCAACCGGTCCAACACGCCTGTCCTCGTCGACGGCAAGGACGTCATGCCTGACGTCAACGCCGTGCTTGCCGCCATGGGCAAGTTTGCCGACGAGATCCGCTCCGGCACGCTGAAGGGCGCCACCGGCAAGGCGATCACCGATGTCATCAATATCGGCATCGGCGGCTCGGATCTCGGCCCCGTTATGGCGACGCTGGCGCTTGCCCCCTTCCATGACGGCCCGCGCTCCCATTTCGTCTCCAATATCGACGGCGCTCATATCGCCGATATCCTGAAGCTGGTGCGGCCGGAGACGACGCTCTTCATCGTCGCCTCTAAGACATTCACGACAGTCGAGACGATGACCAATGCGCAGACGGCGCGCAATTTTATTGCCAAGGCGCTCGGCGAAGCAGCCGTGCAGCACCATTTCGCCGCCGTCTCGACGGCGCTCGACAAGGTCGCCGCCTTCGGCATCGACAGCGCCCGTGTCTTCGGTTTCTGGGACTGGGTCGGCGGCCGCTATTCGATCTGGTCGGCGATCGGCTTGCCGCTGATGATCGCCATCGGCCCGGAGAATTTCGGCAAGTTTCTCGACGGCGCGCACGCGGTCGACAATCATTTCCGTAAGGCGCAGGTTACCGAGAACCTGCCGATGCTGCTCGGCCTGATCGGATTCTACCACCGTAATGTGCTCGGCTACCCGACCCGCGCCATCCTGCCCTACGACCAGCGCCTGTCGCGTTTCCCGGCCTATCTGCAACAGCTCGACATGGAATCCAACGGCAAGGGCGTGACCGTCGACGGTACGCCGGTCGAGGGCAATTCCGGCCCGGTCGTCTGGGGCGAACCCGGCACCAATGGCCAGCACGCCTTCTATCAGCTCATTCACCAGGGCACGAGCATCATCCCGGCCGAGTTCATGATCGCCGCCAATGCCTTCGAGCCGGAACTGCGCCACCAGCACCAGCTGTTGATCTCCAACGTGCTTGCCCAGTCCGAGGCGCTGATGAAGGGTCGCACCTTCGCGGAAGCCAAGAAGCAGCTGACCGACAAAGGCATGGACGACAAGAAGGCCGATTTCATCGCGCCGCACCGCGTCTTCCAGGGCAACCGTCCGTCGATCACCTTCGTCTACGACAAGCTGACCCCTTACGCCCTCGGCCGCCTGATCGCGCTCTACGAACATCGCGTCTTCGTCGAAGGCGTGCTCTTCCGCATCAACTCCTTCGACCAGTGGGGCGTCGAGCTCGGCAAGGAACTGGCGACGGGCCTGCTGCCCGTCGTCGAGGGCAAGCAGAGCGCGGCGAGCCATGATTCCTCCACCCAGGGCCTGGTCGCGGCGCTGGCGAAGCTTGCGAAGTGAATATGGAGAGGTTTTTGCCCTGTCGCCCCTCACCCTAACCCTCTCCCCGTAAACGGGGCGAGGGGACGTGCCCTGTGAAAACTGGGTGGGGCACGGAGAGGTCGCGGCATGTTCCCTTCTCCCCGCGGGCGGGGGTCCGAAGGACGGGTCGAGACCCGTGGCTCGACCGCGGTCGGTGGCGGCAGGCGGATGAGGGGCGGCCGCCAGATCGTCATAATGGCCGCAAATGATTAGATTGATTTCGGCGGGCTTGGCGCCGCTGCCCTGCAAAAACCGGATTGAATGTTCTACTAATAGAAAATTGTAGAAAGAATTCTTTCAATTCGCCGCCATCGCCCTAGATTCAAGCAAAATCTGTGCGCATGGTACTTCCGACGACATGACCTATCAAACCGGGGACGATACCCCGTTCCACTGTTTCCGCTGGTCTATACACCGGGCAATTCGCTTCCGGATCTGCTCTTTTGATGGCGGCGCCTGCCCTGCATTAGCCTTGCCCCGCCCCGGAGGCTCCCCGGAACCCTGGCACAGAGCGTTTTCCCGATCCATCTTCGCTAAAGGAAGCTCATGAGCCGTCTTATCGTCGTTTCCAATCGTGTTCCCATGCCGGCCAAGGATGGGAGTGCTGCGGCCGGTGGCCTCGCCGTCGCGCTGCAGGCAGCCCTGCAGGCGCGCGGCGGCATCTGGATGGGATGGTCGGGAGAGTCGAGCGGAGACAGGGAGCCTAGCGCGCTGTCGCTGCTGCAGAAGGGCAACATTACCTATGCGCTGACCGATCTCACCGACACCGACGTCGAGGAATATTACCGCGGCTTTGCAAACCGCGTTCTCTGGCCGATCTGTCATTACCGCCTCGATCTCGCCGAATATGGCCGAAAGGAGATGGCCGGCTATTTCCGCGTCAACCGCTTTTTCGCGCATCGACTGGCGCCGATGATCCAGCCGGACGACATCATCTGGGTTCATGATTACCATCTCATCCCGCTGGCCGCCGAACTGCGGCAAATGGGGCTGAAGAACCGGATCGGCTTCTTCCTGCACATTCCCTGGCCGCCCGCCGATATTCTCGTCACCATGCCGGTCCATGAAGAAATCATGCGCGGCCTTTCTCATTACGACCTCGTTGGCTTCCAGACCGATTACGACCTGCAGAACTTCGCCGGTTACCTGAGGCGGGAGGGCATCGGCGACGACCTCGGAAACGGATTGTTCGATTCTCACGGGCGGATCTTCAAGGCCGGTGCCTATCCGATCGGCATCGAGACCGCAGCCTTCGCCGAATTCGCAGAGCGAGCCGCAGACAATGTGATGGTGCAGAAGACCCGGCGCAGCATCGAAGGTCGCGACATGATCATCGGGGTCGATCGCCTCGATTATTCGAAGGGCATTATCCAGCGTCTGGAAGCGTACGAACGCTTCCTCACCAGCAATCCGGCCTATCAGAACAAGGTCACCTATCTGCAGGTCACGCCGAAATCGCGATCGGAAGTCCCCGAATACGAGCACATGCAGAAAATGGTCGCCGAACAGGCCGGCCGCGTGAACGGCGCGATCGGAACGGTCGACTGGGTGCCGATCCGCTATGTCAACCGATCGATCAGCCGCACCGTGCTCGCCGGTCTCTACCGCCTGGCGACGATCGGGCTCGTCACGCCGTTGCGCGACGGCATGAACCTCGTCGCCAAGGAATATGTCGCCGCCCAGGATCCGGATCGCCCGGGCGTCCTAGTGTTATCGCGCTTTGCCGGCGCGGCACGGGAGCTGAAGGGGGCGCTGCTGGTCAATCCCTACGATGTCGAGGGCACGGCCAATGCGCTTGCCAGAGGGCTAGCCATGTCGCTCGAGGAGCGTCGCGACCGCTGGAGCATGATGATGGAACATCTGCTCTCTCACGACGTCTCGCTCTGGTGCGAAACCTTCCTGCGGGACCTGATGACCGCTCCAGAGCTCGGCGGTAGCGTGGCTCCCCAGGCAGCCTCCTGATCGATCCGCATCCGCATCCGCATGAAGGCCTCGACGCAAAGGCTGGCTGCGGCGCTGGCGAAGCGTTAAAAATGCTCCTCACCCTAACCCTCTCCCCGTAAACGGGGCGAGGGGGACGTGCCACACGCAATGTCGGCGGCGGAACGGAGAGGTCGCGACTATACCCCTTCGCCCCGCAAGCAGGGGTCCGAAGGACGGGTCGAGACACGTGGCTCGACCTCGGTCGATGCCGGCAGGCGGATGAGGGGCTGATGCTCGCTTAAGCCTTAAAGCCCGATCTCATGCGCCCAGGGCGGATTGGCGCCGGCGCGGGAAACGGTGACGGCGGCGGCCTTGGCGCCGAGCGTCAGGGCGTTGCGCACCGCCTGTTCATCGAGCGAGGCGACCTGCTCTTTGGTCAGCAGATTATCCCTCTTCAGCGAGGCAAGCACGCCGGCGTCGAAGGTATCACCGGCGCCGACCGTGTCGACAACGGCAACGCGCTCGCTCGGCACCGTCACCTTGCGATCCCTGGTGTAACCCGAGGCGCCTTCCGCGCCCTTGGTGATGACGACGAGCTTGGCGCCCTCAGCCAGCCAGTGGGCGGCGAGCGCGTCATGGTCGCCTGAAAGACCGAACCAGTCGAGATCCTCGTCGGAGAACTTCACGATGTCGGACTTTGCCGCCATGCGCCGGATGCGGGCCATATGAGCCTGCTTGTCCTTGATGAAGCCCGGGCGGATGTTGGGGTCGAGCGAAATGACGCGGCGGGCCGCTTCCCGGTCGAGCAATGCTTCGTAGGTTTCGCCGCAGGGGCTCGGGATCAGGCTGATCGCGCCGAAATGCAAGGCTTCGCAATCATCGCCGAGAACAGGCAGGTCGGCCTCGGTGATCATCCGGCCGGCTGTGCCCTCATCGTAGAAGGCATAGGTCGCCTGGCCGTTGACGAGCTTGACGAATGCGATCGTCGAAGGGCGCGGGGTGATGGCGCATGGGCTGTAATCGACATTGCTCGCCTTCAGCGTCGCCAGCAGGATTTCGCCCATCATGTCGTCGGCAATGCCGGTGAAGAAGGCGGTGGGGATGCCGAGGCGGCCGAGCGCGATGGCGGTGTTGAAGATCGCGCCGCCGGCATAGGGCGCAAAGCCCTTTTCGCCTAACGTCGTCTCCCTCGGCAGCATGTCGATTAGGGCCTCGCCGCAGCACAAAATCATCGGATTCCTCCCAACAGCATTTCTATCTTCATCAAGCGCTTAAGTGAGCTTTTGTCAACCGATTAGAGCGAAAGCTCACTCACTCCACCATTCCTCGCGGACCACGCCAATGGCGCATCGAGAAAGGCCTCGACCTCTGCAAGCGTCTTGTCGTCGAAAAGCTTCTCTGCCCTGGCAACCGCAAGGACGCTGCGCCAGGTGGCGATGTGATGCAGCCTGACCTTGCCATCGGCAAAACGCTGGTCGCCGAAAATGCCGTAAAAGAACAGCGCGATGCCATGATCGACGATGCCGCCGGCGGCGCGAATGGCGTCGATGAACTTGAACATGCTGCCGCCTGCCGTCGTCAGATCCTCGATGACGAGCACGCGCGAACCTTCGGGCATATTGCCTTCGATCTGGGCGTTGCGGCCGTGGCCCTTCGGCTGCTTGCGGACGTAGATCATCGGCAGGCCGAGGCGATCGGCGAGCAGGGCGGCGAAGGGAATGCCGGCGGTCTCCCCGCCGGCGATGCAATCGAACTGCTCGAAACCGGCATCGCGCAGCAGAGTGCTGGCGGCAAAATCCATCACCGTCGAACGGATGCGCGGATAGGACAGGAGCTTGCGGCAATCGATATAGACCGGGCTCGCCATGCCGGAGGAGAGCTTGTAAGGCTGAGCCGCATTGAAATGCACCGCTTTGATCTCCCAGAGCATCTTGGCCACCAATTCGGCCATCAGGGCGCGGTCGGGAAATGCGGTCTGGATCATCGGGCTCTCCTTCGGTTTTGCGTCTCCGGCAATAGCAGCAAGCGCCCACCGTTTCCAGACGCAGGCGATCTATTCCAGCAAGAGACGGCCGATATCGGGTCCCTGCATCTTCTTGAACAAGGCAATCGTCCGGTCGCCCTCCTCTGCATCCAGCGAGACGGCAGAACGCGCGGCGGCGGCAAGCAGCTGCATCGTCAACCGGGCGATCGCCTGAAGTTCGCTGCGGTCCCGATCCGGCCAGAGGCGCACGAGCACTGCGAGAAATGCCTGGGTATGGAATTCCATGTCTTCGGCATCGACCTGCTGCAGCAGCTTGTCGGTGTGGGTCGCATGCCAGATATCGCGCATCACGGGCTCGCGGCGGAAGAACGCATAATATTCGTCGACGATGTTGGCGAGCGCCGCCGGCAGGGCGGCGGCGTCGACGACCTTCGCCAGTTCCGCCTCGACACAGCGCCTGCCCTCTTCGTTGAAGCGCTCGGCCAACGTCCGGATAATCGCGCTCTTGTCGGGGAAATACTGGTAGAGGGCGCCGAAGGAAAGGCCAGCCTTTTCAACGATCTCGCTCATCTTCAGGCCGTCGCTGCCATGGCTTTCGATCAGTTCGGCGGCGACGGCGAGGATTTTTTCGAAACGCTCGCGGCCGCGCTGCTGGCGCGGGATGCGGCGCGGCTGGCCGCCACGGTCCTGCTGGCGTCTGCGCGTTGCGCGTCTCTGCTCCGCCATCGGCTCTCCTTCACGTTGACAATTAGAATAAGAGAGTTTATCTGATTTTACAAATAAGAGAGTTTCTCTTATTTATCCCGCAAGGAGTTTCGGCATGCAGATCGTCCTCATGCTTTCCCTCGTCGCAGCCGCCATCGGCAGCGGCCTCGTCGCCGGCATCTTCTTCGCCTTCTCGACCTTCATCATGAGCGCCTTCTCACGCATCCCGGCCGAACAGGGCATTGCAGCGATGAACTCGATCAATGTGACGATCGTCCGCTCGCCCTTCATGGGCCTCTTCGTGCCGACGGCGATCCTCTGCCTCGTCATCGCCGTCCTCGCGGTGATCGACTGGCGCGGCGGCGCGTCCGCGCTGATGCTGGCGGGTGCAGCCATTTATGTGTTTGCCTCCTTCCTCTCGACGATCATCTTCAACGTGCCGATGAACGACGCGCTGGAAAAGGTCAGCGGCAGCGGGGCGGAGGCGGTGGCGCTCTGGACCTCCTATGTCAGGGATTGGACGTGGTGGAATCATGTGCGAACCGTGGTCTCGCTGCTCGCCTCGGCCGCTTTCGTGCGGGCGCTGATGATGGTTTGAGCAGCAGGCGCCCACACTCAAGAGAGCCTCATCCTGAGGCGCCCCGCCGGGCTCTCGAAGGACAATGCGGGTGTGCCGGTGGGCGATCCAGGCAAGGAGCAGCGTTGCGACGTGTCCTTCGAGGCTCGCCCCATGGGCTACGCGCCTCAGCAACCGTGTTGTTGCGGTTCGCTCCATGGGGTTCGTCTTTTGATGATGGTGTTGATCATGACGATGAATTTCCGCATGGCGGCGACGAGCGCGACCTTGGGTGGTTTGCCGGCAGCGCGCAGTCGTTTGTGGAAGGCCTTGAT